>DATCIQ010000305.1:0-12159 GCA_036507635.1 Gammaproteobacteria bacterium
GGCAAGGAAGTTGACCCAGTCGGTCAGCTCGAGCCCGATTGCGTTTCCCGCCACGGCACCGACCATGATCTCGATGAGCGCAACCGATGTCGCCACGCGAATCGAAATAATCGAGGCGGCGAGCGCGAGACCGAGCCAAAGGGCTGAGGCCAGCCAGACGTTCTCCATCGCACACTACTCCATCCTGCGGCACAAGGGCCGGCTAATCCGGTGCGCGTGAACGCGGGCACAAAAAACCCGCACTGTGGCGGGTCATCGGCGAATGCCACTCCCACCGGATGTCTCCACGCGGTAGGAGTCATCAGCCCGAGCGGGCGGTTTTGGGGGACTCCATCCCCTTGGCAATCGGCTGGAAGAGTAAGGCAGTGACGCGAGATCGGTCAACCGGCTCTCCATTCGGAGGTTGATGCCGTTGTTGCGCCCGGCTGTGCGCAAGGTGATTGGCAGAGCACGGAGCCTGCCTTACAGTAAACCGAGTGCCAGTCTCGTGCAGAGGTTGTCGAATTTGAAGCCTCATAAGATCAATTCAACGAATGGTTTTATTGCCGGATGGTATCTTGATGACAAATCAATCTGCGATTCGTTGATTCGATACCACAAAGAGTCGCCCACGAAACGGCAAGGTCTCATGTCGGGAGGCGGCGGTAGAGTAGACAAGGAGTCGAAAGACAGCATTGACGTCACGTTGCCGCCATCGGAGCTTGCCAACGTTTATATTGAAATGTTGAACGACGCGGCAAAAGAATATGTCGCGAAATATCCGTGGAGCGGAAAACTTGTCCCGTGGGGTGTTATTGAGCCCATAGGAATTCAGCACTATGGGCCGGGTGGCGGCTACAAGATCTGGCACTTCGAAAGAGACAACACGAATGACCAAATTGCCAGGCGTCATCTGGCATTTATGACGTATCTAAATGATGTTGAAGAAGGAGGCGGGACGGAGTTTTTCCACCAGGAGCTGACAGTAAAAGCCGAAAAAGGATTGACGCTGATCTGGCCCGCCGAGTGGAATTTTACTCATCGGGGTGTTGTTTCCAATACGGAAGAGAAATACATAATTACCGGATGGTTCAGCACATACACTAAAGAACAGTTCGAAAGGCTCAGACAGAAGTTTGGAACGCGTTAGGCGTAATCAGAAGCTCGCGTTGATGCCGATCAGGGCCGTGCGCGGGCGCCCAGGACGCGCGCCTGCGGGCCGCCACGCGACGACGTAGGCCTCGTCGAGCACGTTCTCGACGCGCGCGAAGAGGCGAAGGTTGTCGGTCAACGTCCAGTCGCCGGCCAGGTCCACCACCCAGTGGCTATCCGTCGCGCCGGTGGGCGACGTCGCGCCCTGTCCGGCTTCTATGCGCATCGCGTCCACAAAGCTTGCGGCGAGGTTGACGCTCCAACGCTCCGCGGCGAGCCCGGCGAGCAGTTGCGCCTGATGCTCCGGCAGATACGGCAACTCGTCGCCGACTTCGACGCCGCCCCACTCCTCGAAGCCGCTCTCGAAGCTCGTGCGAAACTCCGCGTTCGTATACGTGTAGGCGAGCTGCACCGGCAGGCGTAGGCCGCGCTCAAGGTCGAACTCGTATCGGCCGCTGAGCTCCAGACCCCGCATCTGCACCTTGCCGCCGGCGAACTGGTCGCCAAGGATGCAACCGCCGCCTGTCGACGCCGTGCACGTGCCGACAAGATTGTCGTAATCGTTGTAGAACGCAATCAGCTCCGCGCTCGCCGCTTCGCGCGCATATCGCGCGCCGGCTTCGTAGTTCACGCTCTCCTCGGCTTCCGCGTTGCTGCCGGGACTGGGTGAGTTGAAGCCTTTGTGCACGCCGCCGAGCAGCGTCCAGGCCTCGGCCATCCGGTAAACGGCGCCGACGCCGGAGATGACCTCGTCGACCTCGCTGCGCACGACGCTCGTCGTACCTGCGATGCGGCCGGGATCCGTGCCGGACCAGCGGCGCTGCTCGAGCTCGATGTCCTCGTAACGGATGCCGGGCGTGACGATGAAATTGCCGAAGCTCATTTCATCGTGAACGTAGATCGAGAGCGCCTCAGCCGAACCGATGCGGTTATCCTGCGTGCCCGGCGCGCCGTCCGTCGTCAACACGAGAATGCCGTTGTCCATTCGATAGCGGTCGTCGTCCTGGAGTCGATCCTCGTCGTCCTCGTGATAGCGAACGCCGATCTCGATGTTGTGGTCGACGCTGCCGCCTTCCATAGGCTGGAAACCGAGAATCGTCTGCACGCCGCGCGCCTCGTAGGCGCGGTTGTTGTTGCGGATCACGATCGCGTCGTCTGGGCTCGTCGTGCCGGTGAGCCAGGCGTACTCGGTCGCGAAGGTCGCCGGAGCCTCGAGCACGGCACCCATCGACGCCGTCGAGAGCCTGTCGACTTTGTACCAGTTGCGCGCGAACTCGTTGCGGTAGACGGCCGTGGTCACGTCGATTCGATTGCTCAAGGCAATGTAGTGACGGAGCTCCGCCTGGTCGTGATCCGTCTGGATGTTGTCGAGGCGGCTCGCCGCGTAGCGGCGATAAGGATCGCGCTCGAAATCGTCGAGCGTGAGGCCCATGTAAGTCTCGTCGCCGTCTTGATCGGTCACGCCGAGCTTGAGCTCGAGCTCCTGATAGAAGCGCGCGCCTGACGCGGTCGCAAACCTCAGCTTGGCCAGGTAATCGTCTAGCTCGTAACCGGAGTCGCCGCCGCCGTCGATCGTCTTGAAGCCATCGGTATCCTGACGCAGGCCCTCGACGAGATACCCCCATTGGCCGGCCGTGCCGCCGACCGCTAATTGGCCGAGCAGGGTCCGGTCCTCACCGGCAGACAGCGAGATACGGCCGGCGAACGGCTCACCCGGAATCGGCGTGGAGACCAGATTGATCGCACCGCCCGTCGTGCGCGGGCCGCTGCGAACCGCGGCCGAGCCCTTGCGCACTTCGACCGCGCTCATCCGCTGCATCGTCGGAAAATAATAGGCGGCAGGCGCCGCATACGGCGCCGGCGCGATCAGCACGCCGTCCTCCATCAGGGTAATCCGCGAATTGCGGTCCGTGCCCGAGCCGCGCAGGCCGATGTTCGGTCGCAGCCCGTAGCCGTCCTCCTCGACGACATAGAGCCCGGGCACCTGCCTCAGCGCGCGATGAACGTCCGTGTAGCGAAAGCGCTCGAGCTCCCCGGTCGTCAGGTAGCTCGCGGAGCCGCCGGCGAGCTCTGCCGGGCGAGCGCCGATCACGGTGAATCGATCGAATGCGTCCGCGCCGGGCTCGGTCGTTTGGGCGAGGGCGGCCGCGGAAACAGTGCAGGCCAATGCCAGGGCAAAGAGGGGGCGACGTTTGAGGTGCATCGGTTTTATCGCTTTGTCGAATCGGAACGCGCAAATAGTAATGCGAATGATTCGTGTTTGCAATAACAACCGGCAATCCTCGAGACAGTCCGGCCGACCCCACGCGGTCGCTTGGCTCTAGAATTCTGCGCATCAGCGCTGCTCTGGGGCGGATTCTATCTTGCGTGACGCGCGACTCCGCGTGCTTCTTCCACTGCGCAGCAACACTTGACGTCGAATTTCCGCCAACGCGACAGCGCGTCAGAAAGGCGAGCAGGTACATTTGAGGGCGTGACCGTGGTCGCGACATAGCTGTACCTCGCCGGCCTCGCAGACGAGTTTTGGCTGCTCGCCCACGGCTGTCGTGACGCTCGGCGGCAACGCATAAGGGGAAGCGCAGCCCGCCGATTGAGCCATCGCCAAGATCAGTGCACATTTCGCCGCCGCGCGCGGCAGGAACGCTGCAATCACCATCCATTCTCTCCCGGTTGCAAAGCCATACCAGTCGAGAACTTAGAGAGGCGGCATCCCGGCCGCATGATTCCAGGCTCGGGTCGGCTAAATAGAGTTGACGCTCGGCTAAATCTTCATGAAGACGCCTTACAATCGAGAGCGGAAGCGTGGATAGTCGGAAACCGAAAATGAGTACGCCGGCAGACCGTTCGCGACCCCGGTATCTATTTGCAGATCTGACGCTCGACGTGGCGGCACGGCGTGTCACCCGTGAAGGTCGCTCCCTCGAGCTGAGCGCGCTCAATTTCGATCTGCTCCGTGTCCTCGTCGAAGCAGCGCCGAATGTCGTGACCTACGACGATCTTGCGGAGAAGGTCTGGGGCCGCCATTTCGTGAGCCCCGAGAATGTGGCGCAGCGCATCATGCTGCTTCGTCAGGGCTTATCGGACGACGCGAGCCGGCCGCGTTACGTCGAGGCGGTGCGAAGCAGGGGATACCGGCTCATTCCCATCGTCGAGACCGTATCGGCTCGGGATTCGCCGCCAACGCAACGTCGCGCACCGGGGATTGGGCGTGTCATCGCATACGCGCTCACCGGATTGCTCGTGGTTGTCATCGGGTGGCTGGTCTATCGAATAGAACCGAGCTCTACCGCAGCGACACCGGCTCCCGCCGTGGATGTTCTTCCGAAGTCGGTTGCCGTACTGCCGTTGGATAATCTGAGCGCGGATCCCGACAAGGCCTATATCGCCTCCGGTCTGCACGTGGAGATCCTAAATCAGCTCACGAACCTCGGCGATCTCAACGTGATCCTTTTGCCGTCCGTTCTGCAATACGCCGAGAACCGGCCGCCGCTGGCGGAGATAGCGCGCACGCTCCGCGTGGAATCCGTTTTGGAAGGCAGCGTCCGTTATGCCGGCGACCGCGTTCGGGTGACGATGCGACTCAGCGATCCTCGAACCGGAAGGCAACTATGGGCGCAGACTTACGACCCGGAACCCGATGACCCCTTCGCAACGGAATCTGATATCGCTCGGAACGTTGCTCGCGCGCTCGAAGCCGAATTATCTTCGGACGAAGAGAATCGGCTTCTACAGGGAGTGTCGACAAAATCTCGCGAAGCCTACGAGCTCTATCTCGCGGCTCTGGGTTTTTCGGCGCGAGCCGCCGGCTTCGCGGCCGCTCTCGAGCGGTTCGACCGCGCTTTGACCATCGATCCCATGTTCGTGGAAGCATGGATCGCAAAAGCCCAATTGCATGGCATCGGCCAAGGGTTCGTCGCGCCAGGGGCCGACAGGGAGCAACAAGCCGCCCTCGATGCCGCGTCGCGGGCAATCGCGATCGATCCTGGCTCATGGCGCGCGCATAGCGTTTTGTCCTTTGTCAGCGGCAACCAAGGCGATTGGCTGCGCGCTGAAGCGGAATTCCGCCAAGCGGTCGACCTCGGTATGCCTGTGTCTCAGAGAGCGGAAACAAGCCTTCTGCGCAACGTCGTCGGCGACTTCGCGGGTGCGCGCGACGTGTTGCAATCGAGCCTGCAAGTCAATCCGATGAATTCGAACGGAGCCGCGTTTCTCCTGGCGGCGCATGAGATGGCGGGCGACTCGGCTGCTCGAAGGGCCGGCTACGAGCGCGGTGAGGCGCTCTACGGCGACTGGCTCGGTGACGCGATCGAGTTATTGCTGCGGCTCGGTGACCGCGATGAGGAGTTCCTGCGTCGCCAGGACTTCACTGTGAATAGGGCGTTCGTTTTCGGTCCGACTCGATTCGTCCACCAGATAGGACAACATCATCTCGATGCACCCGAGGCCGGGCTCGAGACCTTGCGTGCGCTCGATGCCGACGAGGCCTACGCGAGCGCGGGCGCGCTGACCTATATGGCTGCGTGGTCGGCCTATTTCGGCGATCCGGAGCTTGCGCTGCGTCAGATGGGCGACGCGATCGCGCAACAACCTTCCAGGGTCTGGTACCTGTGGCTGCCGGTCTTCAGCGACGTTCGCCGGCAACCCGGCTTCAAGAACCTGATTCGCGACCTCGATCTCGTCGACTATTGGCGCGACTACGGTTGGCCCGACAACTGCCGCGCAGCGGGCGATAGCGACTTCGAGTGTCACTGATACGGCACGGGCGGTGCCGTGCGATCTTTGCCCTGGCCGAGATAGAGGGTGATGTGCGGGAACGGGATCTCGATCCCGCGCTCGTCGAAACGCTTCTTGAGACGGCGATTGAACTCGCGGCCGACTCGCCATTGCTGAATCGGCTTCGTGGTTGTCCGCGCTTGGATGATCACCGCGGAGTCGGCGAACTCGTCCAGTCCCATGATCTCGATGGGTTCGAGAATATCGTTGCCGAATTCCGGGTCGGCGCGCAGCTCTTCGTCGAGCGAACGGATCACGTCGATCACCTCGTCGACGTCCTCGCGATACGCCACGCTGATCTTGAACACGTAGCGAGAGAACTCCTTCGTCATGTTCGTGACGATGTTGATTTGCCCGTTGCGGACGTAGTGCACATTGCCGGCGAGGTCGCGCAAGATCGTCATGCGCAAGGTGACCCGTTCCACGAGGCCGCTCTTACCGGCCACCTCCACTACGTCACCGACGCGGATTTGATCTTCCAGAAAGATGAAAAAGCCGCTGATGAGGTCTTGGACGAGGGTCTGCGCACCGAAACCTACCGCGACGCCGACGACGCCCGCCGCCGCGAGCACGGGCCCGATTTGGATGCCGAGCTCGCCGAGGATCATCATCGTCGCGACGGCGACGATCACTGTGGAAGCCAGGTAGTGGACAACGGATTTCAGCGTATCCGCGCGTTTCTTGAGCTCGCCGTCGTCGACGTGTCGCCCGAGCAAGCCAAGCAAGTGCTGCGACAGTAGCGATGCCGCCTTCATGCCAAGCATCATGCCGATCAGGACTAAAGCGATGCGCAAGCCACTCGTGAGGAACCAGCCCCCGACCGCTTCCAGGTACTCTCCGATGCCTGACCATTCCACGTTGCGTCCCTCCCGTCCTAGAGCCTCGCGGATAGCATCTCAGAGCACGGCGATTTCTTCAAAACTCCGCGACCGGGCAACGCGCGGTTCCGTCAGCGACCGACGCTAGGCTTGTCCGAGTGGGGAGCTCGACGTCGGCGCCCCGATAGCATTGCGGGCGAAACCTCACCGTCGCCGCTGTACGCGCGTATTCGAATACAGTTCTTTCCCTGAACCTTGGCCTCATACATCATCGTATCCGCAACCTTCAAGAGAGAATCGACATTGCGCGGGGGTACGTCGAAGGCGGCTGCGCCCATGCTAAAAGTCGCCGAACAATCTTCTTTTTGCATCGCTTCGCACACCACTTGCTGGAGTTTCGACAGAGCTCCCGTCGCTTGGTCGTAGCCTATCTCAGGCAACAGCAGAACGAACTCATCGCCGCCGAGGCGTGACACGCTGTCGGTTTGCCGTAGGTTCCTCACCAAGGTCGCGGCCACCAATTGCAGAACGGTGTCGCCATGGCTATGGCCGAAGCGATCGTTGATGCTCTTGAAATCGTCAAGATCCAGATAGGCCACCGTCAGCGGGCGCCCATATCGCCGCGCCCTGGCGATCTCGATTTCTGCCTTCTCGAAGAACGCCCTCGCATTCAGTGCCCCGGTGAGAAAATCCGTACGCGCCATCGAATGCTCGGCGTCCAGGGATTCTCTCAGGCGAGAAATAAGGACACCAATCGTGATCAGGATGAGCAGTCGAGTGGCTGCGTTCCAAAGCAGAATGCCGCGGGTTGGCGCCCCCAACGTGAACCACTCTGCCGCCAACCACGCTGCCGCGCTCACTACTCCGGTCACTGCCGTCAAGCGAAGCTCGCGCGTTTTCCAAGCAACCAGTGCAACAGCGATGAGATAGAACAGGGCAACGGAAATATCGGGTCCCGATAGATAATCCACCACGCTGATCAAGATGAGGAGAACCGCCGCTAAGGAAGTCCATCCTAGACTGTTGTAGTTGCTCCGCGATGCGCTCACATCTTGCCTCCTTGCAGATCGGCCATAGTACTACCTTCGCCGGCAGGGCCTGGCGTCGTTGACATAGTGGGGACCGCCTCTGCGCGCGGGCATCCGGTGACGCCCTGCAATATCGCGATTCCTGCCCGCGCCGGTTATGCTCTTCCTTGAGAATCGCCTCCAAGGTCGAGACCAAAGCAATCAATGGGACGCTCAGGATGCGCATCCGTGCTCGGCCTCCTTCTGCTGTGCGCCGCTTGCTCCGACTCCGAGGTCGATAGCCGGACGCCGCCTGCGAACGCCCCGGTCGCGGTGGTCACCGCCGCAGCGACGATTCAGCCGATGGGCATCGAGATCGAGGCCGTGGGCACGACGCGAGCCAATGAATCCGTGCAAGTCACCTCGAAGGCCTCGAACGTCGTGACGGCGATCCGTTTCAACGATGGCGACGAGGTATCCCGGGGCGAAGTGCTCGTCGAGATGGACGATGCTCAAGCGCAGGCGGCGCTCGCGGAAGCGCAGGCCGGGCTTGCCGACAGCCAAAGTCAATACAACCGCAGTCGCGATCTCGTGACCCAGGAAGCGCTGTCGCAGGCGGACCTCGACCAGATCGAGGCGCAGCTCAAGGCCGATCAAGCACGCGTCGCCGCGGCGCAGGCCAGCCTCGACGACACGGTGATTCGGGCGGCCTTCGACGGCCGAACGGGATTCCGCCATGTCAGCGTCGGCAGCTTCGTGAGCCCCGGCACGTTGATCACGACGCTCGACGATACGTCGATCATGAAGCTCGATTTCACGGTGCCCGAGAACTTTCTGTTCATGCTTAGGCGCGGCCTCTCCGTGAGCGCATCTTCGGTGGGCTTGCCGAACCGCCCGTTCACGGGCGAGGTCACGAACATCGAATCCCGCGTCGATCCGGTGACACGCTCGATCACGGTGCGCGCCGAGATCCCCAATGCCGACGGTGCGTTGCGGCAGGGCATGTTCATGACGGTCAGGCTCGAGGGCGAGGCCGAGCCCACACTGCTCGTGCCGGAAGGCGCGATCGTTCCCGAGCAGGGACACATATACGTGTTCGCCGTGCGCAACAATATCGCCGAGCGCCGCGAAGTCAGGATCGGCAAACGGCGTCCCGGCGAGGTCGAGATCGTCGATGGCCTTGCGGAAAATGACCGCGTGGTCGTGGAAGGCACGCAGAACGTCCGCGACGGCTCCGTCGTCGCGGAGGTTGCGGGCCCCGCAAGCTGAGAGGCCGGACGGCAGGTGCGAATAGCAGAGCTTTCTGTGCGCCGCCCGGTCTTCGCGACCGTCTTAAGCCTATTGCTCGTGATTTTCGGCATCGTGTCGCTGCAGCGCTTGTCGGTGCGCGAATACCCCGACATCGATCGGCCTGTGGTTTCGATCACGACCACGTACAACGGCGCCTCCGCGGCCGTCATCGAGACCAAGATCACCCAGGTCATCGAGGACTCCATCGCCGGCATCGAAGGCGTCTTGAAGATCGAGTCCGACAGCCAAGACGAGCGCTCGCAGGTCCGCATCGAATTCGACATCAGCCGCGACATCGATGCCGCGGCCAACGACGTGCGCGATCGCGTCTCCCGCGTCCTCGCCGGATTGCCGAACGAAGCCGATCCGCCGCAGATCGTCAAGGCGGATGCGAACGCCGACGCCGTCGTGAACTTGGGCTTCAGCTCCGAATCGATGTCGATGCTCGAGCTGACCGACTATGCCGAGCGCAACATCGTCGATCGCCTCTCGACGGTGCCGGGCGTGGCGCGTGTCAGCATAGCGGGTGCGCGGCGCTATTCGATGCGCGTGTGGTTGGATCGGCTCGCGCTCGCCGCGCGCCAGTTGACGGTGACCGACATCGAGGACGCGCTGCGCCGCGAGAACATCGAGCTGCCCGCCGGACGGCTGGAATCGCTGACGCGCGAGTTTTCCCTGCGCACGATCGTCGGCCTCGAGACGGAGCAGGATTTCCGCAACCTCGTGATCGCGCGCGGCGCCGACGGCCATCTCGTACGGCTGGGTGAAGTGGCCGAAGTGGAGCGCGCGGCCGAGAACGACCGGTCGTACAGCCGCATTAACGGTCAAACCGGCCTCACGCTCAGCGTCGAAGCACAATCCAAAGGCAACACGCTCGACATCGCGCGCGGCGTCCGCGCCGAGGTGGAGCGGATGCAAGCGAGCCTCCCGGCGGGCGCAATGCTCGCGGTCGCCGTCGACAATGCCGTCCCCATCGAGGCGGCGCTGCGTGAAGTGCTGATCGCCGTCGCGTTCGCATTGACGTCGGTGCTCGCGGTGATCTTTCTTTTCCTCGGCAATCTGCGCACCACGCTGATCCCGGCAGTGACGATTCCCGTCTCGATCATCGCCTCGCTGACCGTCATGTATGCGCTCGGCTACTCGGTGAACGTCCTGACCCTGCTCGGGCTCGTGCTCGCCATCGGTCTCGTCGTCGACGACGCGATCGTCGTGCTCGAGAACGTGCATCGTCGCGCCGAGCTCGGGGCACCGCCGCTCGTCGCCGCTATCACGGGCACGCGCGAAATTGGGTTCGCCGTGATCGCGACGACGCTGACGCTCGCTTCGGTGTTCGTGCCGATCTCTTTCCTGCCGGGCGACCTCGGACGTCTGTTTCGCGAGTTCGGCTTCACGCTGGCCGCCGCAGTTCTATTCTCGGCGCTCGTCGCGCTCACGCTCACGCCGATGTTGGCGTCCCGATTGCCCGAGCACGAGGCCCGCAACAAGTTCGGGCAGGCGATGGATGCGTTCTTCCGCTCGCTCGCGCGCTTTTATGAGCGCAGGTTGCGCGAGGTCGTCGTCCACCCGTGGAGGGTGCTTGCGGTCGTGGCCGGCCTCGTGGTGCTCGGCGTGCTCGCGTTTCGCTCGGTGCCCTCGGAATTCACGCCGGCGGCGGATGTCGGCCGAGTGTTCGTCGCGATCGAAGGGCCGGAAGGCTCGAGCTTTCAGTACATGGACGGCTATGCGCGCCGGCTCGAAGCGATCGCCCTCGAGGAAATGAAAAAGGGCGACATTCAACGCGTGCTCGTTCGCCTGCCGGGTCAGGGCGGCAGCGACCCGCGCACCGGCGACGTCAATTCGGCGCGAGTGTTCTTGATCCTCAAGCCTTGGCACGAGCGCGAACGGTCGGCGGACGAGATCCTGGCCGCGGTGCTCGCGGAGGCCGATAAGCTACCCGGCGTGCGCGCCTCTTCGGGGCAGCCCGCAAGTCTCGGCCGCCGCAATGTCGGCCGTCCCATTCAGGCCGTGATCGGCGGGCCGGACTACGAGCAACTCGCGGCGTGGGCGGACGAACTGCGGCAGCTCGCGGAAGGCAACCCAGGTCTCGTCAATGTCGACACGAACTACCGGGAGCGCAAACCGCAAATCCGCATCTCGGAGGACCGCGACCGCGCCGCCGATCTCGGCGTCTCCCTTGCAACGATCGGCCGAACGCTCGAGACGGTCTTGGGCTCGCGCGTCGTGACCAGTTACATAGATCGCGGCCGCGAATACGACGTCATCCTCCAAGCGCGCAACGACCTCCGCCAGACGAGCACGGACCTCACTAATATCCGCGTACGATCGACACGGACCGATGAGCTGATCCCGTTGTCGAGCGTCATACGCCTCGAGGAGACCTCGGGAACCATGCAGCTGTCGCGGTTCAACCGACTACGCTCCATCAAGATCACCGCGGACCTCGCCCCCGGATACACGATGGGAGAGGCTGTGCAGTGGTTCCGGGATACCGTGGCGCGTGAGTTACCGCCGGAAGCGACGCTCATGTGGGACGGCGAATCCGCCGAATTCACGCGCACGGGTCAGCAACTGTACTTCACTTTCTTGCTGGCGCTCGTCGTCGTCTATCTCGTGCTGGCGGCTCAGTTCGAGAGCTTCGTGCATCCTCTGATCATCATGGCCACGGTGCCGCTCGCGCTGCTCGGCGCGGTATTCGGGCTCAAGTTCTCCGGTCTGACGGTCAACATCTTCAGTCAGATCGCCGTCATCATGCTGATCGGCATCGCCGCAAAGAACGGCGTGCTCATCGTCGAATTCGCGAACCAGCTGCGCGATCGAGGCGTGGAATTCCTCGAAGCGCTCGTGCAAGCGGCCGTGATACGCCTGCGGCCGGTGCTCATGACGAGCCTCTGCACGGCTTTCGGTTCCCTGCCGCTGTTGCTTGCGAGCGGCGCCGGAGCCGAGCAGCGGCGCCCGATCGGCATCGTGGTTTTCTTCGGCATGCTCGTATCGGTGTTCCTCACGCTGTTCGTCGTGCCCGCCGTTTATGCGTTGCTCGCCCGCAAGACGCGGTCGCCGCAGCACGTCAGCAGGCTCGTCGACCGATTGATGGCGGGCGGCTCGGGCGCCGCGACCCTCACGGAGCTTGAGCGACGCGATTG
>DATCIQ010000306.1:0-2940 GCA_036507635.1 Gammaproteobacteria bacterium
ACGGGCGCTCCGCTGGTGCCGGACCGGTTCGCAACGACGACCACCGGCTTTTTTGCCTTGCCCGCCGGGCAGTCGTTGCCGACGCTCGATCTTCAGCGCGTGTTCGTGATCACGGGTCCGAACACGTGCTCGGCCAGCGAGTCGATCATCAACGGCCTGCAAGGCGTCGACGTCGAAGTCATCCAGATCGGCTCGACGACGTGCGGCAAGCCTTACGGCTTTTATCCGTGGGACAACTGCGGCACGACCTACTTCTCGATCCAGTTTCAAGGCGTCAACGCCAAGGGCTTCGGCGACTACACGGATGGCTTCTCGCCGCAGAATACGCAAGATTCGCCTGGCACACTTGTTCCAGGCTGCTCGGTGGGCGATGACTATACGCACGCGCTCGGCGACGTGACCGAAGCCCGCCTCGCCGCGGCGCTCGCTTATCGCGACAATCCCGGCGCGTGTCCCGCGCCCACGGGAATCGGCGGTCCCGGCCCCGGCTTCTCGAAGCCCGGCGCGCCGCTATCGGCCGCCGACGGCCGCATGCTCCGGCCGCCGTGGCGCGAGAACCGCATTCTCGAGCACCGGCAATGAAGCTCGAAGCGGTGCTGTGCTTAAGCGCGGCCGCCGCAGTGGGCTGCGGACACCTCGGCGCAAGCGAGGACGTGCCGGCCGTCCTCGTCGACCCGACCGAAGCCGTGCGCACGGAATTGCGTGCGGCGCTCACGGAGGCGCTCGGCCGGGCGCCGGTCGCGATCGCCGACGATGCGTTGACGCAAACGAGCACGCTCGTCATCGAGCGGGGACCGATCCGCGAGCCCGCAAACCGGCCGCTGACGGGACGCATGCTCGACGCCGACGTGCAGCGTTTCGAGCTCGTCGTCAACGACGGACAATGCGCGCTGCTGCGCGCCTCCGACGGCTGGCGCAAGGCACTCGCGCAAGCGCGGTGCATGCCCGAAGCACCGTAGGAGCGGCGCCTTCTGTGGGAGCGGCGTCTCGCCGCGATTCTTGCTCTTGTAGGAGCGAGCTTCGCTCGCGATTTCATAACATTTGCGAGCGAAGCTCGCTCCTACATCTAATCGACGACTTGCTTGGCTTCGGCGGTGCCCAGAATCTCGGGGTGCTCCACGGATCGCGCCTTGCTCAGCATGGGATGCGCGAACACGGCCGCAAGAATGATCGCGACACCCACGTAGAAAACCGCCGTGAGCTCGCGCTGCTCGCCGAGCAGCACGGCAGCGAGCGCGATCGCATACACGGGCTCCATGTTGACGGCCAGCTGCGCGCCGAACGCGCTCATGTGGCGCAACGCCACGAGCGAGAGCGCGAACGGCAGCAGGGTGCAGGCGAGCGAAAGTATCAGCAACAAGGCCGCGTCTTGCGGGGGCGGCAAAGCGAAAAGCTCGCCGGCAAAAGGCGGGAACACGACCGGCATCAAAGGCGCGAGCATCGTCAGCGCGATCGTTCCAGCGCCGAGCTCCAACGCAGTGACGGTCAGGGGTTCGGCGTGGTGAACGAACCGTTTGTTGAGCGAGCCGAACACTGCCACGATCAACGCCGACAACGCACCGACGACGATCCCGAGACGCATACCCGGCGGGACGCCGCCGACGACGAGCGCGACGCCCGGCAACACCGCGATACCGAGCACGAAGTCGCGCCGGGAGAAGCGCGTGCGCGTCAGCACCGGCTCGACGAGCGAAGTGAACACCGTCGCAAGCGCGATGCAAGTCGCTGCCACGGAAGCGTTGGCGAGCTTGATCGCGCCGTAGAACGTGAGCCAGTGCAATGCCACGAGCACGCCGATACCCGCGTACGCGAAGCGCAATCTCGCGCGCATCGCGCGTAACGCTCCCCAAACGCGCGGCACGAGCGCGAGCACGGTCACGACGATCAACATGCGCCACCAGACGAGCGGCAATGCCGGCAACGCGATGAGCTTGCCGAGAATCGCCGTGAACCCCCACAGCAGGACGCAGAAGTGGATCTGTAGCTGGGCCTTCGTCGTTGGGGCCATCGGTGCTGCCGGAGGCGAGCTCGCCGAGCGCGAACCCCCGGCAGCTTAACCGATTCGCGGGCGCACGTCAGAACCTGAACAGCACTGCGAAGCTCAACGTCGTCGTGTCGACGTCGCCTTCGGCGTCGAGCCATTCGTATTCGCCGCGCAGCGTGATGCGGTCGCGCTCGAATTGAATGCCGCCGACCACCATGGCGCCGTCGTCACCGAGCTCCTCCGCGAACGTGGCTACGCCCGAGTTGTCCTCAATGCGTGCGGAGAAATTTATGGTTGCGTCGTAATATCCCGCCCCACCGAAGATGCTCATGCTCGACAGCGGTGCAAAGGCGAGGAAGCGCACCATCGAAATCTCGTAGTCGTACTTGATCGTCAACGACACGTCGCCGAAGAACGGATCCAAAAATCGGAAGGTCTCTTTGAGGTCTTCTGTCGTGCCCCATCCTGCCTCGATCGCGTAATTTTCGTTGAACTGATAGCCGCCCAACAAGCGGTACGCGCCGGCGCTGTCCGATATCGGGATCCCCGAGTCGCCGCTCTGGGAGTAGTCGAACGAGCCGATCGATACTCCGAGGTATCCTCCATTCTGGGCCCGTGCAACGGCCGCGAGACCGCACAGCAAGAACAAAACTGGCAGGCGACGCATACCTCAAGCTCCTTTGCAGACGGAACGCAAGCCTAACGCCCTACGGGGCGGCATCACAACAGCAAGCGTTGAAATTGTGAACCGATCGATGCATAGAGCATTTGTTCCACCTTCGCAACGGTGCCGGAGATTCAACAGAATCGAGGAGCTCGCGCGCGGTTGCCCGCGCCCGTGTGAACGTTCATGATCCGGCCGTCATGCCCGCGAAGCGAATACTGCCCCTACGCTGCGCAACGCTTGTGACGCTGCTCGTCGCGGCCGTCGGTGGCTGGGCCTTGGCGCGCGGCCA
>DATCIQ010000307.1:0-6430 GCA_036507635.1 Gammaproteobacteria bacterium
TTCGCCATCGATCGTCACCGCATCCTGAGGGAACACCGCGGAAGCGTGAAAAAGGGCCCCATGATGCTTGCGGCAGTCGAGACAGTGACAAAGGCCGACCCGGTATGGGAGTCCCGACGCCACAATTCGGACGTTGCCGCACAGGCAACCGCCGGTGAATCGGTCCATGCTGCGTCTCCTCTAAAATCAAGCGGTCGGAATGGTTACAACGAACAGCACTGTCATCGCAATCGCCCGCTACGGGCGGGGACGCTTCGTTCTTCCGTAGCGGGTGATAGTGATCATCGTTTCCAGGCGAACAGAGCCTATCAAATGACACTCCTGCAACATCGGAGCGTTTGGGTGGTTCGCGTAGCACACAAAGCTTCGCACCATAAACAGGCCCGCACTCATGGATATGCCGGCAGCCGCTCGCGCCAAGAAACCCCGGGCTTCAACTGCTAGAGTGGATGCGCCGTTCTGTGCCCGAGGTCACGGTCACAGGTGTGTCCCGGATTCGCACGGCGTGTCCTGCGTGCGGGACGACCGACTAGGCTCCGGTTTCCCCTTAGGTGTCCTTCTCGGGCCGACTCCGGAAGTACAACGCGATTCGACGCGGCGTTCAAGTCGAGTGGCCGTTGTCGGACGCATTCGTTCCGTTAAGATCGCGGCTCGCGCGGGCGTGTTCTACATCAGTAGTCGGCCACAAGTTGCCGTTCGTGAGGAGGCCTCATTCCGCCGGGAGGACTGACGGCAGTGCGACCAGGAAATGCTGGTCGGGGAAGAGTGGGGTATGCGATGACTCCATGAAACTTCGTTAGTCGTGCAGCGGGTGCGAAACCCGCCCGACCAAGGGTGAGCCCGCAAATCAGGCTGTGGCCGAGAGCGGTCGACGTCGAACAAGCGTCTCCGACCGACGCTGCTGCTCCGCGCGGCTGATTGCGCCAGCGCTTCCGCGGAACACCTGTAGTCGGGTCCCGCCGCGGCGCTATACTGAGCCGGCGCTAGGGGCGCCTCCAGTCCGCGGAAAGGGCCGTGCCCACCCCGACGAACGTCTCCGAAGTACGAATCTTCTTTCAGCCTGATGCGCGCGGACTCCAGGCGTTCAACGAAAGGAGTTTCGTATGGCCGATAGCAATCTTCCCGCGCGTCCGAACCTCGAGCAGTACAAGAAGCAAGCGAAGGAGCTGCTTAAGCGCTGCAAAGCGGGCGACGCGGCCTCGCTGCAGCGAATCAAGCGACAGCACCCGCGCTTCGCCAAGTCCGGGGACGCCGCGTTGCGCGCGGCGAAGCTCGCGCTGGCCGACATGCAGCTCGTGATCGCGCGCGAGCACGGTTTTCAGAGCTGGGCCTCATTTGCGGACGAGGTCGCGGCGCGCGGCAGCGGCGTTGCGCCGCACGTCTGGAAGGAGGCTGAGGACGCGGTCGTCGACGGCGACATCGCGGCGCTCGAACGGTTGCTGGCGCAGCATCCGCAGATTCGAAAAGCTCGGCCGCAGTCGTCGTGGCTCGGCGGTCTCACTCCCGACTATTCGAGCCGCGACGCTCGAACGATCATCGCGCGCAATCACGAATTCGCAGCTTGGCCCGAATTTGCCGCATTCGCCGAAGCGCTGCGCGACAAGAGCTCGCCGGTAGCACGATTCGAAGCCGCGGTGGACGCGATCATTGCGGGCGACGTTGCCGCGCTCGAGCGATTGCTGCGCGACGACCCGGAGCTGATTCGCGCGCGTTCCAAGCGCAAACATCGTTCGATGCTGCTTCACTACGTGGGCTCGAACGGCGTCGAAAGTTGGCGGCAGCGAACGCCGAAGAACATCGCGTCGATCGCGAGGCTCCTGCTCGAAGCCGGCGCGGACGTCGACGCGGTGGCCGATATGTACGGCGGCTCGAAAACCCTCGGGCTCGCCGCGACGAGCATGCACCCGGCACAGGCCGGGGTGCTCGACGAATTGGTCGACGTGTTGGTCGAGTACGGCGCCGCGATAGTCGGACCGGGTCTGGTGAACGGCTGCCTCGCGAACGGTCGGCGAATCGGCGCGGAGATGCTGGCACGCCGCGGCGCGCCGCTCGATTTCGAGGGCGCGGCCGGCGTCGGCCGGCTGGATCTCGTCCGGGGCTTCTTCGACGGCGACGGCACGTCGACGCGCATTGCGACAGCGGCTCAGCTACGCGACGCGTTCACCTGGGCGTGCGAATTCGGCCGCGCCGACGTCGTCGAATTCTTGCTCGCCCAAGGCATGGATGTGAGCGCAAGGCTCAAGCATCATGGCCAGACCGGCCTGCACTGGGCGGCGTGCGGCGGCCACGTCGACACGGTGAAGGCGCTGCTGCGTCGAGGCGCGCCGGTCGACGCGAACGACGAGACCTGGGGCGGCACGCCGCTCGCGTGGACGCTCTTTGCATGGAACGATCCGCCGCCGGACGTCGCGAGCCACAGATACTACGAAGTCGTCGCGCTGCTGGTCGCCGCGGGCGCCACGGTAGCGCCGGAGTGGTTGCAGGACGAGCGAGTGGCGCACGACGCGCGCATGCTCGCGGCGCTCGACGCGGCCGAGCGGCCAGAATCTTGAGCAACCGGAACGCGCCGCGAGGGTCCCTTCATGCGTCTTCTCGCGACGATACGTCACAGGACCTGATACTTGATATCCGGAATCTCTTCGCTAGGTGGTCGATCCCGGGTCGAGGAAAAAATTAGAGCGCGCGACCGGCTGCTCCGGGTCGACCGACGCCGGCCGCCCGATCATTAACATGATACTGCCTGACCGACTCAGATGAGCCCGATTCAAGACCTTCGTCGAACAGAATTCCTGACCGGCTGGAATCGAGCTCGATTGGAGACACTCGCCACGAATCCGTCCCAATGACCCGAAGCCGCTCGTACACGGCCAGTCGATAGAGGTAATGTTAACGAATCGACCCAAAGCAGACCGTGCATTTCGGATAGACTTGCGCTTCGCTTCTTCACCCGCCGCCTTCCCCCGCAAGCGCCAACAGCTCATCCACCTTCTGGCCGAAGGCCTCCCGGCTCTTCACGATACCTCCGCCCCCCCTGGCATCGACCAGACCGTGCCCGCCGTCGTGCGAGAGGAGCAATTTCGCGCCCGGCTTAGCGTTGTATAGCTCTTCGGTCATCCAGTAGGGGATCTCAGTGTCGGCCCGGCCATGGACGAAGAGCATAGGCGTCCTCACATCCACGATCGACCCTCGCGGCGACACCTCTCCAAAAAAGTAACCATCGCGCAGGTAGCTCACCACGGTAGCGTATGTATTCACGAGCCAAGGGGTCCGCACACCGACTTGATTGCGGAAGTGCCAGCCGAACAGGTCCGCGAGGTCAGAGAACCCGGCATCGATGACGTAGAATGCCACGTCCCCGCTACCCTCACTCATTGCCGCGTACTGCACGGCGGCGCCTGCACTCGCCGACATCCCGTAGACGCCGATAATGCCCCGAGGATCCTCGCGGGCGAACTTGACGACGCTTTCTAGATCGTACTTCTCGTAGTAACCGTAGCTGATCTTCGCATTCGGGGTATTGTAGTGGAGCACGTTGAAGCCGCGGTCGAGGAAGATGTCGCCGACCTGCATCACCACATACGGGTGCCCCCCCATTAGCAGCACGGTCCCTCGGGCGGGGCCGGGCGCGTGAACGAGGAGCACGTTGATGGTTTCGGCGTGAGCGGAAGGGAGCTGCACCCGCTCTTTCGTCAGCCGCGAGAAGCGCTCGCTGTCGAACCCCCGTGCGAGCTCTTCGTCGCTGACTCCGAAGAGCTCCGCATAACTTTTCCGCGGATCAAGTATCGCCCACCTTGTAGCGACCTGTTGGACGTAGATTCCGACGGTCAGCGCGAGCACGTTGACGAAGACGACGACGGCTGCCAGCACGACGACCCAGCGCTTTCGCGAGTGTCCCCCCGCCTTCGTGTTCATGGTGGCTCCGGGTTAGCGTCCACGGATATTAGCCCTGAGCCCAAAAAGACCGCAATATTGGCCGAACATCGTCGAAGGGGACTGCGCTGCCGAGCTCGCCCTTAACGAGCACGAAATGCCCGAAAGCCGTCACTCACGGCGAGGCCGTACGAGTGGACGAATTAGTGTTTTCGCCATGTTTTCGGCGCGGCCTCCGAGGAGGTCGCGAAGCGGCCTTGCGTCTCACTGTTTGCCGTCGCCCCGAACACTGCGCATGCGCGCCGGCGTCACGCCCAGCTCCGCTCGAAACGCGGCGACGAACGCGCTCGTCGACTGATAGCCCGCGTCGAGCCCGGCCGACGTCACCGTTGCACCCGTGCCGATGAGCGCCGCAGCGTGCAGGAGCCTCAGACGGCGTCGCCACTCGACGAACCGTAGCCCCGTCTCGGCCCGAAACGCCCGCTGCAGCGTGCGCGTGCTGGCGCCGGCGAAGCGTGCGAGCTCCGGGAGCTCGGCCGGATCCGAGGGGTTTTCGCGCAGACGGTCGGCGACGAGCCGGGCTCGCTGGTCGTGCGGCATCGTCAACGACAACGGCAAGATCTCGGGCGACGCGAGCTGGTCGACGAGGAAGCCAATGGTGCGGCGATCCGCGGGTCTGCCGCCGTCGAGCATCCCCGCGCGAACGATGAACAGCACGAGCTCGCGCAACAGCGGCGAGACGTCGATCGCCTCGCAGGCCCGCGGCAGCAGCGCGCACAGTCTCTCGGAAAGATAGAGCGTGCGCATCGCGAACGTGCCTTGCGCCCAGATCTCGTGCTGCGCCTTGGGCGGCGCCCACAAAGCCCGCTGCGGCGGCACGAGCCAAAGCCGGTCGTCCGCGTGAACGCGCATGAGCCCCTCGGATGCGTAGATGAGCTGGCCCCAAGGATGAACGTGCGGCTCGATGTGGTGGCCGTTGAAGTACGTTGCCGCGAGCGTGCGAACTTCGAGTGCCAAGCGTTCAAACGCCGTCGCGCTGCATGACGCCGACGCGGTGGCCTTCCGTGTCGGTGAAGTAGAGGAGGTTGCCGACGCCGTCGATCCGGAACTCCGGCACCACGATCGTGCCGCCGTTGGCGACGATCGCTTCCTTGATCGCCTGCAGATCGTCGACGACGACCGTGCACACGAATCCGGCGTTTCCGGGCCCCGCGGGATTGGTGCGCTCGCGGATGTCGCCGCTCATGCCGTCGCCCGCATCGATCAAGTAGTAGTTTGGCGGCCCCCAACGCCTGATCTGCCAGCCGAAGACGCGTTGGTAGAACCGCTTTGCGCGCTCGACGTCGTCGGCCTCGATTTCGAAGTGGCGCACGCGATTGGCCATGGCGCGATGCTCACTGCGTGGCGCGATCGTGGGCGACCGCGCAGCACAGGTTCCCTTCCGAATCCAGAAACTTGACGATCCAGCCGACGCCCGGGATGGCTGTCTTGCGCATGAGCACCGTGCCGCCCGCGAACTCGACGTTCCGTGTCACGGCCTCGACGTCGGGCACGCTGATCGAGCACTCGAAGCCGAGGATTCGTTGCGGCGCCGGATTGAACTTACGGCTCTGAACCGCGCCGACGTGCTTGCCGTCGGCGGTCGCGATTCGTTGAAACTCGTCGCTGCCCACCCCGTGATAAGCGGACATCTTCCAGCCGAAGACGGTCTCGTAGAAGCGCCCGGCGCGCTCGACGTCATCACACTGAATCGCGAAGTGGCTGAGCTCATACATGTCGGCCTCCCGTGGTCGAAGGGGCAACCATCGAAGCAGCAAGAATAAGCGCTACGGACGCGACGCTCTATCGCTATTCCGTCAACGATTGTCGTCGGAGCGACATCGAAGGGTCCAGCACGCGAGGGGCGGCCGGCTTGGGCGGCGCGGTCGCGGGCGGAGCGGTCGCGGAGGTCCCGGTCGCGGGGTCATGGTCGTGGGCGGCTATGGCAGGAGCCCAAGAGCTGAGCGTCAGGCTGCCCGTGGGCGCGAGGGTCAGCTCGAGCTCGACGATGTCGGGGCGGCGGTCCGACCGCCGCGGCTGTACTGAAGGGTGCGCTCCTGCGATGACGGCGAATTCTCTCGACCGTCCGTTCATGGCCGGTGAACGCCCGACGACGGGAGCCGAGATCGCGAGTTCTTAACCGGGGAGAATGAGTCCGGCTGCGGCCATTCGCGCGCGATCGCGTTATGATCGCCGGGAACGAGCGGTACGACCCACTACGGCCGTTTCGAATCACTGACTGCCCGGTGGTTGACGCTCAACAATTATGCCGGTCGTAACGAGCCAAGGTTATTCCAACTTGGGGAGAGGTAATGCGCGTCTCGATTAGCATACTGTGCACCGCTGGACTTGCAGGTGGAATATGTTCGGCACTGCCGGGCCAGGAAGTTCTCGTCATTGGCCGGGAGGGGAACCGCTGTGCGGAGGATGCAGCTTGTTTCAATCGCATACACCCTGAGATTCCAATGGCGGCGCGGGCTGAGCCCGGACAGACGATCGTTTTCAGGACGCGGAACGCCGG
>DATCIQ010000308.1:0-2605 GCA_036507635.1 Gammaproteobacteria bacterium
CGAGCTTCGCTCGCGATCTTCAATTCGCGAGCGAAGCTCGCTCCTACAGAAAAAAGAGGAAGCAATGATTAGGCGACGGCTTCGAGAAGCCGTTTCGGCTCGGAGACGCCGTAGCCTTGCGCGTAGTCGACGCCGATCCCGCGCAGCATCGTGATGATCTCGGTGTTCTCGGCGAATTCGGCGATCGTCTGCTTGCCTGTCAGGTGTCCGATCTCGTTGATCGAACGTACCATCTCGCGGTCTATGGGGTCGTGCAGGATCTCTTTGACGAAGCTGCCGTCGATCTTGAGGAAATCCACGGGGAAATGCTTGAGGTAACCGAACGACGACAGCCCTGTTCCGAAGTCGTCGAGCGCAAAACGGCACCCGATTTCCTTGAGCGCATGAATGAATCGGTTCGCTTGCGAATAGCTCGCTATCGCGGCTGTTTCCGTGATCTCGAAGCAAATCAGTCTGCCGTCGATGCCGCTCGTCCGGAATTGCTCGATGACGAACGGCAGAAACTTTTCGTCCGTGAGGCTCTGCCCCGACAGGTTGATCGAGCACAAGGCGAGCCGCGCGCGCTCGTCCGCCTCGGATACGAGCCAGCGCAACGCGTGGGAGATGACCCAGCGATCGATGCTCGGCGTGAGGCCATAGCGCTCCGCGGCCACGATGAAGAGCTCGGGGGAGACGATGACGCCGTTCTCGTCGCGCATCCGCAGCAAAAGCTCATAGTGCGCCCCTGTATCGAGCCCGGGTTGCAGCGGCTGGATCGTCTGCCGGAACAGCTCGAAGCGATTCTCTTCGAGCGCGTTGCTGATGCGCGCCGCCCACTGCATCTCCTTGCGGCGCTTCATGAGGTCGATATCGTTTTCCTGATAGCTGTAGACGCGGTTGCGTCCCGCGTCCTTGGCCGCGGCGCAGGCGCTGTCGGCCGCCGTCAGGAGTGCCGCTACGTCGTCGGTGGCCGGCGTGATCGGCACGACACCGACGCTGGCGCCGAGCCGAAACGACCGCTCGTCCCAAGTGAACTTGTAATCGCTGATCACGGCGCGCAGGTTCTCCGCCGTACGTAGCGCTTCGTCCATCGTGCAGCTCTCGAGCAGCACGCCGAATTCGTCGCCGCCGAGGCGCGCGAGCGTATCGCGCCAGCGGATCTTCGATTTGAGCAATGCACCGAGCTGTTTGAGCAGCGCGTCGCCGGCGCTATGCCCGCATGCATCGTTGACGATCTTGAATTGATCGAGATCGAGATACAACACCGCGTACGAGGTTTCCCGGGCCTTGGCGCTCTTCAGCGCGCGCTCGAGCCGGTTCTCGAACTCGCGGCGGTTGACGAGCTCGGTGAGAATGTCGTGGCTCGCGGCGTAGCTCAGTCTGCGATTGAGCTCGCGCGACTCGGTTACGTCGTGGAAGACGAGCACGCCGCCGGTCACGTTACCCGTCGCATCGCGAATCGGCGCCGCCGTGCTTTCGATGTAGAGCTCGTTGCCGTCGCGGCGAATCAACAACGTCGGGCGCACGGATTTGATCGAGCGATTGCGGCGCATCGCGACGAGCACGGGGTTTTCCACTGGCTCGCACGTTTCCTCGTGGAAGCCGCGGAAAATTTCGTCGATCGACGAGCCGACCCCGTCGTCGACCTTCCAGCCGGTGAGCCCCTCGGCAACGGGGTTCAAGTACTGCACGAGCCCCCCCGAGTCCGTGGTCACAACACCGTCGCCTATGGACTGGAGCGTAATCTGTGCGCTCTCCTTCTCGCGGAACAATGCTTCCTCGTACAGCTTGCGCTCCGTGATGTCGGTCTCGACGCCGACGAGGCGCTTGAGGCGGTTATTCTCGTCGAGACGCGCCTTGACGCGGCTCTGTATCCAGCGCCAATCGCCGCTTGCGTGGCGCATGCGATGCACGCTTTCGAACAGCGCCGTGCGTCCCTCCAAGTGCTCGCGTAATTGCGCCTGTACGCGCGCCATCTCGTCCGGATGCACGAGAAACCGCCACTCCGGTATGTCCTCGGTCTCGGAGTAGCCGAGCATCGCCCGCCAACGCGGCGAGAAATACATCGAGTTGCCGCGCACGTCGTAGTCCCACAGGCCGTCGTTGGCCGTGTTGGTGACCAGGCGATCCCGCTCCTGCACCGTAAACAGATCTTCCTGGAGGCGAATGCGCTCGAGGCCGCTCGCGCAGCTCACGCCGACGAGCTTGAGCGCAAGATGCAGCTCTGCGCTCCAACCGGGCTCCGGAACCGCGCTCAGCACCCCGAGAATGCCGCCGAGCATGCCGCGGATATTGAATCCCACGAGCAGTACGGCGCCGACGTTGAGGCTTGCGAAATGCTCGGCATCGCGTTGTTGAGCGAGCGGCGCCGCAGCGGTATCGGTGATTTAGAGCAGCCGCAGATGCTCCAAACGGCTCTTCATCCACGGAAATTCCGCGAGCTCGCGGCCGCTCAGGACTTCGGGGTTGCAGGTCGAGAAGGTCGATCGTCCGGCATATACCGTATCGAAGGTGGTTGCGTCGCCGTTCAAGAGGGCCACGAACATGGAATCGGCGCCGCTGGCATCGGTGAGGGCCTGGAGCCCCGCCTTGATGCGCTCGTCGGCGTTATGGACGGTCATGCTCT
>DATCIQ010000309.1:0-2912 GCA_036507635.1 Gammaproteobacteria bacterium
TCCGAATGAACCACTCGGCCACCGCGAGATTCAAAAGCCACCCAGCCGTCATGCCGAGCGTGTATTCCATCTCTCCGAACGCGCCGTAAATGACGAACACGATCCCGAGCGTCAGCGGCTGAGAGCCGGCGGCAATGGCAAGCGCATAGGCGCGCATCATCCACGCGCGATGATCGTTAAATGCGCGCTGTCTGATTGCGGCGAATCCCAAACAAACAAAGAGCATCATCGCCCCGCCCACCATGAGACGAATGTATGTGAGGGCTGTTCCATCACCGAATAAAGGCGGATAGGCGACGGCCATCCACATTCCGGTTGCTGCGGACGCTAATCCGGTGGGAATCAGAATTCGTCCGGCGGTGCGATGCCACCTGCGGTTATTACTTCGAAAATCGGGCGAGAACTGGAACGCGCCAAGCACGAAGTAGACGCTGCAGCTGATGACGTGCAAAACGATTGGCACGGGGGCGGCAAAGAATCGGGCATTGTCCTTGGTGATCTCGGCGCCGCCAATCAGTTCAGTGATACGGTGAGCGCCACCCAGGAGCGGGAGAAGACTAAGGATTAACAGCCCTACCGGTATTAGCCATGTCGATTTTGCAAACGATTTCATACGACACTTCTCCAGCTCACCCGCATGACGGTCTCGCGCGCCGACACCCAAGGCCATGGCCCGCGGTTTTGAGAAGCTCATAGAACGACCAAGCCAAAGCGATTGTCGCCGTCGGGCGGCGGACTTCTTCCGGCCCCGCCACGCTCACGAGGAGCGAGGCGATGTAGAGAAGGAAAGCGACTTCCAAGGTGTACATCTAGGCCACGCGTCCGGTCCTGTGTGAACTCTGATCTCTGCCTGTCAGCTGCGCGCCGAGAACAGCCTTCGCCTGATCGCGCGTAACACGAGCAATCCCAGCGCAAGCGCGCCGCCGACACTGTTAATCGGTGGTACGACGGGGCTTGCGACGCCGTCACCGGTGCCGGCGATCGGCTGCGCGATGAACTGCGTGAACCACAACAGCGCGTCGTTGAATGGCCCTGCGACGAACCACGTGGCAGGCGCCGTGACAAGGCACACGACAAGCACGATCATGAGCCTCCGCGTGCGGAGCGTGCTCGTTCTCGCCATGACGCGGGCAACAAAGTCTTCGTCGCCGAGATCGCGATCGGCAGCGGCGAAGAGGCGCTCGAGCGCCAGGTTGCGTTCGGCGCTCATGAGGCCGCCTCGGTCGTCGCCCTTTCGGCGTAGGCAGAGAGCAGATCCTCAAGCTTTTCGGTCCCCCGGCGGATGTGCGACTTGACCGTGCCGAGCGGCAACGACGTCGTCTCCGCGATCTCGGCGTGGCTCATCTGTGCGTGATATGAAAGAACGATGCAGAGACGCACCGCGTTCGGTAGCAACGCCAGTGCGTGATCGATATCGACGGCTGTACCGGCGGTGTCGTCCGTGTGCTCCTCGTGATCGTCGATCGTCTCGGCCGAGGCCAATACGTCCCTCCTCCGATGGTGCTGTAGCCAAACGCTAACGGCTACGCGCTTTAGCCAGCCTGGGAAGCGCTCGGGATGCTGCAACTGCCCGATCGTGCGCCATACCCGAATGAACACTTGTTGTGCGAGATCGTCAGCCAGCGAAGCGTCACGCGACAGGCGGCGCATCAGGTTACGCACCCACGACTGCCGCCGGCGCACGAGCTCCTCGAACGCGTGTCGATCGCCGCGGCCCGCGAGGCGCACGACGAACGGCTCGGGGCTGTTCGCATACGCCGTGCTTGGTGGCGGCACCAGGGCTAGCCCGCATGAGGCCGGTGAGGCTGCCGCGCCTCGTCTTCGGTTCGCGTGCGCCGGACGTAAGCCGATGCGACCATCAACCCCGCGGCGACGCAGGCGACGAGGCCGGCGGCGCCGAGCAACGGCATGACGGCGTTCACATCGGTGCGGCTCAAGGCTACGGCGAGCACGGCCAAGCCGACGGCTACCGAGAAGACGATGATGGCGGCGATTCGAAGGTCCCGATCCGGGCGCTTCACCTCGCCGCCCATGAGCTTGGCCATCAGGGCTTCGTCGACCTGTTTGCCGCTTTCGAGCATTCGCCGCAACGTCTCGTGCTGCGCCTCGCGCTTCTTGGCTCCGTCCCAAACGCCCGCCAAGACCAGCGCCGCGACGAAACCCCAGAATGCGAGCGCTGCGAGTCCTGTCCCTACTCCGTCCATAACGCACTCCTCGAAAGTGAACGATCTACATGAGCTGAGATGCGTGGGCAGGAGGCGTTTGGATGCACCGCCTGCGACAATTCTTTATGAGGCGATGCAAGAGCCGCCTCGAGGGTGCGACCTACTCCTCAAAGCGACCCGTGGCGTCACGATCGCGGTCGTATCGTCTCTTGAGCGGAAACGGCGGCAACCAGGACTCGCGACGGACGATCCAGCTTTCGTAGGTTGGCATCAGTTGGTCAGGGGCATCCAGGGATCCTAGGTTCACTTCGATTTCGTCTGCGGTGCGTGCGAAAATGGACGAGCCGCAGCGGGGACAGAAAAACCGCCCGGCGTAGTCGCGTGTTTCGCCTTCGATCGTCACCGCATCCTGAGGGAACACCGCGGAAGCGTGAAACAAGGCCCCATGAGCTTTGCGGCAGTCGAGGCAGTGACAAAGGCCGACCCGGTATGGGAGTCCCGACGCCACAATTCGCACATTGCCGCAAAGGCAACCGCCCGTGAATCGGTCCATGCTGCGTCTCCTCTAAAATCAAGCGGTCGGAATGTTTACAACGAACCCCGTCGGGCGTCCATGAAAGATGCGCCAGCCTTTTCGGCTGTAGGCTTTACAGCGTCGAGAAAATAAACCTTCGACTGCGCGTGCCGAATTCTTGTGAGCAGTATGTCGAGATCTATAAAGCCGGCGTCCACGATGCTCTACCCACT
>DATCIQ010000310.1:0-7885 GCA_036507635.1 Gammaproteobacteria bacterium
GACTCCGCAACGGAGATCGCGCTCAACGGTGCGAGCTCCGTCGAGCTCGTCGCAGGTACGTTATATGTCGATTCGGGGCGCGCGGCAGCCGCGAGCGTCATCGAGGTCGCAACCCCGTTCGGCAGGGTGCGCGACATCGGCACGCAGTTCGAGGTTCGAAGCTCGGCGGATTCATTGCGCGTGCGGGTCCGAACCGGCGCCGTCGAGCTCGTGCAGTCGCCGTACGCGGCGGACTTTCGTAGCCCGGCCGGCGAGGAATTCGAGCTGTTGGCTTCCGGCGACGTGCAATTGCGCGAGATTGCGCCGGACGACGATCGCTGGGATTGGACGGCGACGCTCGCAGTGGCTCCGGACTCCGATAATCAGTCGATACTCGGCTATCTCAAGTGGATCGCCCACGAAAGCGGCAGGTTGCTGCGCTTCGATTCACCGAATACGGAGCTCCGCGCCCAGCTCGTGAGCTTCAGGGCGGACGCGCGCGGGTTCACGCCCCTGGAGATTCTGGAATCGATCACGAAAACCTCCGACTTCACGTGCGAATTGACTGAGGACGGCGCTATATTGGTTCGCAGAAGCGACCCGTAGGAAACGAATAAGTAGCATCCCTCAAAGGCAGCTGCCGTGCAGCTTGAATCGCTGAAGCGAGTAACGTCCGCGCTCCTCGCGGTTGCGACCTGTACCTTCGCGCAATGGAGCTACGCCGCATCCGCGCCGCTCTTTGGCCTATCGATCGAGGACGCGATTGCCGTGCTCGAGCGAGACGGACTACGGGTTTTCTATAGCACAGACCTCGTAAGACCCTGGATGCGCGTGCAGACGGAGCCTCAATCCCAGGATCCGGCCGCCGCCTTAGACGAGATTCTGGAGCCGTTGGGGCTCACCACACAGTCGGGACCGAACGGCGCGGTTCTCATCATCCGCGACCGAACCGGCCGCGCCGACGGTTCCGCCGGGACGTCCGTCGAGAGAGTGCGCGCGCGCACGCAGGCACTGCCGCCCATGCCTGTGCGCGAAGAGATCGTCGTCTCCGCAAGTCAGTACGAGCTCCGCCGCGCGATCGCCGCATCCATGCAACTGTTGAGCGGTCGCGACTTGGAAAATCTTCCGGACATCGGCGACGACGCGCTCCGCGCGGTCTCGCGACTGCCGGGAACGGCAACAAACGGTATCAGCGGCCTCGCCAACGTCCGCGGCGGCGAAATCAGCGAGACGCTGGTCCGCTTGGACGGCCTGCGCCTATACGACCCTTTCCATCTGAAGGACTTTCAAAGCATTTTCTCGATGATCGATCCGCGGATCGTGAGCTCGATCGACGTGTATACGGGCGGTTTCCCCGCGACCTTCGGCGATCGCATGTCGGGTGTTATCGATGTCGAGACGATGCCGGCGCCGGAGTCCTTGTATCACGAAATCGGCTTAACCTTCTTCAACTCGTCGTTCTTGAGCTCGGGGCACTACGACGACGGACGCGGCGAATGGATCGCTTCGGTGCGGCGGAGCAATCTCGACATTCTCTATGACCAGTTCAGCGACCAACCGGAGCGGCCGCGTTATACCGACGCGTTCGCAAAGATCGCCCATCGGGTCGGCGATCGGCTCGAAATTACGGCCAATGTGTTGCGATCCGAAGATGACATATCGCTGAGCGACGACATCGATGGCGAGGAGCGCGCGCAAGCAGATCACCGGGATTTGTATGTTTGGATGAATCTCGAGCACACGTTTGGGACTCGGACCAGCGGCCGTACGCTCGTCGCGCACTCGCAGCTCGACAGTCGCCGTCTGGGAACCAGTGCGAAAGCGGGGGTGAGCTCCGGAGCGCTCACGGACGTTCGGTCCTTCGACGTTAGAACCCTTGAGAGCGATTGGACGCGGCACCTCGGCGACGATCTATTGCTGCTCGTCGGCGGCAGCGCGAGCCGGCTCGACGGCCGTTACGACTACGCGGATCAAGTCGACTTCGACCTGCTCTTCGGCATCGATGGAGCCGCGACGGAACCGAGCCGCAGCCGCGCGATCAACATCGCGCCGAACGGCAGTCAGTACGCGCTGTTCGCGACGCTGCGCTATGACTGGACGGAACGCCTCACGGCCGAGCTCGGTGCCCGCTGGGACAAGCAAACCCTCGATGTCGATCACAGCGATACGCTTGGGCCGCGCATCGGCATGAGGTACGCGTTGTCCGGCCGCACGGCGTTGCGCGCGAGCTGGGGCCGCTTCTACCAGTCGCAGGCGATCAACGAGCTCCAAGTCAGCGACGGAGTGGATGGCTATCGCGCACCGCAGCGGTCGGATCACGCCGTCCTCGGCCTCGAGCATACTTTCGTGAACGACGTGGGCCTGCGTGTCGAAGTCTATGAGAAATCCATGGGCAATCTCCGGCCCCGCTTCGAGAATCTGCTCAACAGCCTGATTCTCCTGCCCGAGCTAAAACCCGATCGGATCGGCATTGCGCCGACGACGGCGCAAGCGCGAGGACTCGAGGTCATGATCGAAGGCGCGGCGCCATCGCCGCTCGAGTGGTGGGTGGCTTACGGCTGGTCGCAAGTGCGCGATCGGGTCGGAACCGAGAACATACTGCGCAGTTGGGACCAAACACATGCAGTGAGCGCGGGGGGCAACTGGGACACGACGAAGTGGAACATCAGCGCCGGATTGATCTATCGGTCCGGCTGGCCCACGACGGGCGTTTCGCTCGACGCAAGCGGCGCGATTCCGGTTGCGGTCGCCGGCGAGCGCAATGACGAGCGGCTGGGTTTCTACCGCTCGATAGATTTGCGGCTCACGCGCAAGATCGAGCTCGAGCGAAGCTCGCTCGCGATCTCGCTCGAGATCGCGAACCTATTCGGGCGATCGAACCCGTGTTGCATCGAGTATGAGATCGGCGACGAGGAAGATCAGGGGTTGTTGATGCTGGAGGAGCGCAACTACTTACCGACGATTCCTTCGATCGGCCTGCTCTGGAAGTTTTGACCCGTGTAGGAGCGAGCTTCGCTCGCGATCTTCGGGTAGGCGGGGACAGTTTACTCATTTCGCCGAGTAGTGAAATGAGTAAACTGTCCCCAGCGCCAAGGCCGCAAACGCCGCTCCCGCGAAGAACGTGCCTGCCGGTCCGACGAAATCCCACAACGCGCCGGCTGCGACGCTCGCGGCGAGCAATGCTATCCCTGTGACCAAGTTCAAGATACCGAAAGCCGTGCCGCGCAGCTCCGCCGGTGCGGTATCGGCGACGAGCGTCGCAAGCAGCCCTTGCGTGAATCCCATGTGCAAGCCCCACAGGGCGACGCCGATCGCAGTGCCGATCAAGCCCGAGCCGAGCGCCAAGAAGAGGTCGGCGAGCACCAGCAATCCGAGCCCGGCGGCGAGAATCTGTATGCGTCCAATCGCGTCCGACAGCACGCCCACGGGATACGCCGACACCGCGTACATGAGATTCATGAGCACGAGCACGAGCGGCACGAGCGCGACGGGGAGTCCCGAAGACTGCGCCTCGAGGATCAAGAATGCGTCGCTGAAACGCGCGAGCGACAACATGGCTGCGATCGCGACGACGCGCCAATACGGACGGCCGAGCAAACGGATGTGGGCGGCCTGCAAACGCGCCCGCGGCACGGCCGCCGGATCCGGCTCGTGCGGCTCCCTGACAAAAACGACGAGAATCAGGACCGCGAGCACGGCAGGAATGATCGCGAACCGGAAAACGCCGCGGATGTTCTCGGCCATGACCCACATGAGCGCGATCGCAAGCAGCGGCCCGAGGAAAGCACCGATCGTATCGAGTGCCTGCCGCAACCCGTAGCTCGCGCCGAACAGATGCGGCGGCGTGAGGTCCGCGATCAATGCGTCGCGCGGCGCGCCGCGGATACCCTTACCGACGCGATCGAGGAAGCGTGCACCGAGAATCCATGCGACGGACGGTGCCAACGCGAATATCGGCTTCGTCAATGCCGCGATGCCGTAGCCGGCCACGACGAGAATCTTGCGTTTGCCGAGGCGATCGCTGAGCACGCCGGAGAGGAGCTTCGTGCACGCGGCAGTGCCTTCGGCAATGCCTTCGATGACGCCGACGGTCGTCATCGAAGCGCCGAGCACGCCGACGAGATAGACCGGCAATAGCGCGTGGATGAGCTCGGACGACGTGTCCATGAACAGTGAGACGAAGCCGAGCGCCCAGACGCCGCCGGGAACACGCAACACCGAAGCGCCGACCGTCCTGTGCGCACGCATAGCCCGCAAGTGTCCGTGAGCGGCGCGTGATGCTCAAGAGATCCACATGGCCGGACATACCGGCCTTGCCGCTCGACGCGATGCGGGCCGTTCACCTATGATGCGAGCAGAGCTCGTCAGGCCGGCATCGGAGGGGACGCTGATGCGCCATCGGATTGCATACGCCGCTGTCGCGGCCGGAGCCGCCGCGATCTTCCCCGCGCGTCCCCACCGCGATCTTTCACGCGTCTCCTCTCTCGTGTAGGAGCGAGCTTTGCTCGCGATCTCAAGACGAAGAATCGCGAGCGAAGCTCGCTCCCACAAGGTCAAAGATGGCGGCGGGATGCCGCTCCCACAAAGGACCGCGCATTCGCCAACGGCCGCGCGGCCGTCCGGACCGTCTGCTGCTACACTTGCCTGCGTCGCCTTCAGGGGGTTCACGATGTTGCGTTCCGGATTCTGGCTGTTTTTGCTGTGCGGCGCTCTGTTCTGCGCCCGTTCGGTCGCGGAGCTGCGGCCTTTCGTGCCCGTCACCGACGCCATGCTCGAAAATCCCGATCCCGCCGACTGGCCCATGTGGCGGCGCACGCAAAATCACTGGGGTTACAGCCCGCTCGACGAGATCGACCGCGGCAACGTCCGTGGACTCGCGCTCGTATGGACGCGCCCGCTGGCAACCGGCGTGCAGGAAGGCACGCCGCTCGTGTACGACGGCATCATGTATTTCCCGAATCCGAACGACTTGACGCAAGCCATCGACGCCGCGACCGGCGACCTCATCTGGGAATATCGGCGTCCCGTCCAAGACGACAACAATGCATACATCCCGTTTCCGTCGATTAACCGCAATCTCGCGATCTATGGCAACTACATTCTCGATAACGGCGCCGACAATTTCGCCTATGCCCTCGATGCACGCACGGGCGAGCTCGCGTGGGAAACACAGATCCTCGATTATCGTCGCGGCGCGCAGCATAGCTCGGGGCCGATCATCGCCGACGGCAAAGTCGTCTCGGGTCGAAGCTGTGAGCCCGAAGGCGGACCCGAGGCGTGCGTGATCACGGCGTTCGACGCCCTGACCGGCGCAGAGGTCTGGCGCACGCGAACGATTCCGAAGCCCGGCGAGCCCGGCGACGAAACCTGGGGCGACATTCCTTACGAGGAGCGCCGCCACGTCGGCCTGTGGATGGTGCCGAGCTACGACCCCGAGCTCAAACGCCTATATGTCGGCACATCGGTCACTTCGCCGGCGCCGAAGTTCATGCTCGCGGGCAACGACGAGCAGTACCTCTACCACAACTCGACACTTGCGCTCGACGTGGAAACGGGCGCGATCGTTTGGTACTTCCAGCATGTCGTCGATCATTGGGATCTCGATCATCCGTTCGAGCGGCTGCTCATCGATACGGAAGTCGCGCCCGACCCGGACGCGGTGGCCTGGATCAACCCGCGCGTGCGACCCGGCGAGACGCGCAAGGTCGTCACGGGCATACCGGGCAAGACGGGCCTCGTCTATACGCTCGATCGCGAGACGGGGCAATTCCTTTGGGCACGCCCGACGGTGCCGCAAAACGTCATCGAGACCATCAACACCGAATCGGGTGCTGCGACCGTCGCCGTGGAGAAACTGTACACGCGCGCGGGCCAGGAAATTCTCGTCTGCCCCAGCCTCCTCGGCGGCAAGAACTTTCATGCCGGCGCCTACAGCCCGCTCACGGGCCTCATGTACTACCCGTTGCAGAATGCGTGCATGATGTCGCGATCCACGTCCGAAGAGCCGAGTCTCGACGACCTCTACGCGCTCGCGAACCGCGATCAGATCGCTCCGGGTGAAGACGACGTAGGCACGATCGAAGCCATCTCCGTTGCAACGGGCGCCACCGCGTGGAAGCACGAGCAACGCTCGGGCGTGACGTCCGTCATGACGACCGGCGGCGGGCTCTTGTTCGGCGGCGACGTCAACGGACGGTTCCGCGCTTACGATCAGCGCACCGGCGAAATTCTTTGGGAAGTCAACTTGGGCTCGCACGTCACGGGGTATCCGGCGACCTTTGCCGTCAACGGCAAGCAATACATCGCCGTGAGCACGGGGGGATCGCTGAACACGCTCGGGCTCGCCGCTCTCACGCCCGATCAGCGCACCGCCGGAACGGCGAACAATCTCTACGTGTTCGCGCTGCCCGACTGACGGCGCTCATCGCAGTCGACAGAGGCTACAACATGCATGGCAAGATACTGATAGCAACGGCAGCCTTAGTCTCTGTCCAACTCGCCCACGCGCAGACACCCGAGAAGCAGGAGCCGCCCGCCGGCCCGCGCCTTGCGGCGCTCGATTACGCCGAGATCGAGCAACTCTCCGCGCGCTACGCCCATGCGATCGATCATTGCACGAACGGCGGCTACGACTATGCGGATCTCTTCGTCGATGACGGCGAATTCGCAGTCGCCGACGAGTGGGGAGCCGCGCCCGGCCAACGCAGGTTCAGAACGATGGGCCGCGACGCGCTCGCGGTTGCCGCCGGCGGCGGCCCCGACGGTTGCCGCGATCCGGCCACGTTGATGGGGTACGGCATCAGCCACATCGTGGTCAATCATGTGATCACTGCGACAGCCGACGGTGCGACCGGAAAATCCTATCTGCTCGCCATCGGCGTCGGCGGCAAGCCGACGCAGATCGAGCTGCAGGGCGGCTACGAAGACGTGTACGTCAAAACCGTGGACGGCTGGCGCTTCCAATCGCGCATCCACGTCTTCCCCAACATCGCCGAATCCGTGCAGTTCGGGGGCGAGCGGTGAACAGACTGGCGACACTCGGCGTCGTCACCGCAACTTTGGTCACGGCGGCGGTCCAGGCGCAGGTGCCCGCCCCCGTCCCGCGGCCATTTCGCATCGTCAAGCTCGATCCCGCGCTCGACGCCATCGTCGCGCCTGACGCCGAGCTCGAGCTGCTCGGCGACCGCTTCGGGCTGACCGAAGGGCCCGTCTGGGTACCGGACGATCGCGACGGCTACCTGCTTTTCAGCGACTTGATTTCCAACGTCATTTACAAATGGGCGCCGGGCGAGGAGATCTCCGTGTTTCTCGAGCGGAGCGGCTACAGCGGCGATGACATCACGCACGCCGGTTATCAAACGCGCCGCGGACGAATGGCTGTGCTTCTGATCGGCCCGAACGGCTTGTCGCTCGATGCGCAGGGCCGCCTAATTTATCTTGCGACCCCGGACCGCACCGTCGTGCGGCTCGAGACCGACGGCACGCGCACGGTGCTCGCCGATCGCTACGACGGCAAGCGCTTCAACGGCCCGAACGATCTCACGATTCGTTCCGACGGCGCGATCTATGTCACGGACAGCGTCTTCGGAATTCGCGACGGCCTCGCGAATCCCATGGCGGAGCTTAAGTTCAGCGGCGTCTATCTCCTCAAGGACGGCGCGACGACGCTGCTCTACAGCAACGCCGACAACGCCGGGGGCTGGCCCAACGGCATCACGCTCTCGCCCGACGAGCGGCACCTATATATGAATGCGGGCTTTCAAAACATCCTGCGTTACGACGTCGCGGCCGACGGTACGATCAGCAACGGAAAAATCTTCATTGCCGGCGAGGGCAGCGACGGCATGAAGGTCGACCGTCTCGGCAATCTTTACACGACGAGCGGCGCGGGTCCCGGCGAAGTGCG
>DATCIQ010000311.1:0-2102 GCA_036507635.1 Gammaproteobacteria bacterium
GTTGGGTACACGCGGCGGGACGAGGTTCGAGCACACCTTTCCCGCGGATGGGGAATACCGCATCAACATCACCGATCTCGATGTGGGACTCTACCCGCGCTCGTTGGAAACCGAGCACACGCTCGTCGCTCTGCTCGATCGTAGAGAAGTGTTCCGTGCCAAGCTCGGCGGTGCGGCGGATCTCGAGCTCGTGGATCGAGGCGGCGCTCCGGCGCGCGCCGAGATCATGGAGCGGTTCACCGACATTCCCGTCCAGGTGAATGCCGGTGTGCATGAACTCATCGTCACGTTCATCGAGCGCTCGAGGGCCGCAACCGACGAACCTATCTTTGGTTTCACGCCGTATGGCGGCTTCAGTTTTCGCGGCCAAATGCGTGTTCCGCGCGTGATCGGCGGAATCCAAGTCGTCGGTCCTTTCGAGCCGACCGGCCTGTCGCGTACGGCGAGCCGCGAGAGGATATTCGTGTGCGAGCCGGAGTCGGCCGACGAGGAGCGCGCCTGCGCGGAGCGCATCACGGCGAATCTGACGCGGCGCGCCTTTCGCCGGCCCGTCGGCCAGGACGACATCGACCGGCTCATGCCCTTCTATGAAACCGGCCGTTTAGGGCCCGGCGGGTTCGACGCGGGAATCGAGCACATGGTGACCGCCGTGCTTGCGAGCCCCGACTTCTTGTATCGCGCAATCGTTCCGCCGCGAGACGTCGGCGATAGCGAGCTCTATGCACTCAGCGATCTCGAGCTCGCTTCACGGCTGTCGTTCTTTTTGTGGAGCCAGGGCCCGGACGATGAGCTCCTCGAGCTCGCCGCGACGGCCAAGCTCCGGGATCCCGACGTCATGGATGCCCAGGTAGAGCGCCTGCTCGCCGACCCGCGCGCCGCGACGCTCGTGACGAATTTCGCGCTCAAGTGGCTCAACCTCGACGAGCTCGATTCGGTCGATCCGGACGACCGGCTGTTCCCCGAATTCAGCGACGAGCTGCGCGAGGACTTCGCCGCCGAAATCGAGCTGTTCTTGGCAAGTGTCCTGCTCGAAGACGAGAACGTGCAGGGTTTGCTGACGGCCGATCACACCTACCTCAATGAACGGCTGGCACGGCACTACGGCATCACATCGGTTCGCGGTCCGCAGTTCCGCCGTGTGACGCTCGAGGACGAGGCGCGCTGGGGTCTGCTCGGCAAGGGCGCCATGCTGCTGCGCACGTCCTACGGCGACCGCACGTCGCCGGTGCTCCGCGGTGCGTGGGTTCTCGAGAAGCTCATGGGCACGCCGCCGACACCGCCGCCGCCGAACGTCGAGACGGACCTATCGACGCCGGCGGGCGAACGGCCGAAAACCATACGCGCGAGGCTCGAGCAGCATCGCGTCGATCAGAGCTGTAACGCGTGCCACGGCGTGATCGACCCGTACGGCCTCGCGCTCGAGAACTTCACCGTCACCGGCCAGTGGCGCGACATCGACACGGCTGCCGGGGCGCCAATCGACGCGAGCACGGTCCTCTCGAGCGGTGTGGCGGTCAGCGGCCCGGTCGAGTTGCGCCAGGCGCTGCTCAGTCGTCCCGATCAATTCGTCCAAGCCCTGACACAAAAGCTCATGATGTACGCGCTCGGTAGAGAGCTCGAGTACCACGACATGCCGCAGGTCCGTGCGATCGTGCGCGAGGCGGCGCGGAATGATTGCCGTTTCACCGCGATCGTCTCCGGCATCGTCGACAGCGACGCGTTCCGCATGCAGGCGCTGCCGCACGAGCCCAGCTCCGACGATGCGCAGGCCGCCCTACGCGCTCTGCGTTTGTAGGAGCGAGCTTCGCTCTGCGTTTGTAGGAGCGAGCTTCGCTCGCGACAAGAGAAGATCGCGAGCGAAGCTCGCTCCTACCGCGCCTGGTTTTGCCCCGCGTGCCCTACACTCGTCGGCGAGCGCGTAGTATTCTTATCAATGGTCTAGAGAGTCAGGTCATGTATCTCACGAGAAAGCATCTTTCTCGCAGGGCCGTGCTCCGGGGCGTCGGCGTGTCCGTCGGGTTGCCGTTGCTCGATGCCATGATCCCGGCCGCCACCGCCCTTGCGCAGACTGCCGCCGCGCCGAAGCTGCGCGCGGGCTTCTT
>DATCIQ010000312.1:0-3923 GCA_036507635.1 Gammaproteobacteria bacterium
GATCGAGCGCGGCGCGACCGTGCTACCCGCCGTCGCGCCGACCGAAAAGCTACAAGACGGCGACCGGTTGCTGTTCGTCGGCGTCGTCGATTCCGTGGGGGAGCTCTTGCGCTTGCGGGGTCTCGTTCCGGCCCCCGAGCAGGTATTCAAGCTGAGCGCGCCGCGGCCGGAGCGGCGTCTCTTCGAGGTCGTCGTATCCGACACTTGCCCGGTCGCCGGACGCACGATACGCGACGGCCGATTCCGCACACTCTATAACGCCGTCGTCATCGCCGTCGCACGCAACGGTGAGCGTCTGCGCGGCAAGATCGGCGATATCGAGCTGCACACCGGCGATACGTTGCTGCTCGAATCCGGGCCGAATTTTCTGGCTCAGCAGCGCAACTCCAAGGATTTCCTGCTCGTCAGCGAGCTTCAGGGCGTCACGATTCCGCGCCACGACAAGAGCTGGATCGCGATCGGCATTCTCGGCCTCATGGTCGTCCTCGCAGCGACCGCGTTGCTGTCGATGCTCGAGGCGGCGCTGCTTGCCGCCGGCCTCATGCTTGCGACGCGCTGCTTGAAAGGCAACACCGCGCGAGCCAGCGTCGATTGGTCGGTGCTCACGGTCATCGGTGCGTCGTTCGGCGTCGGGCAGGCGCTGCAGACGAGCGGCGCGGCGGAAGCGTTGGCGGAAACGTGGCTTGCCGCCGCCGGCACGAACCCGTTCCTAGCGCTCGCCGCCGTGTATGTCTTCACGAACGTGATCACGGAAATGGTGACCAACAACGCCGCCGCCGTCATGAGCTTTCCGATCGCCGCGGCGACGGCCGAATCGCTCGGCGTCAGCCTGTGGCCGTTCGTGATCATCGTCATGATGGCGGCCTCGGCGGGTTTCGCAACGCCTATCGGCTATCAGACGAACCTCATGGTCTACGGTCCGGGGGGGTATCGATTCTCGGACTATTTCCGCATCGGCCTACCTTTGAATCTGCTCGTCGGCGTCATCACCGTCGTGCTCGCGCCGCTGTTTTGGCCGTTCTGACAATTGTAGGTGGGTAGGAGCGAGCTTCGCTCGCGAATCAATAATCGCGAGCAAAGCTCGCTCCTACAGGAGATCCGGGAATCGCGAGCGAAGCTCGTTCCTACGGGACGGCGCGCACGAAATTGTCGCGATTCGGCATCTCGATGCGCGGCAGAGTGCGTGCGTTCATGACGTCGTCTTCATCGATGATGCCGTTCAGGTGCAAGAGATACGCCGTGAGTGCGTACGTCTCGTCATTCGTGAGCGATTGCGGCGCGACGAGCGGCATCGCACGGCGAACATAATCGAACACGGTCGTTGCATAGGGCCAGTAGCTTCCGATCGTTCGCACGGGCGTCGCGGTCGCAATCGTGCCGTGGCCGCCCACGAGTTGGTCGTTCGGCATGCCGGCGCCGTCCACGCCGTGACACGCGACGCACTTCTCTGCATACACTTCGGCCCCGGCCGCCGCGGTTCCGGAACCCGCCGGTAGACCCGTGCCATCGGGCAGTATTGAGATCGCCCAGCCGGAGACTTGCTCGGGCGTGGCCGGAACACCGAGCCCCGGGCCTTCCTGCGCGCGGCCGATCGTCGATCCCGCGCTCGCGACGATCGCAACGCACAGGCAGGCGCGAAGGTTAGGCATAGACATTGCGTACCCCACCTTCCGGGGACACTTCCCAGCTCTGAATCGCGTGATAGTGATAGCGGAACGCCGCGCCCCTTTCGGCGAGCAATGCTTGCCGCGTCGGTTGCACGGCACCGGTCTCGTCGATCGCCCGGCTTTGCAGAACCGCCGCTCCGCCGTCCCAACGCCAAGGCATGCGGAAACGCGTCAGCGCTTTCGGCAAGACCGGATCCTCGAGAGCAGCGGCGGCGAAGGTCCGTCCGCCGTCGGCCGAGACCTCGACGCTCCGGATCCGCCCGGCGCCGGACCACGCGATGCCGGAGATCTGATAGAGCCCCGGCCCGCGCATGCTCAAGCCGCCCGACGGCGACGTAATGACCGACTTGACGCCCATGGGAAACGTGAACAACAACGCCTTGCCGTCCGGCATGAGATCGGAGTATTTCGACGTCTCGTCTTTCGTCATCGCGGGCTCCGCGGTCACCTGGAGACGCCGCAGCCACTTGACGCAGGCATTGCCTTCCCAACCCGGCAAGAACAATCGCATCGGATAGCCGTTACCCGGCCGCAACCGCTCGCCGTTCTGGTAGATCGCGACGATCGCATCGTCGAGCGCCTTAAGCTTAGGAATGCTGCGGCTCATGGCAGCGGCGTCGGCCCCCTCCGCGACGATCCAGCGCGCCGTGCGACGCACGCCGGCCTCCTCGAGGAGCACGCCGAGCGGCACACCCGTCCACTCGCTGCACGACACGAGGCCGTGAATACCGCTCGCCGACTGCTGCGGCGCTTCGGGAGCATTGTTGGCGCCGCTGTTGCACGAGCATTCGAGGAATTGAATTCGCGACACCAGCGGATAGCGCGACAGCGACTCGAGATCGAACATGAGCGGCCGATCCACGAGCCCGTGAATCAGGAGCCGATGCTCGGCCGGGTCGATATCCGGAATGCCGTTGTGGTGCCGCTCGAAGTGCAATGCACCCGGCGTGATGATGCCTTCCAAGCGCTCGAGCGGTGTGCGCGACGCGCCCGTGCCGACTGTGCCCGACGTCGCGCCGACCGCGCGCACGACTCCCTCTTCGTACCGCGAGCGCGTGCCGTAGGGGCTCATGCCCGCACCCGGAGTTTTCATCCAGACGGGCACCTCGGGCGGTGCCGCCGCAGCCGGCCGCACCGACATGAACTCGAGGCCCGCCGCGCCGACGAGCGCGGCGCTGCCGGTCAGGAACAGGCGGCGGTGCAGCAGGCCGTTGCCGGCGACGGGCTCGAGCAGCGGCGAGGCGGCTTCGGGTGTGCGTTCAAGGTTGGTCATGATCACATCGCGAGCAAAGCTCGCTCCTACAAGAGGTGATTCTGTCGCGGGGACGCGGCTCCTACGGGTTCAATCTCACCGTCGTTGCGGGGCCGATGCCTTTGATCTCGACGATGACTTCGGCGTCTTTCGCGCCGTCGTAGTGAATCCCGCCGGCCGGATGCATCATGTAGCTTCCCGGGCCGAGCGCCACCGTGTTGTCGCGATCGAAGGTCGACCCCGTCCCGGTATACCAGGTGCCCGAAATCACGGTCACGTGACGGTCGCTCGAATGATAGTGCGGCGACGACATCACGCCCGGCGGGAACTTGGCGCGCAGGAGATAGAATCCTTCCTTTTCGGGATCTCCCGCAAGCACGGCGATGCTCGGGGCGAACTCGCCGCCGCCGCTGAACACGATCTCATCGGGCTCGATTCGCACAAAGCCGTCCGCGTCTACCGCCGCGTTGGCGATAGGCAAGAACGCAATCATCAGAAGCACCAGTCGGTAGCGACTCATGGCAGCTCTCCCCTTTGCCGATCATCCGAGCTCGAGCCAGTGTATCGTATGATGGCGGGATGGCGACACACGTCGGATTCATCGGGCTCGGCGTCATGGGAACGCCGATGGCCGGCCATCTCGCGCGCGCCGGCTGCACGCTCACCGTGCTCGACCTCGATGCGGAAAAAATGCAGGCGCTCGCGCGCCGCCACCAGAGCGTCTTGAGAGCGGCGACGCCTCGCGCCGTCGCCGAGGCCGCCGACGTCGTCATCACGATGTTGCCGGACGGTGCCCACGTCAAAGACGTGGCGCTCGGCAAGGACGGGCTCATCGCGGGGTTCTCGCCCGGCAAGCTCTTAATCGATACGTCATCGTCGGAGCCATGGCTCACGGTCGAAACGGCGCGCGCGCTGGCCGCGAAGAGCGTAGCGATGGTCGACGCGCCGACGTCGGGCGCCGAATCAGGCGCTATCGCCGCCGAGCTCGTCTTCATGGCGGGCGG
>DATCIQ010000313.1:0-7961 GCA_036507635.1 Gammaproteobacteria bacterium
GCGGCGCATTCCTGCTGAAATTGGGTTTTACGAGGACCTGTGTTTCAGCAATAGAGGAGATGCGCCACCCATGGGCAACGATACGATTGTTTCTTTTTGTGATCCAGCCTTTCGAGACGAGCTCAGCGATCTGGTGCGCGAGGGCGCGCAGCGGATCATTCGGCAAGCGGTTGAAGCGGAGCTGAAGATGTTTTTGGACGAGCACGCGACGGAGATAGACGGACAAGGTCGCCGAGCCGTGGTGCGCAACGGCTACCAGCCTGAGCGGGAGATTCTCACCGGTATCGGGGCTGTGAAGGTGCAGACGCCGAAGACCCGGGACCGAGCGGGCGAAGGCCGGGTGTTTCACTCTGAGCTTTTGCCGCCGTACCTGAAGAAGACGCGGCGGCTCGAGGCGGTGATTCCGTGGCTGTACTTGAAGGGGGTGTCGACGAACGGTTTCGACGAGGCGCTCAAAGCGCTGTTCGGCGAGTCGGTGAAGGGCTTGTCGCCGGCGACGATCGCGCGGCTCAAGCAGTCCTGGGAGATGGAGTACGCCGACTGGCGGCAGAAAGACTGGCGCGGGCACGAGTTCGTGTATCTGTGGGCGGACGGGATCTATTTGAACGTGCGCGCGGATGAGCGGCGGTGCCTGCTGGTCGTAATCGGCTGCGACGCGCAGGGGCGCAAGCATTTCCTGGCCATCGAGGAAGGCTACCGGGAGTCGACGGAGAGCTGGAAGGGGCCACGTTGGAAGCGAACCGCTCGTTCGTCTTCGCCACAAGCTCGGCGAGCTAAAGGTTCTGGCGATGGTTGCTCAATCGTTGGCCGAAGCCACGGGCAGCCCTGACGTGGATGCAACGCTTGAAGCGCGTGTTCGCGATCGACATCCAGACCTGCGCTCGCTGCGGCGGGAGGCTCTAAGTGACCGCGAGCATCGAGGATGCGGTGGTCATCGGGCGGATTCTCGAGCGCCTTGATCGCGGCGAGCCCGACGCACAGACGCCGTTCGCGCCCCGCGCGCCGCCGCAGTGGGAGCTGCCCGTGTGAATTCTCTGCGCCTGCCACCGCGTGGCGCTGGCTCGACGGCGCCAAGGGTGGGTTTCGTCTGCGCGCAGGTGCGCGCCTCTCATTCTCGGCCTGTCGACCAGAAAAGCTCGGCGCTGACGCCTACGCACGGCCGCCGACTGCCCTCGGTGCGGCTCATCGCAGCCGCTCGTCGGCCTGCGCCGCGCGATCGGCACCAAGAAAGGACGTCGCGATCTCGGAAAGATCGTGGCAGACGAGCGTGAAATCGCGGTCGAGCTAGGTTTGCCTAATGCGGCGGATGCGCTCGAGCGCGGCTTTGTCGCTGCAGGAGCTTGCTCATAACTCGCACTGTAGCAGGTGTTCCCGGATCAATGCCCGCTTCGTTGAGGTGTGCGACAAAATTCGGCGTGTCACGGCTCGACGCATGCCGGCCGGTTGGTAGTGAGCATGATGTCAGCGAGAAACCCCTGCGCGGCCGGGTTGATTTGGTGCAAGATCAGGCCTATTAATAGTCGGTCCTCATAACCATAAGATTGCCTGGAGGGCGCTCTCATGCACATGTCCCACATTGGCCGTAAGGCAATACTGTTGCAGGCTGCTGTGCTCGCGCTTGGTTTCACTACAGAAACCAAGGTTTTCGGTCAGAACGAGACAGTTCCCGAGGAAATAACCGTCACCGGCTCGCGCATCATCCGCCGCGACTACACGTCGCAGAGCCCGATTGTGACGGTCAACGCGGAGACCTTTCAAGAACGGGCGAATATCGGCATCGAGGCGGCACTGAACCAACTGCCGCAGTTCAACACAGCGGGCACGCAGTCTCAGCTCAGCCCGGCCAATACGCCGTTTCCCCAGGCGACCGCGGCACCCGGCGCGGCGACGATCGACCTGCGCGGCATCGGCTTGAACCGTACCCTCGTGCTCATGGACGGCCGGCGCGTGCAGCCCGTGAACGGCTTGCTCGTCGTCGACGTCAACACGATCCCTGCGGCGGCCATCGACAGGGTCGAGATCATCACGGGCGGCGCGGCAGCGGTCTATGGCGCCGATGCCATCGCCGGCGTCGTCAATTTCATTCTCAAGAGAGATTTCGAAGGCCTGGATGTCAGCGCCCAGTACGGCGTGACCGAGGAAGGCGACGGCGAGGAGACTTCGTTCAATGCCCTTTTCGGCGCCGACATCAGCGACGGTCGCGGCAACGTCATGGTCGGGGCCGATTACAGCCGGCGCGAGATCATCTATGGAAGGGACCGAGACTGGGTCGTGGCGGGCTGGGACGACCCTGGGACGAACGCAGGCGGGATCGGCAGCGCGAACTTGTCGCAGTTTGTGCCTGCAGGTCCCCTGGGAGCCGGTTTTCTGCCGCCCGGCACCAACTACATCATCGACCAGAACGGCAATCTCTTCAATGCCAACGATGCGCTGAACCCTGCCTATCCGTATACGGGACCGCTCGGCGGCGATGGCGATACCGCCTTCAAGCTCAATCCGCCGAACGCACTTGGGCAGCAGTCGCTTGGCTTTATCGATCGCGAAAACAATTTCTTGCAGCTACCGCTCGAGCGCTATGCCATTTTTGGTGCCGGTCGTTACGACCTCGCGGACGGCATCGAAGTGTTCACCGACGTGCGGTTCTCCGAAACCTTCGCTTCGGCACAAGGGTTCAGGTCCGGGGTCTTCAACGTCTGGTCACCCACGGTTCCCTACGATCCGCAATACGACGATCCGGATTCGCCGACCTTTGGACAGGCGCCTTTCGGGACGGCGCAGCACCCGGTTCCCGCCGCGCTAGCGGACCTCCTGAACTCGCGTCCGGTTCCCGACTCGCCGTGGACGTACGTGGGCGGCCTGGATTATCTGGATAATTTCCGCACCGAGACCACTACCAACGTCTACCAGGTCATCGGGGGCTTGAGGGGCGATGCCGCCGTCGGCGGGCGCGACTGGTCTTGGGAAGTGTTCGCCTCGCACGGCAAGACCTCCGTCAATTCCCGACAGCCGGAAGGGTTCCCGTACCTCCCGAGAATCCAGAACCTGTTCAACGCCGACCAGTATGGCGAGAACTTCGACATATCGTCGCTGCCCGGCTTTTTCCCGCTCGCGGTCACGGGCCATTGCACGTCCGGCTTGCCGATCTTCAATCCTGACGGCAGCGTCGACGACACGCCGTCGGTTTCGAAGGACTGCTCCGACTACGCAGTCTTGAGGATGAATAACATCACCACGCTGACCCAGGAAGTCGTCGAAGGAAACGTGTCGGGCGCGCTCGCGGATATGTGGGCCGGCGAGCTGCTGTTCGCCGTTGGCGCGGCCTATCGGGAAGAGGACTTCGCGTTTGACCCAGACTCGGGCTTCAACGCGAACCAAGACTTCCCGAACGTGATTCAGAACATCATCCTGCCCGTCAGCGTCGACGGCAATACGGATGTCACGGAGATCTATGGCGAGTTGGCCATCCCATTGGTCAGGGACAAGAAATTCGTTCAATTGTTCGAGATCGATCCGGGCGTGCGCTTTTCCGATTACAACACGGTCGGCCACGTCGAGACCTACAAGGCTACATTCGACTGGACCGTGAACGACCGGCTCAAGTTCCGAGGCGGCAGGCAGCTCGCCAATCGCGCGCCGAACGTCACGGAGCTGTTCACTCCGAAGGGGGGGAGCAGCCTCGAGTTCAGCGCGCAGGACGCTTGCGGCTCTTGGCCGCAGTCGCCCCCCTGGGGCAACGTTCCGGGGAATCCCAACCGGTTCAACCTCCAGACGCTCTGCCAGGAGCTCATGGTGCGGGACGGGGCCCCGCCGGCGCTCTATGTGCCGGGACAGCCGAGCGCGGACAATTGGATGTTCAACGTCTTCGGCGCGACGTTCAACTTTCCGCTCTCGATCGGCGTCCAGGAAGGTAACCCGGGGCTACTTTCCGAGCAAGCGGAGACGTACACCTTCGGCGTGGTGCTCTCTTTCGATCGACTGACACTCGCGGTCGATTGGTTCGACATAGACTTGAAGGACGCGATCGACACGCCGGCGTTTGCCACGATCTACGCGCAGTGCATGGATCCCACGTTCAATTCTCTGATCGCATCCGCGCCCGGTACGTACACCGGCGCGGAGCTCGCCGCCGGCAATCCGTATTGCGACCTCATCAACCGTGAGTACATCCCCGGTGCCCCGACTCCGCAGCAGGGGGCCACGGGCGCCGCGCGCACGTTCGATGCCCGGTTCATCAACCTGGGCGGCATCACCGCGAGCGGCGTCGACGTCCAGTTGGATTGGGACTTCGACGTCGGTGCGGGCGGGTTGAACTTAAGCATGCGCGCAAGCATCCTCGACGAGTACTCGGAATCGGCGTTCCCGGGGGCCATTCCCGTCGACTACACGGGAACGGTATTCAATTCGTCGTTCGACTACCGGACTCTCACCACGCTGCGGTATGACGGCCCGTCGTGGTCGCTCGGTCTGCGCTGGCAGCACTTGCCGTCGTTGGACCCGCAACCGGACTCCGCGGCGACCGTCTTCGGCGTGAACGCGCACGACCAGTACGACCTATTCGCCAATTGGACGTTTGGGGAGAGATATTCGTTGCGGGCCGGTATCGACAATCTGACGAACGAAGACCCGGAGGTCGTCGGAGCGACCACGGCGAACAACGCGCTCGGGTCCACCAGCGCTGATTACGATACCTTTGGTCGCCGCGCCTACCTCGGCCTGTCGATCGGCTTCTGATCGTTATCATGCCCTGGGCGCTCTGAGCGCCCAGGGCCGTGCGCTACGCGCGTGACGCCGTCGCATCTCGCGCCGGGACGATCGACGACCTCATTGCGGAGCTCGAGGCGCAGACGAGCCGCTTGCAGTGAGTGCCTCAGCTCAGTAAGCGGTAGTACTCGATCCCTTCGTCGCTCAAGTTGGGATTCGTGCTCGTGCCGATCGACTCGATGACGAAGCCCTCGTCGGGGTGGCGCAGCCCCGGCGCATCGCCGGTATCGTGCAGCGATTCGTACTGGGCGCGTGACAAGTCCTGATACGTCGCGAGCGCCGCCGCGAAGCCGATCTTGGCCGCGGCGCGTTCCCAGCCCGAGACGACCGACATCGGAATCGCCTCCGCGGCGTCGCCGCTGCCGTAGCCGACAGCGAGCATTTTGCCGCCTGCGAGGGGGAGGCCGCGAGCGCACGCGTCCTCCATGCCGGCTGCGATCCACGCGGGAAGCGCCGCGCAATAGACGTTGCCGATCTCTTTCATGATTTCCGAGCCGAGCGACATTTTTGCGGCGACCAACGTCGCGAACTCGGCGCTCGAGCGGAACTCGCGCAGCAATTCGACGCTCAACGGGTAAGCGTCCTCGTCGATTCTGCCGTTCTTGACGAGCTCGAGGATGTCGGGCGTCGACTTCATCTCTTCGATGACCTCGGATACGTTCATGCCGATGCGCTTACAGTGTCCGTCGAGGATCGCTCGGCCCTGACTGCCGTCGCGGCCCAGCGCAAACAAGTAGCTCATGGCGAACGACGTTTCCGGCATGCGGTGGTAGGGACGATGCATGAACGTCGCCGCCAGCTCGCGGTAATAGCCGGCCGGCTCTTTGCCCATGCGCCGCATCATGTCGCCGAGCGCGTGCAGCGTCTCGTCGAGATAGCAGGTCGTCGAGTATTTGCCGTTGAAAACCGGAAGATCCTGGAAGTGACAGTTGAGCTTGCCGCGAATGATGTTGCGGAGCACCGGCTTGCGGAAGTCGACGGCACGGTACGACGAAGCGCTGCCGATGTTCTTGAGGTCGACTTCGAGCATCTTGGGGTTGCGCTCGAGCAACATCGCCACGGCGCCGGCTCCCTGCGTCGGCTCCCCGGAGCTGCCGCGCGCGTATTCCGCGATGTCGGCGCTGACGACGATCCCGCAACGGTCGGCATCCTCGAGCGCGAGGTAGCGTAACGCATGCTTCATCGCATACACACCGCCCAAGCAGGCATGCTTGACCTCGGGCACTTCGCAGTTGCGGGAGAGTGGCGGCCGGCCCTTGGCTTTGAGCGCGTCGTCGAGCATGCCTTTGATGATGACGGCGCCGGCGGAGTTGTCCGTGCTCGACTCGGTTCCCAAACCGAGGAAGCCGACGCGCGTGGGATCGACGTCATAACGCTCCATGAGCTTCAGGACCGCCGTCGCCGCGATCGTGTATACGCTTTGCGCCGGCCCGCGCATCCGGAAGCTACGGCCGACGACGGCTTGAGTCTTGTCCCAGGGAGAGCTCGTCCAATCGCACCAGGCTTTGAGATCAATGCGGTAGGGCGGCACATAGACCGCGAATCCACTGATGCCGATTGGCTCGCTCATAAAGAATCCCCAACGATCCCACTTACCCCAAGTGCGTTGCCGAGGGTCGGGTGCGCATGAGACCCCGCGGTGCGGCGGCATTATATGACAAAGGCTTATGAATCACCTAGTTAGACTCTCACTTTAGAACGGCTGCGCGCTGCGTGCCTCGCGGCCGCTAAAATGCTCGTGTCAGCGGTGAATCGTCGGTCATCATGAAGCTCAGAATTCGCGGCAATACCTTGCGACTGCGCGTCTCCAAGTCGGAGCTTACCGAAATTTCGACGCGCGGCATTGAGAAGGACTTCGAATGCTTGCACCCCAGAGCCGGCGAGGACGATTCGGACCTCTTCGCGAACCCCGACAAGGGGGCACCTTAAGGTAATTCGGCGGTCCCGCCGGCGGATACCCCCGGGTATACTAGAAAGCTCGGCTCTCTGTGGAAGACCATGGAATGACTTCTCAGCCGTCGAAGGACGCATTAACGGCCGGCGAGCTTGCGACCGTCGAGAAACTGGCGGAAGACCGGGCCAAGATGCCCGGCGCGCTGCTGCCGGTCCTGCACGCGATCCAGGACACATTCGGTTATGTCCCGGCTCAGGCCTTGCCCGTCGTCGCGCGCGTGCTGAATCTGTCGCGTGCCGAGGTGCACGGCGTCGTCACGTTCTACCATTTTTTCCGCACCTCGCCGCGGGGCCGCCACACCTTGTATTTATGCCGCGCCGAATCCTGCCAGGCCATGGGTGCGCGTCTGCTCGAGCAGCACGCCCGCGCGAAGCTCGCCGTCGATTTTCACGAGACCACGACGGACGGCCGCTACACCCTGGAGCCGGTCTACTGCCTCGGCAATTGCGCCTGCTCGCCGGCGATCATGATCGACGAAACGATTTATGGCCGCGTTACGGCGGAGCGGTTCGACGAGTTGCTCGGAGCGCGGGGTAAGGAATCGCGGCGAGACGCCGCTCCCACAGACGAGGCCGCAGGGGCCGCCAAGAGGGTATTTGTGCCGAGCGACACCGCGGCGAGGTCGCTCGGCGCCGACGCCGTCGCCGACGCGATGCTGCGCGAGGCGGAGGGCCGCGGCGAGCGCATCGAGATCGTACGCAACGGCTCGCGCGGTTTGTATTGGCTCGAGCCGCTCGTAGAGGTCGAGGTCGGCGGCCGCCGGCTCGCTTACGGCCCGATCGGAGCGCGCGACGTGCCGGGGCTCTTCGACGCGGGATTCTTGAGCGGCGGCCGGCACGGCGCGTTCCATGGGCCGACCGATTCGATACCCTACCTCGCGGCGCAGACGCGGCTCACGTTCGCGCGCGTCGGCGTCGCCGATCCGCTGTCGCTCGAAGACTACATCGCGCACGGCGGTTACCGCGGGCTCGCCAACGCCGCTGCCATGACGGGCGAGGCAATCGTCGCCCAAGTGACGGACGCTGGCCTGCGCGGCCGCGGCGGCGCAGCGTTCCCCACGGGCATCAAATGGAAAACCGTGCTCGCGACGGCCGCCGACCAAAAATACGTCGTTTGCAATGCCGACGAGGGAGATTCCGGCACCTTCGCGGATCGCATGATCATGGAATCCGATCCGTTCGTGCTCATCGAAGGCATGACGATCGCAGGGCTCGCCGTCGGTGCGACACAAGGCTACGTCTACGTG
>DATCIQ010000314.1:0-4719 GCA_036507635.1 Gammaproteobacteria bacterium
TTCACGGGCGTCGTCACGCGCGTCGACCCCGCCCCGAATCATCTGGCGATCTTCTTTGCGCCGATGAACGCCGAGCGTAAAAACGTCGAGCGCGACGCAGCCGGCGAGCCTGTCGTCTGGTCCGTCGAGATGGGAGGTTCCGCAATGATGGCGAGACAAGGCATCTCCGTGAACACGTTTCTGCCGGGCACGGTCTTCAGCGTCGGCTTGCATCCACTACGTAACGGCGAATCGGCCGGCACCCGCGAAGGGGGCCTGTTCAAATGCCCGGAGAGGACGCCTCCCGCACCCGGAATGCATTGCGACTCGGTCGAGGGACATACGGCGATCGGCAGCGAGCCGCTGCCGGAACCGGTGGGGTGAGCGAGACAAGCTCGCCCGCGCGCGGTCTCGGGCCTCGTGGTGTGTGAGGTTACCGGCAAGCGACGTGACCGGCTGTTCGCTTGCGGCGCATCGGCAAGCCGGGCTGATCCGCACCTACTCGTAAAATACGTGCTTGCCGATCCTCGCCACGCGCGTCTTCGTGCTCGCCCACGCCGGCGTGACGCGGGTCGCGTGGTAGTACAGCGCGCCGTCGACGAGCGGCGCCTCCTGGTTGTCGTAGACGGAGCTCGCAACGGCCGTGGCGCGGCGCCACTCGAAGCCGTTAGGCCGAGGCAGCGATTCGAGCTCCGTCCAAGAGAACGCGCCCACACGGCGCTTGCGAACAGGGTCGAGGCGCGATTCGTGGACGACGCCGCAGACGGTGTCCGGAAAAGACGCAGCGGCGACGCGGTTCATGGTCACTTCGGCGACCGCGTACTGGCCGGCCAACGGCTCGCCCCTGGCCTCGTAATAGACGTTTTGCGCGAGGCAGGCGACGTCCACGCGCCGCTGCTCGGCCGCTGCTCTCCGCGCATGGTCCACGTAGGCGAATCCCGTGATTCCAACGAGCACGGCGAAAAAAAGCGCAAGCATCGCGATGAATCCGAGATCGCCCTTATCGAGCGCATACCAACGGAAGAGGAGCCCAGAAAACATGGCGTCTACGCAGTCACTTGCTCATACGTAAACTCGGGAGCCCCCGCCCTTCGTGAGGCATGCTCGATCGTAATCGCGCAAATGTTGCTCGGTGAAATATCGGACCTTCATGGCACAAACCGCCTGTCGAAAAATGCATTATGTACGGTCTCTCCGTCGGGCAACAGGATAACTCGTAAATACCGATTGTTCATCTCCGGAATTGGAGCCCATCGTCTGATGCGGCCATCCGCCTGCAACACTAACGGAAACTATCGAGGCGCCGCAGGAACGTGCGGTATGATCCCCAGATGCCGCTCTACGACTTCAAGTGCCGCGCCTGCGGCCGCTTGTTCGAAGAGCTCGTCCGCCTCGGCGAGACGACCAATTGCCCGGCGTGCAACGGCGGTGATCTCGAGCGGCTAATCTCGATTCCCGCCGTCAGCACGGACGCGACGCGCAAGCGGTCACTCGGTAAGGCGCGCCGCGCGGCCGGGAAAGTGAGCCGCGAAAAGAAGCATGCGCAAGCGGAGTACGAGCGCAACTACATCAAAGATCACCACTGAGATTAAGGACGCGTTGCTATGAAAACGATAAGCAGACGAAGGTTCGTTCAGTGCGCCGGCGTTGTCGCCGCGGCGCCGGCCCTCGGTGCCCTCCCGGCACAGGCGCAGGCCCAAGTGCCCGCAGCCGCAGACCTCGAGATCGACAAGGACATCGTGTTCGCCAAGGGCGGCGACATCGATCTGCCTTTGGATGTCTACCATCCGGCTGCGGCGAATGCGAAACGCATGGCCGTCATTCATCTCTATGGCGGCGGGTTTTCCAGGGGCAGCAAGGAAGGCGTCGCGACTTCGTCACGCGCGTTCGCGGGGCAGGGCTACGTGAGCGTCGCATCGACGTATCGATTGACGGGCCAAGGGCGCTGGCCGGCACAGATCGAAGACGTGAAGGCGGCTATCCGCTGGACACGCGCCAAGGCCGATCGATTGAACATCGACGCCGACAAGATCGGCGTCGCCGGCTACTCGGCGGGCGGCATGCTCGCGCTCTTTGCCGCAGGCACGAGCGATCGCCCGGAGTTCGAAGGCACCGGTGGCAACGCGGGCGTGAGCTCCAAAGTCGCCGCGTGCGTCGCGTTTTATCCCGCGACCTCGGCCTTTCCCGGACTCATGCCCGAAGGCGGCGCCGATCAGGCCGCGCTCGCGCAAGCGTCGCCTGGGACTTACATCTCCGCGGACTTCGCTCCGACGATCTTTCTGCATGGAATGGCCGATACGACCATTCCGTACACGAGCAGCCTCGACTTCTTCAACAAGCTGCACGAGGCGGGCGTCAAAGTCGATCTGCACTTGCTCCAGGGCGCGCCGCATGCCTACGACGGCAGGAACGAGGATGCCGCGCTGGCCTCGGCGCAAGCGGCGAATTTGTTTTTGGATCGCGTTGTGGTCAATCCGACGGAGTATCCGCCGTTCGGGTTTGGAGGCGGAGGTAGGGCGCCTGGCGGTGGGCGGCGGCAGCCGTGACAACACTTTACAAGTCGGTCGCCACGGTCGGGATTCTTGCGCTCGCCGCGATGGCGGCAGGCTTCGCGCGCGGTCAGCCGCCGGCGGCGTGCGATCGCGCGTGCCTCACCGGCTTCGTCGACGCTTATTTCTCGGCGCTGATGGCCGACGATGCGCGCGCTCTGCCGCAAGCAGCCCGCGCGTGGATCACGGAGAACGGCGCCGAGAAGAGGTTGGCCGACACGTTCTGGACGAGCGCCGAAGAGACCGTGTTCCGCTTCGACATCGTCAACACGAGGCGCGGCGATACCGGCACTCAAACGGTGATCCGCAATGCCGACGGAACCAAGACGATGCACATGCTTCGTCTAAAGGTGCAAGACGGCGCGATCACCGAGATCGAGACGATCAAGGCCAACGAAGGGGACGCCGACCGGTTGTGGGATCCCGACCATCTGACCGAGGTCTCGCCGTACTTCCAGCAGTCGATCCGGGAATCCGAGCGTGATTCCTACTACGACCTCATCGGCACAGCGGAAAGTTATTGGCGCGCGTTCCAGACGAACGGCACTCCGGCGTATCGCAAGGCGCGACTGCTGCCCGATTCCCGCCGCTACGAGAACGGCCTGCAAACCACGGGTCTCGTGCGCGACGGCCGATTCAACGACACGGCACGCGGTTTCGACGAGGGCCGGTTCATCGGCCGCAACATCTGGGACCGTCGCTATCCGGTCGTCGACGAGGAGCGCGGCGTGGTGCTGTCGATCGTCCGCTTCGGCTTGAAAGGCGGCGCGACGAGCCAGAGCACGGCCACGGCGAACGACCGGCTCGTGGCCGAGTTTTTCGCCGTCAAGGCAGGCTACATACAGGAAATCCAGGCGGTGCTGTTCAATTTGCCCGACGATCAGGCGACGGGGTGGCCGCCCGAGTACGGGCCGGGGCGTGGCAGCACGGAATGACGCCAGCTTCTAATCGAGCTCCACGGGCCGGCGGCGAAGGGGCCGTTGCGGAGTTTTGCTGCGCAGTCCTTAGTTTCGTTTGGCCCGAGGGCGCTAATCCAGGCCGTCAAGCGGAACATTGACCGGTTTCCCGCCGACTTCATGTTTCAGCTCAACAATCAGGAACTTGCGCGTTTGAAATCACAGATTGTGATTTCAAATGGCCGCGGCGGCCGACGTCATGCGCCGTATGCCTTTACGGAGCAAGGTGTTGCGATGCTGTCCAGTGTTCTCCGCACCAAACACGCCGTTCTTGTGAACGTCGAGATCATGCGTGCCTTTGTCAGATTGCGTCAGATACTCGCGTCCAACGCGGAGCTCGCCCACAAGCTGGCGGCGCTCGAGAGCATGACGCGCAATTCAAGGTCGTGTTCGATGCGATACGCGAGCTCATGGCTCCGACGGAGCGGAAGAGGGCGCGCCCTGTTGGCTTTGCTGCATGGGAGCCAAAAAAGTAGTCTCGCCGCCAATCGGGGGGTGCCACGCGCCATGGTGCCGAGTATTGCAGCCGCAAGCACGCGTCGGCCGCACTCGCTCGTCTTGCTTGCTGTCTCGTTCGTCGCTAGTGTGTGTCGACCTCTCATGAAGCCGCTTCCAAATCTGCTATCGCTCTTTCGGCTCGTATGCCTTGCGAGTCTGGCCGCGCCTGCGGCGCACGGTCAGCCGGACGAAGCACCGCTCGACCTGCTGCCCGTGCAGGGCAACGTCTACATGCTCCACGGCGCCGCCGGCAACATCGCCGTGCAGATCGGCGACGACGGCGTCATGCTCGTCAATGCGATGGGGCAGGGATTTGCCGAACGCATCGCCGCGGCGATCGGCGAAGCGACGCCGGCGCCGATTCGCTACATCATCAATACGAGCTGGGATCTGCACCACACGGGCGGCAACGCCGAGGTCGCCGCGCTCGGCATGTTCGGGTCGACGCCATCGCTCGCGCCCGGTGAGGCGCCTGGCGCGTCGCTCGTCGCGCACGAGAACGTCATGCTGCGTTTGACGGAACTGAGCTCGGCGGAAGAGAGGGATCCATATCCCAGCGCCGGCATTCCGCGAGACGCTTACATCCTGCCGCTCAGAGACATCTGGTTCAACGGCGAGCCCGTGTTCGTCATGCACGAGCCTAACGCGCATTCGGACGGCGACAGCATAGTGCTGTTTCGGAAGTCCGACACGATCGCCGTCGGCGACCTGTTCACGCCGGGGCGGTATCCGGTCAT
>DATCIQ010000315.1:0-7249 GCA_036507635.1 Gammaproteobacteria bacterium
CCATGGTTGCCAGCGGTCGAGGAACTTATCGATGAGCGCGGCTGTCGCGGGCACCTGTTGCTCGATGTAGTCGGCTTTGAACGTCGGCTGCGTGAGTTTGCGCTGCCTCGACCAGGCTTCGCCTTCCGTCAAGAGCAGGCCGTCTCCGAACGTGTCGACGGCGGCTTTGTAACGCGTGTTCTTGCGATACTTTCTGCGGTTCGTGACGAGCAGCTCGTAGAGCAGCGCGGGGTCGGAGACGAGGTACACGTGCTTACGCTTGAGCGGGACGCGCGCAATACCGCCGTAACGGACGGCGATCCGCGTCCAGAAATCCATGGGGTTGCGCAGGAGACTGTTGAGACAGCCGAAATAGGGGAAACCCTTCGGCCCCGGTGGGTCTACGTCGACGGCGCTAGTGACGGCGCCTACGGGTTCGCCAGCCAGCACTCACGCGGCCAAGCGAGCGGCAAAGCGTCGCGTCATCGACTTCTTCCCCCGGCGAACTTCTCGGAGCCTTCTAAGCGTTTGCTGCGTCGCTGTCAAGAAGCAACGGCGCCACCCTGAGCTCGCAGCCTTGACAGCTCCGGGGACGCCAAGCTACTTAGAGTCGAAACAACAACTGAGCAGGCTTGCTGCAATGGGGGTAATCATGAGTAGAGCTCGCTGCTGGTCGGCCGTGTGCGCCTGCCTCCTCGCCATGGTCGCATCTGGGTCGGCGCATGGTCAGCAGCCGGGCACGCGTATTTACAACACGGTCAAACAAAAGTTGCTCGCCGGCGAGCGCGTCGTCGGCGGTACCGTGACGAGCGCCGATCCCGAGGTCTACTGCGCCATGGCGAGCTCGGGTTACGACTTTCTGTGGATCGAGATGCAACACAGTCCGCTCACGTTTCAGGAAGTTGCGCGCATGATCTGGGCATGCCGGGGCGCGCCCGCGATTCCGTTCATCCGAGTTCCCGATGCGACGCCCGGCGACATTCAGAAGGCGACCGACATAGGCGCGCTCGGCATTATCATTCCCCTCGTCGATACGACCGCCGAGATCCGCGACGCCGTCAAATACGCAATGTACCCGCCCGAAGGCGTGCGCAGCTTGGGCAACGGCCAGTATCGCGCGCTGTGGGGCGACGATTACCGCGCCACGGCCAACGACAACATCATGATGGTGGCGATGATCGAGTCCCCGGCCGGCGTCGGCATCGCCGACGCGATCGCGGCCGTGCCCGGCGTCGACGTCATATTCGCCGCGAGCACGGACTTGGGCAGCTTCTCGGGTCTCGCGCAAGCCGATCCGCTGTATGAGCAGATGGTTACCGAAATCGCCGATGCGACGCGCGCTGCGGGTCTTTACCTTGGCGGGCCGCAAGCCTGGATGGACCGCACGGGTTTCGCTTTTTTCCAGGGACCGACCGAAACGGCCCTGTTGCGTATCGGAGTGCGCGAGTCCTTGGAAAGCGCGCCGCGCGGCCCGGCGCCCGTCGAAGGCGAGGAGGATTAATGAACAAATGACTATGCGCACGAGTGAAACGCCAATCCTCATCGTCGGCGGCGGCGCCGCAGGCACGATGCTGTCCCTCGAGCTCGCGCGGCACGGCGTCGAGTTTCGAACCGTCGATCGCTTGCCGGGTCCGGCGAAGACTTCGCGTGCGATCACCGTGCACGCGCGCATGCTCGAGATCCTGGAGCGGATCGATGCACGCTTGGTCGGGCGCTATCTCGATCGCGGCATCCACAACAAGGGCTACGTGCTGCATTTGGTCGACGGCGCGGGCAAGCGCAGCGAAGTCCGGCCCGGTATCGATTTCACGACGCTCGACTCGCGCTATCCCTTCATTCTCGTCCATGGGCAAAGCGAGACAGAGAACAACCTTCGCGACTATCTGCGCGAGCAGTACGGGCGCGGCACCGATTGGAACGTGCAATGCACGCGTGTCACACAGGACGGCGACGGCGTGACGGCCACGCTCGTGCATGCGGCGCGCGGCGGCGAGGAAGAGCAGGTGCGCTGCCAGTATCTCGTCGCCTGCGACGGCATCAACTCACGCGTGCGCCGCTCATTGGGTCTCGAGCAGGAAGGCAGCGATTACAAGGGCACCAAGCTGCAAAACATGGACGTGTTCTTGAACGGGTTTCCCGACGTCGACGACTACGTCCACTACTGCGCCGGCACAGATCACTTCATCATGGTCGTGAAGCTGCCGGGAGGCTTCTATCGTCTTTTGCTCAGCGATCGCGGCGAAGCCGCCGATCCCAATGTCAAGCCGGAGCACGCCTTCATGGGGCTCGTCGACAAGCATTTCGACGGCGTGTCACTCGGCGAGCTCGTGTGGCACTCGAAATGGGAAAGCTGGGTGCGGCTTGCGAAGAACTATCGCGAGGGCAACGTGTTTCTGGCCGGCGACTCCGCGCACGTGCATTCGACGACGGGTGGACAAGGACTCAACTGCTGCATGCAGGATGCCTACAACTTGGGCTGGAAGCTCGGTCTCGTGATGCGCGGCGTGGCAAGACTTGAGCTCCTCGACACCTACATCGACGAGCGCCGGCCGATCGCCGAGCAAGTCATTTGGGCGGCTTCGTCGCTGCATGAGATCTTCATGGGTCACGGCAAGGATATTCACGAGCGCACGGCGAAGATGAGTGACAGGCAGTTTCTCGACCAAGTCGTCGGCCGTTGCTCGGGAATCTCCTACACGTATCGCGACTATGTAGCACCGATCGCGGGGTTGAACGCGCAACCGGGACCCGCGATCGGCGACCGCGCGCCCGACGTCGATTTCCCGAGTGGCGGCAACTTGTTCGAGCTCACGCGTCACACGGGGTTCACGCTCGTGGTGCTGCCGGGTCGCGAGACTGCCGGCCGCGACACGGACGCAGCCCTCGCGCGCCTGCAAAAGCGCTTCGCGCCGGTTTTGCGCACGCACCGGCTGCAAAGCTCCGCGGCGCTCGAGCGTTACTACGGCAGCACGCCCGCCGATCGCGTTTGCCTGCTGCGTCCGGACGGTTACGTCGGTTTCCACGGCTCCGTAGCCGAGCTGCCGATTATGGAGGCCTACCTCGCCTCGATGCTGACCCTGTAGGAGCGAGCTTCGCTCGCGATTCTTACATTCGCGAGCGAAGCTCGCTCCCACTACGATCCCCTGGTTTGATTTGTCGCTACGGCCGCACTAAAGTGTCGCGGCTTTTCTGGGGGAAGACTGATGGAGTTCTTGTACTTCCTGGGGCGCTTCCATGTCGTCGTCCTGCACATTCCGATCGGCCTCGTCGTGGTCATTTTTTTCCTCGAGCTGCTCGCGCGGCGCGAGAAATACCGGCACTTGGCGCCGGCGTCGCCGTTCTTGTGGGGCGCCACGGCAATCTCGGCGCTCGTCACGGTGCTCTTCGGTTATCTGCATTTTGCCGAGGGAGCATTCGAGGGAGCATCCGCGACGCAGCACCGGACCTTCGGCACGGTGCTCGGCGTCGCGATCACCGTCGTCGCGCTGTTACGCACGAGCAAGTTCGCAGGCTTGTACGGGCCGGTCTTCTTCCCGGCCTCCGTGCTCATGGTTTTCCTCGCGACGATCACGGGCCACTACGGCGGCAATTTGACGCACGGCTCGGCGTATCTCGTCGAGTACGCACCGCAATTCGTGCGCTCCATGGCTGGGCTCGCGCCGCGGCGGCCGCCCGTGACGAGTCTCGACGCGGCCGATCCCTTCCTCGATCTCGTCGGCCCGATGTTCGCGCAACGCTGCTCGTCGTGTCACAACAGCGATAAGCGGGAGTCGGATCTCGATCTCACGAGCTACGCGGGCGTGATGCGCGGCGGCGAGACGGGCACCGTGGTCTCCGCGGGTAGGCCTGAGTTCAGCGAGCTCTTGAATCGGATCAGCCTGCCGCCCGACGACGAGGAGTTCATGCCCGCCGAAGGCAAGACGCCGCTGACCGACGCCCAGGTGCGTATCATCGAGTGGTGGATAATGGCCGGCGCACCGGCGGAGACGACGATCGGCGCACTCGACGCTCCACTCGACTCCGAGGTCGAAGGGCTCATACGCACCGAGCTCGGGGTCGGCGGCAGCTAGCCGGGACTAGCGTCGCGCGCCGCGTCCTTCGCCGCTTCCTCTCGCGACGCCGCCGAAACGCGACGTCGAAGCCGATTCCGACCGTTGCGGGGCCGGAGCGCTGCGTTGCGGAGCGCTGCGCTCCGCTTGCGTGCTGCGTTGCGGAGCGACATTACGTTGCGGCGCGACGTTGCGCTGCGCGGACTGACCGCGCGGTGCGACGACTCGACCGCCGTCGCGCAGTACGCGCGTCCCAGCGTTGCTTTCGCTCGGCGCGATGCTGCGGCTTGCGACGTTCCCGATCGTGCGCTGCGGCGAACGCGTCGTTCGGGGTGCAATCGAAACGCGATCCGTAGGTGCGCGTTCCGCCGCGCGATTGGGCGCCGCACGATTGGTCGCCCCATTGCGTTCGACGCGCGGCGACGTGATGCCGGTGCGCGGACGAACCGTGCTCGAGTCGCTCTCTCGCGCAGCTCGTGCGGTCGCGTTTCGTTCCGTCAGCGTGCGACCGGCGACGCCGCCGATCGTGCGCCGCGGGGTCGTTACCGTGCGATTCGTGCCGGCCGCGCCGGGTCTCGAGGCACCGCCACCCTGAAGCGCACGCGCGCCGTCGCCGCGCGCGTCCGCGCGCCCAACGCGACCTTCGTAGACCGTGCGCACGCGCCGCCCATCGTCGCGGTAATGCGGTTGCGCGCCGCGCCGATAGCTCGGCTCCCAGACGTACGCAACGCGGTCCACTTGCCTGTACGTATGCACGGTGTTACGCCAATAGAATGGCGCGTACGTGTAGTAATGGTGCCCGTAATACGGGTGACCGAAGTGCGTGTAATGGTGCACGTGCAGAAAGTGCGTGTGCCAACCGATCGTGAACGCGGACGTCACGCCCCAGAAGAACGGCGACGTGAACGCATAACCGACCGGGTACGGGTAGTAGTAGAGCGGATACGCGTACGGATAGTAGTAGTAAGCCGGCGACGATTGATAAACGACGACGCGCTCGGGCTCGTAGTAGGGAATGTAGATGACTTCGGGATCAGCCGGCGCGATCTCGATGACGCCGTCGTCCTCCGTGACGACCTGTCTTGCGTCGGTGCGCAGGTTGCCCGCCGCGTATGCACGGTCGCGGAACACCTGCACGGCATCGATGACCGCTGCTTGATCGTCGAGCACGGCTTCGCCGAGGGCCCACGTCCAGTCGAGGTCCTCGTTCATCATCTCGACGACTTCGGGGTAATTGAGCAGGGCGACGATCGAGTCGTCCCACTCTTCGCTCGGCTCGAGGCTCGCGTCGCTGACACGATCCTCGAGGAAGCGCGCCGCCTGCACGACTTGCAGTGGATAGGTCGACGCGGGTAGGACGATGCCGAGCAAGTCGTCGGGATAAAGCGCGATGGGGCCTACGAGCTCATCGAGCTCGGCGGCCGTGAGCGGGGCGGGCTCTTGCTCCTGCGAGTACGTGCTTTGACAAAAGACAACAGTGCCGATCACCAGCAGGCTCGCCGCCGCAATTAAGCGCCGCATCGCGGAGGTGTCATGAGCCGTAACTCGAGCGTCCATCTCGTGCTCCCTTGCCGCCGAGCCTCGAGGGCCGGACAGCCTTGTGCCTGAGCGTACCTTAGCCCACGCAACCTGAACACGGCCTTAATGGCGGATGGCGGCGTTCGGCGTTCCGCCCGAGATCGACGCCCGGCGAGCCTTCCGTTAGTATTTCCTACCAAGAGGTCTTTGGTAAGGGAAAAGACATGAGAGCTCGATTTCGGGGTATCGGTGCGCTCTTTTTGTTGATCGCCGCGGGGCCGGCGGCTGCGCATCATTCGTTCGTAACCCAATACGACGCGGACGCACCCGTGACGCTCAAGGGTATCGTGACCAAGGTCGAATGGATGAACCCGCACGCGCGGTTCTACATCGACGTCGAAGACGAGGACGGTCAAGTCGTGAACTGGAACCTGGAGCTCGCGAGCCCGAATGTGTTGTCGCGCAACGGCTGGACGCGACACGCGCTCAAGGAAGGCGATGCAGTCACCGTCGAAGGCTCGCGGGCGCGAAGCGGCGCGAACATGGCGAACGCGCGCAGCGTGACGCTCGCCGACGGCAAGCAAGTCTTCGCGCGCTGATGGGCTCGCGATGAAACACATCGACTCTTTCATATTGCTCATGCTCGCAGGTGTGGCGTCCGCGGTGCAGGCACAGGACGTGCCGGCCGCCGCGACGGCAGCGGCGGGCTCGGGCGGTCTCGAAAACCCCGCGATCGCGGGCGACGTCCCCGACGCGCCGGCGCCGAGGCTCCCCGACGGCGCACCTGATCTCTCGGGAGTCTGGAGCGGCGGCGGACCGATCGGCGACATCGGTGAGGGGCTCCTGCCCGGCGAAGAGATCGTCTTGCTGCCGGAGGCACAGGCGCTCATGGACTCGCGACTGTCGGCCGATGACCCCGAAGCGAATTGTCTGCCGACGGGCGTGCCGCGCATCGCCCCTTATCCGTGGCGCATTGTGCAATCGCCGCCCTACGGCAAGGCCGAGGTGCTGTACTTCCTGTTCGAAGGCAACATTCACAGCTTCCGGCAGATCTTCATGGATGGACGCGAGCATCCCGAGGATCCCGATCCCACGTGGTACGGGCATTCGGTGGGGCATTGGGAAGGCGAGACGCTGGTCATCGATACCGTCGGCTTCAACGAGTTGTTCTGGTTCGACTTCTTGGGGCACCCGCACACGAGCCAGCTCAGGACCGTGGAACGCTACACGCGCACGAGCTACGGCACCCTCGAGAACGTGACCACGGTCATCGACCCCGGCGCGTACGCGAAGCCGTTCACGATCCGCCATGAGGCGCGGCTGCGCCCGGGCTGGGATCTCATGGAGTACATCTGCAACGAAAACAACCAGGATGTCGAGCACTTGCGTGGGCCGCCCGGCCTGTAGCGGCAAGTCGATGCGCGCGGGATAGATGGGCATGCAGTTTCCGACCATTTCCTGCGCGGCAATCGCGCTGGCCTGCGCGAGCCTGATCGGTTCGGCACATGCACACCACTCGTTCGCGGCGGAGTTCGATGCCAATAGCACGGCCGAGCTCGAAGGCGAGATCGCGCGTGTATGGTTCGTTAATCCGCACGTTCGCTACCGCTTGACCGTCGCGAAGGAAGACGGCACGGTCGAGGAGTGGGAGCTGCAGCTCGCGAATGTCACGACGTTGCGCGCTGCCAATTGGGGCCCCGATA
>DATCIQ010000316.1:0-2765 GCA_036507635.1 Gammaproteobacteria bacterium
GGCCCGGGCTCGACTATATCTTCGACGCATTCCCCGTGACCGACGCCGTGCGCATGATCTTCACGGGCTCCGGAGAGTGCGCCGACATCAACTGGGCGTTCCTGGGCTTGAGCATGCCGACCTGGGTGCTCCTGTGGTTCGCGCTGCTCGGGGCGCTCGCCGTCGTCGCCAACTGGGCGCGTCTCGCCCATTGATGAATCGCGTTCGCAATCCTCTTGTAGGAGCGAGCTTCGCTCGCGAAGATTGAAGATCGCGAGCGAAGCTCGCTCCTACCTACGAAGAGACGAGCAAGAGCTCGGCGATGCGGAAGTAGATCTTCTCGAGCCGCACGAGATCGTCGATACGGACTTCCTCATCGACTTGATGAATCGTCTTGTTGATGGGGCCGATTTCGACGACGTCGACGCCGTAACGCGCGATGAACCGGCCATCGGACGTTCCGCCGCTCGTCGATAGCTTCGCGTCGACGCCGGTCGTTTCTTCGATGGCGCGGTGCACGGCATCCGTCAAATCACCCTCGGCCGTGAGAAACGGCTCGCCGGCGACGCGCCATTTGAGCTCGAAGTCGATGCCGAGACGCTTGAGCGTATCTTCGACCATCCGTGCGAGACTCTCATGACTCCATTCCGTCGAATAACGGAAATTGAAGCGGCACTTGAGCTCTGCGGGGACGACGTTGGGTGCATTCGCATCGCTATGCACGTGCACCATCTGAAAGGTGGTCGGCGGGAAATGCGCGTTGCCGCCGTCGATCGGGGTGCTCGTCATCGCTTCGACGAACTTGGCGTATGCATGCATGGGATTATCGGCCCGCAGCGGATAGGCGACGTGGCCCTGCACGCCGTGGATCGTCATGATGCCGGACAGACTGCCGCGGCGGCCGATGCGGACCGTGTCGCCGAGAACGGCGTCGCTCGACGGCTCGCCGACGACGCAGTAGCGGAACTTCTCGCCCCGATCGGCGAGCGCCTGCATGACTTTGAGCGTGCCGTTATCGGCGGCACCTTCCTCGTCGCTCGTGAGCAGCATCGCGATCGAGCCCGCGTGCGCCGGGTAGGTGCGAGCGAAGCGCAGGCTCGCGTTGATCATGGCTGCGAGACTGCCCTTCATGTCCGCGGTGCCGCGTCCGATGATGCGCCCATCCACGACCGCGGCCGCAAAGGGCTCGACTTGCCACTGCTCGGCGGGCCCCGGCGGGACGACGTCGGTGTGTCCCGCGAATACGAGCACCGGCGGAGCGCCGCCGTGTCGGGCCCAAAGATTGTCGACGTCGGCAAAGCGCATGTGCTCTACGCTGAAGCCTCCGGTTTGCAGGATCTCGGCAATGAGGGCCTGGCAACCGGCATCGTCCGGCGTAACGGACGGTCGTTGAACGAGAGCGCGGCAGAGCTCGGGCGTGTCCATCGGCGGGCTGAAATAATTCCTTAACATTCCGGGGCTAGCATTCCAAGCGCTATGCTAACCCGGCTCGGCCAGCAATGGCGCGGGCTCCACGGTAACCGGAGGACTCTAGATGGGCCAAGACTGCAAGGCCGCGTCGCAGCTCAAGGCAAGCCTGGCCGTCAGCGCCATCCTGGCGCTGGCTGCCTGCGGAGCCGGACCTTCGCAAGCACAGGCCGTGCGCGACTACGTGAGCATCGTGGGCTCGTCCACGGTCTATCCGTTCTCGACCGTCGTCGCCGAGCAATTCGGGCGGTCCACCCGGTTCAAGACGCCGAAGATCGAGTCGACGGGCAGCGGCGGCGGGTTCAAGTTGTTCTGCGCCGGCGTCGGCGTCCAACATCCCGATATCACGAACTCATCCCGGCGCATCACGCGATCCGAGGTGGCGCAATGCGCGACGAACGGCGTGACGGAGATCGTCGAGGTCAAGATAGGCTACGACGGCATCGTGCTCGCCCATGCGAAATCCGCCGCTCCGTTCGACCTCACGCTGCGACAGGTCTACTTGGCCCTCGCGAAGCGCGTACCGGATCCTGCGGGTGCGCAAGAGCTCGTGCCGAATCCTTATCGGCGATGGTCGGAGATCGATTCCTCGCTGCCGGCGACGCGCATCGAAGTGCTCGGTCCGCCGCCGACGTCGGGCACGCGCGATGCGTTTCTCGAGCTCGCCATGGAAGGGGGGTGCAAGAGCTTCGCATGGGTGGCGGCGCTCGACGATGACGCGTACCTGACCGCCTGTCATACGATTCGCGAGGACGGCGCGTACATCGAAGCGGGCGAGAACGACAATCTCATCGTGCAAAAGCTCGCGGCCAACCCCACGCAGCTCGGCGTTTTCGGCTATAGCTTCTTGGACCAAAATGGCGACAAGGTCCAGGGCGCACGCGTCAATGGCGTTGAGCCGAGCTTCGACGACATCGCCGCGGGTCGCTACCCGATCTCGCGACCCTTATACTTCTATGTGAAGGCCGCACATGTCGACGCGATTCAGGGCATCCGCGAGCTCCTTCAAGAGTTTACGAGCGACGCCGCGTGGGGAGATTTCGGTTATCTTTCGGACAAAGGCTTGATTCCGTTGCCTGAAGACGAGCGCGCCCGCGTCGCCGCCCAAGTGGCGAGTCTCGAGAGGCTGCACTTAGGCCCCGAAGCGAACTAAAAGCGCCGCGACCGTAGACAATATCAATAACTGGCGAGGGGACTGCCGGGACGACAGTGGGCTCTTCCACGGTTCTGATTGCGATAGCCGGGCTCGCGGTGCTCGGTTACTTCATTGGGCGCCAGCGTGCCGTGAGCAGTGCGTCGAGGGTGCCCGTGCGCACGTT
>DATCIQ010000317.1:0-8536 GCA_036507635.1 Gammaproteobacteria bacterium
CTGCGTGCGCGCCAGCGTGGCGGAGAAGCCTTGCGCCCCCGCAAGCTCGATCTGCTCGGCGCCCTCGACCGGACGATCCGAGAAGTGCCGTTGCCCGTTCTCGTCCACCCATGTCCACGCGGGCGCGGCCGCGAGCGCGGCGGCATACAGCATCGGGAGGACAATCAGCCACTTACCCATACTCCTAAGCTTAGCGCCAAGCCTGCGGGAGCGCCAACGTGCCGGCGGGATTTTGAGAATCCCGGCACACTCGGTCTTTGACAGAAGCTACGCCGAGGCGTTTTACAAGCTGTAGTACATCTCGAGCTCGACGGGGTGCGTCGTCTTTTGTAGACGCGTGATCTCCGCTTCCTTGAGCGCGATGTAGCCGTCGATCAGGCTGTCGCTGAAGACGCTGCCGGTTTTCAAGAATGCACGGTCCTTGTCGAGCGCTTCTAGCGCCTGCTCGAGCGAGTAGCACACCGTCGGGATTTCCTTCTCCTCCTCGGGCTCCAAGTCGTAGAGATCCTTGTCCATCGGCGCCCCGGGCAGAATCTTCTTCTGAATGCCCTCGAGCCCCGCCATCATCATGGCCGCGAACCCGAGGTACGGGTTGCCGCAGCCATCGGGGAAGCGAACTTCGATGCGCCGCGCCTTCGGATTCGGGACGTACGGAATGCGGATCGAAGCCGAGCGATTCCGCGCCGAGTAAGCGAGCAACGTCGGCGCTTCGAAGCCTTTCACGAGACGCTTGTAGCTATTCGTCGTGGAGTTCGTAAACGCATTGAGCGCATGCGCGTGCTTGATGACCCCGCCGATGTAGTAGAGCGCGAGCTCCGACAAGCCGCCGTAACCGTCCCCCGTGAACAGGTTCTTGCCGCCTTTGGCGAGCGATTGGTGCACGTGCATGCCATTGCCGTTGTCGTCGACGAGCGGCTTCGGCATGAACGTCGCCGTCTTGCCGTAGCTGTGCGCGACATTCATGATCACGTACTTGAGAATCTGCACCTCGTCGGCCTTGCGCACGAGCGTCGCGAACTTGACGCCGATCTCGTTCTGTCCGGCCGTCGCAACCTCGTGGTGGTGCACCTCGACGGCGAGGCCCATTTCCTCCATCGCCAAGCACATGGCGGAGCGCATGTCTTGCATCGAATCGACGGGGGGAACGGGGAAATAGCCGCCCTTGATGCCCGGGCGGTGGCCGATGTTCCCCTCCTCCATCTCCTTGCCGGACTGCCAAGCGCCCTCGCTCGACTCGATCTTGTAGAAGTTGCCGTTCATGCCGACGCTCCAGCGCACGTCGTCGAACACGAAGAACTCGTTCTCGGGGCCGAAATAGGCGCTGTCCGCTATCCCTGTCGACTTGAGATAGGCCTCGGCGCGCTTCGCGAGCGAGCGCGGATCGCGCTCGTATCCTTGCATCGTGGTGGGCTCGATGACGTCGCACCAGATATCGAGCGTGGGTTCCTCGGTGAACGGATCTAGGACGGCCGTCGCGCAATCCGGCATGAGGATCATGTCGGACTCGTTGATGCCTTTCCAACCCGCGATCGACGAGCCGTCGAACATCTTGCCGTCCTCGAAGAAGCTGTCGTCGACCGTTTGCGTAGGCACGGTGACATGCTGTTCCTTGCCTCGCGTGTCCGTCAGCCGCAAATCGACGAACTTGACACCCTTTTCTTTGATCAATTTCAAAACTTCGGCCGGCGACATGGTTTTCCTCCGCTTGCTAGAAACTTTTCCGCGTCTTGCTCTTTTTGGCGCGCAGGCATCCTCGCGGATACCTCGGTTGCTCCCGATTTCGAGTCACCTTCTGTGCACTATTTGTGCCAGGCAAAAGACACCCGTAGGTGGTTGTTTGGATTGAGGTCTCCCCCGGCGCACAGACACGGACGCCCCCGTTTGGAGCACCGCGCGCGCTATGATGCACCAACTCGGTGCGCCAAGGGAAGCGCAATTCAACGATGGGCGACCTTGCCCAAGATCCCCCGGGCCCAGCGCCCCGTCGCTATACTGGCGCGCTTCCACCGGGGGCGCGTTAGCGGAGGGCATGAATGGCGTCGATGGAGAAGATCGTTGCGCTGTGCAAGCGGCGGGGATTCGTGTTCCCGTCGAGCGAGATCTACGGCGGGCTCAACGGTTGCTGGGATTACGGTCCGCTCGGCGTCGAGCTCAAGCGCAACGTCAAAGAGGCCTGGTGGCAGGACATGATTGCACAGCACGACGAGCTCATAGCGCCGCCGGGCGCCCCATCCACGTTCGACATGGTGGGCCTCGACAGCGCGCTGCTCATGAACCCGCGCGTCTGGGAGGCGAGCGGTCACGTGAGCGGATTCAACGATCCCATGGTCGATTGCCGCGAGACGAAAGTCCGCTATCGGGCCGACCAACTCGTTGTGTTTGCGGTCGCTTTCGGCGCAGACGGTGAGCTCGAGACGTTCGACGAGATGTTCTTCGCGGCGCCAGGCGAAGCGGGCAAGACGCCGCCGGACGAGCTCATGGCGGTTCACAAGAAGCGCATCGCGGCCATCGAGAAAGCACACGCGGCAGGACGACCGCTATCGATCAAGCTGCTGACGGGTGCCCTGGCTAACGAGGCCGAGCGGCGCAAGGTGCTCGCGCCCGGCGCAACCGAGGCCGGAACTTTGACGGCGGCGCGAGCCTTCAATCTGATGTTCAAGACGCACGTAGGCGCGCTCGAGGACAACTCGAGCATCGCGTACTTGCGTCCCGAAACCGCCCAAGGGATCTTCGTCAACTTCAAGAACGTCGTCGATACGGCGCGCGTGAAGCTGCCGTTCGGCATCGGCCAAGTCGGCAAGGCGTTTCGCAACGAAATCAACCCACGCAACTTCACTTTTCGCTCGCGCGAATTCGAGCAGATGGAGATCGAGTTTTTCTGCGCCCCCGGCCAAGCCGCGGGCTGGTACCGGTACTGGCGTGACCGGCGCTTCCGCTGGTATGTCGGGCTCGGCATTCGCACCGAGAATCTGCGCTTGCGCGAGCACGCCGCAGCGGAGCTTGCGCATTACGCCGCGGCGTGCGCGGACGTGGAATACGCGTTTCCCTTCGGCTTGAGCGAGCTCGAGGGCATCGCCAACCGCACCGATTTCGACTTGAGGCAACACATGCAGATGAGCGGCAAGGACCTGCGTTACTTCGACGATCAGGCTACGACGGAGGAGGCGAAGCGCTTCTTGCCGCACGTGATCGAGCCTTCGGCGGGTGCCGACCGCGCCACGCTCGCGTTCCTCTGCGATGCCTACACCGAGGACGAGGTGGGCGGCGAGCCGCGCACGGTGCTCAAGCTTCATCCGCGGCTCGCGCCGATCAAGGCCGCCGTCTTCCCGCTCGTCAAGAAAGACGGTATGCCCGAGAAGGCCGAGGCTATCCGCGCCGAGCTCAAGAGCCGCTTCAAAGTCGTCTATGACGAGAAGGGCGCCATCGGGCGGCGCTACCGGCGCCAGGACGAAGCCGGTACACCGTTTTGCATCACGATCGACGGCGAGTCTGTAAGCGCGGATACTGTAACCGTACGCGATCGCGACAGTTGCGCCCAAGTGCGCGTGCCCGTGGCGGGCTTGGCGCAACATATCGTCGACCGCATCGCGAGTTGATGCATTGGGCGGCACCGCGCCTTCGCTGATCATTCTCGACCGTGACGGCGTCATCAATTACGACTCCGACGCGTACATACGCGCTCCCGAAGAATGGCGCCCGTTGCCGGGAAGCATCGAAGCGATCGCGGCGCTCGCGGCTCGCGGATATCTGGTCGTCGTCGTCAGCAATCAATCCGGCGTCGGCCGCGGGCTTTTCAGCGAGGCCACGCTTGCGGCGATTCACGCGAAGATGAGCCGTACGATCGAGACGGCGGGGGGCGCGCTTGCCGGTATCTACTATTGTCCGCACCGTCCCGACGAGGGGTGCGGCTGCCGCAAGCCCGCGCCGGGGCTTCTGTACCGTATTTCGCGCGACTTCGCTTGCCCGCTCGCGGACATACCGTTCATCGGCGACAAGCTCTCCGACGTGCTCGCCGCCGACGCCGTCGAAGCACGGCCCATTCTCGTTCGCACGGGCAGCGGCGAGAACACTCTCGCCATGTTGGGCGCGCGCAAGCTAGAGGTGTATGACGACCTCGCCGACGCGGCCCGACACCTCCTCGCGGCGCGGGGCTGAAGCGATGCGGCAGTGGCTCGGCTCGCTCACATTTACATGCGCGCTATTCGTTTCGGTGCTGTTGTACGGGTTGCTCCTGTTGTTCCTGTTTCCGCTCGGCCATGCGCGCATCTACCGCATGGTGCGCTGGTGGGCTGACTGGATGCTTGCGCTGCTTGAGCTCCTCTGCGGGCTCGACTTCACCGTCGAGGGGCTCGAGCGGCTGCCGCATGGGAACACGGTGGTTCTCATGAAGCATTCGTCGACTTGGGAGACGCTCGCGCAGATCCACATCTTTCCGCCGCAAACCTGGGTCATAAAGCGGGAGCTGCTCTGGGCGCCCATCCTGGGGTGGGCGTTGTTGTTGCTGAAGCCCATCGCAATCAATCGCAGCGGTGGCCGGTCGGCCGTCCAGCATGTCATCGCGGAAGGGCGCCGCCGTCTCGAGGAAGGCCTGTGGGTCATCATTTTTCCCGAAGGCACGCGCGTGCCCGCAGGCCAGACGCGGCGTTATGGGTTGAGCGGCGTGCTACTCGCGAGCGCTGCCGGCCGCCCGGTCGTGCCCGTTGCGCACAATGCCGGCGAATTCTGGCCGCGGCGCGGTTTGCTCAAGAAGCGCGGCACCATACACGTCGTGATCGGCACACCGATTGCGACGGCGGGCCGCGACCCGCGGGAGATCAACGCCGAGGTCCAGCATTTCATCGAGTCGACGCTTGCCGAGATCGCGGCGACCACGCGCTGACGGGCGCTCGAGTCAGACGTCGAGGTTCGCGACGGCGAGCGCGTTGTGCTCGATGAACTCGCGGCGCGGCTCGACCTGATCACCCATGAGCGTCGTGAAAATCTGATCGGCCGCAACTGCATCCTCGATGCGCACCTGGAGCAGCCGCCGCGTATCGGGATTCACGGTCGTTTCCCAAAGCTGATCGGGATTCATTTCCCCGAGCCCCTTGTAGCGCTGAATGGTTTGGCCCTGCTTGGCGCGTGCCATGAGCCAATCGATGGCCTCGGGCAACGTTGCCACTTCGTGCTTTTCGTCGCCGCGCTGGACGTACGCCCCGGCACCGAGGAGATCTTGAAACTTGGCGCCGATGGCGGCGATGCGTTGATACTCGGGCGACCGGAAAAATCCGTCCTGAAAGCTCTTCGTCGTCTTGAGCCCGTGGTGCTCGCGCGTGATGAGAATCGTCGCTTCGACCCCGGTCGTGCCGGCTTGGTAGTGGACAGCATAGCGCGGGCCCGTTGCCGTCTTGCGCTTGAGACGCTGCTCGAGCTCGCTGCTCCACTCACGCATCGTATCGGCGCGCGCGAGCTCTTTGGCACCGATGGGCGGCAGTCCCATCATGGCTTCGAGTACGTGCGCGTCGTAACGCTTGCCGAAGCGTTGAATGATCGCCTTGATTTCCATGTAGTCGCGTGCGAGCCCCGCGAGCGTTTCTGCACCGAGCGGCTTTGCGCGTGCCGTGGGAAAGAGCGTTGCTTCCTCCGTGGCGCTTGCGAGCAGCAACGCATTGAGCTCGGCGTCGTCTTTTACATAATGCTCTTTCTTGCCCCGCTTGAGCTTGTAGAGCGGCGGCTGAGCTATGAAGACATGACCGCGCTCGATGAGCTCGGGCATCTGCCGATAGAAGAACGTCAGCAACAACGTACGAATGTGCGACCCATCGACGTCGGCGTCCGTCATGATGATGATGCGGTGGTAGCGCAAGTTGTTCGCGTCGAACTCCGTACGGCCGATGCCGCACCCCAGCGCCGTAATCAGCGTGCCCACCTCGACCGATTGCAACATCTTGTCGAAACGCGCTTTTTCCACGTTGAGAATCTTACCTTTGAGCGGCAGCACCGCTTGTGTGCGGCGATCTCTCCCCTGCTTCGCCGAGCCGCCGGCCGAGTCGCCCTCGACGAGAAAAAGCTCCGACAACGCAGGGTCTTTCTCTTGGCAATCGGCAAGCTTGCCCGGGAGGCCCGCCACGTCGAGCGCACCCTTGCGCCGCGTCATTTCGCGGGCTTTGCGCGCAGCTTCACGGGCCCGAGCCGCCTCGATGATCTTCCCGACGATGACCTTGGCTTCCGCGGGATGCTCGAGCAGAAACGCTTCGAGTTGCGCGCCGACGACCGACTCGACCGCACCCTTGACCTCGGACGAGACCAGCTTGTCCTTGGTCTGCGACGAGAACTTGGGGTCGGGCAGCTTCACGGACAGTACAGCCGTCAAGCCTTCGCGCGCGTCGTCACCGGTTGTGCCAATCTTTTCCTTCCTGCCGACGCTCTCGCCTTCGATGTACGTGTTGAGCGTTCGCGTCAGCGCCGCGCGGAATCCCGCCAGGTGCGTCCCACCGTCGCGCTGCGGGATATTGTTCGTGTAGCAGAACATGCCCTCTTGGTAGCCGTCGTTCCATTGCAATGCCACCTCGACCTGGATCGAGCCCCGCGTTTCCTGGAAATTGATGATGGTCGGGTGGATCGGCGTGCGATTGCGATTCAAGTGCTGGACGAACGCTTTGATACCGCCTTCGTAGGCGAACACCTCGCTGCGGTTTTCGCGCTCATCGGTCAGTTTGATGCGCACCCCGGAATTCAAAAAAGACAGCTCTCTCAATCGCTTGGCAAGCGTGTCATAGTCGAACTCGATGTTCGAGAAGATCGTCGGACTCGGCTTGAAGTAGACGGTCGTGCCCGTCCGCTCGGCGTCTCCGACCATGGCCAGTGGGGCTTCGGGATCACCGAGGTGATAGGTTTGACGATAGACATGCCCGCCGCGATAGACCGTGAGCACGAGCTGCTCCGAAAGCGCATTGACGACGGAGACGCCGACACCGTGAAGACCGCCGGCGACCTTGTAGGAGTTATCGTCGAACTTGGCGCCCGCGTGCAGTACCGTCATGATGACTTCGGCCGCGGATCGGCCCTCCTCGGGGTGGATGTCGACCGGCACGCCGCGACCGTCGTCAACGACCGTGATCGTTTCGTCGGCGTGGATCGTGACCGAGATCTCCTTGCAGTACCCGGCCAGCGCCTCGTCGATCGAGTTATCGACGACTTCGAAAACCATGTGGTGGAGGCCGGTCCCGTCATCGGTATCTCCGATGTACATACCGGGGCGTTTTCGGACGGCTTCGAGGCCCTTTAAGACCTTGATATTCTTAGAAGTATATTCGTTCGGACTCATTCGGGACGGACTCGGGGAGAACGGTCGTCATTATAGCATCGCTTTGAGCTCGCCCCGTTCCACGTGGAACACGGGATAACCTGGTTCCGGCTGTAGCGCAGCTGCCGACAGCCCCGTGATCACGAGCTGAGCATTGACGGCCAGCAACTCAGAAATCAATCTCCCCACGGCTTCGGGGTCGAGCTCGGCCGATGGATCGTCGACGAGCAACGTGCCACCGTGTCCAACGTGCGAGGCGAACATCGCGACCTGCGCGAGGACGAGCGTGGCGGCCACGAGCTTTTGCTGGCCACGCGATGCCTCATCTCGAACGCCACCTTCCTCGAACCGGATCGCGAGATCGGCGCGGTGCGGTCCCACCTGGCAATAGCCCGTCGCGCGGTCCCGGGGCATTGATGCGCGGATCGCGGCGGCAAGCTCCAAGCCCGACTGCCAGCCCGGACGATACTCGATGGCGATCGCGCGGCCGAGCAAGCGCCCGCCGATGGCCCGCACGAGGGCTGACAGCCGCCCCACGTAGGCCTCCCGCTGCTCATGGACCGCAAGCCCAGCGCACGCCAGACCGTCGGTCCAAACCGCGAGGTCGTCCCCGAAGGCGCCGCCGTGCAGCGCGGAATTTCGCTGCGCCAGCATTCGACGATACTCACGCCATGCGCTGAGATATCGAGGTTCCACGTGGAACACCCCTCCGTCGAGATACCGTCGCCGGACACTGGGGCCGCCTTCAATGAGCTCATGTAGCTGCGGGTCTATCACGTGCATAGGCAACGCGCGGGCAAGCTCGATGAGGCTTCCACGCACTCCGTCGATCTGAACGTCCAAATGGCCCGCGCGGAAAGTTACCGCGAGACTGCGCCGCCCAGCCGTATCACGCGCGCTACCGGATACCACGAGCTCCTTCTTCCCCATTTGCACGAGGCGCGCCGTTTGGCGTGTCCGGAAGGATCGCCCACGACCCAGCAAGTACAGTGCCTCCAGCAAGCTCGTCTTGCCGGCGCCGTTCGGACCGAACAAGTAGTTACGCTCCGGATCGAGGTGAAGTTCCGTCGACCGTAGGCACCGCACCGATCTAACGCAAACGCGCTCCAGCGGCACGTTTTCCTCCGTGAGCGACGCGCTGGTTCTTGACGGTCAGAGCCTCATCGGCATGACGACGTACTTAGTCGACTTGTTGCCCGGCGCAACGATGAGGCAGCTCGAGTTTCCGTCCGTGACTCCGATTTCGACCGT
>DATCIQ010000318.1:0-44478 GCA_036507635.1 Gammaproteobacteria bacterium
GAAACGTCTGATCGCCCTGGAAAAGCCGTTCGAGGTAGCGCGCGATGATATCGACCTCAATATTAACAGGGGTGCCCGGCCTATACCCGGAAATGACCGTGAGCTTAAGCGTGTGCGGGATGATGTTGACGTCGAAGCGCTTGCCGTGGACCTCGTTGACCGTGAGGCTCACGCCGTCGACGGCGATCGCACCCTTGGGCGCGACATAACGGCTGAGCTCCGGCGGCAGCTCAACCGTTACTTTAAGCGACCGCGCCGCGGCCTCGACGGCCGCGACGCGTCCGACGCCGTCGACGTGGCCGGTGACCCAATGGCCATCCACGGGATCGCCGACGCAGAGCGGCAACTCGAGATTGACCTCGCCGCCGGCGCCGAGCGCGCCGAGCGTCGTGACGCTCAAAGTCTCTTGCGACACGTCGGCCGTGAAGGAATCCGGTGCGCGTGCAACGGCCGTCAAGCAAACGCCGTTGACGGCGATGCTGCCGCCGATTTCGAGTCGCTCGAGCACGTTTTCGGCCGCACCGATCCGAAGCTGCAGATCGCGGCCGCATGCGGTCTGATCGAGAACGCGGCCCTTGCTCTTGACGATACCGGAAAACACGGATGCCCCTTGACGGCTCAAGCGCCGGCCACGGTACTGGGCCGCGCCATGATGCGCAAGTCGGGGCCGAGCCTCGTGACGTCCTCGATCTCCAACCGATAGCGCTGCTCGAGCTCCGTCAGCACGCCGACGTCGAACATGCCGCGCGCGCCGTCGCCAAGCACATGCGGTGCGAGGTAAATGACGAGCTCGTCGATGAGCGCGGCTTGCAGGAGCGCACCCGATACGCGCGGGCCCGCCTCGACGAAGACGTCGTTGTACTCGAGCTCCGCGAGGCGCGCGAGCACAGCGTGCAGATCGCAGTGCGGCGTTGCCGGGACACGCTCGACGCGCGCGCCTGCCGCCGTCAACAGCCGATACTCCTCACCTTCGTCACGTCCGCCGAAGATGAGCACGTCTCCGGGCAACTCGAGCGTCTTCGCGGAGGGCGGCGTGCGCAACCGAGAGTCGAGTATCACGCGCGCCGGTTGCAGCACGTTGATGCCTTCGCCGTCGAGGCGTGCCGACAGCGACGGGTCGTCGACGAGAATGGTGCCGACGCCCGTCAGCACCGCGCTCGAGCGCGCGCGCCAAGCGTGCACGTCCTGCCTCGCCGCAGGACCCGTGATCCAACGGCTCGCGCCGTTCGCAAGCGCCGTGCGTCCGTCGAGCGTTGCGGCGATCTTCACGCGCACCCATGGGCGCTTGCGCGTCATGCGCGACAGGTAACCGCGATTCAACGGTTCGGCCGAGGCGTGCAGCACGCCGACGGTGACGGGAATGCCGGCGGCTTCGAGGCGCTTGACGCCCGAGCCGCTCACGAGCGGGTTGGGATCGAGCATCGCGCAGATCACGCGCGCCACACCGGCCTCTATTAGGGCTTCCGTGCAAGGTCCCGTGCGCCCGGTATGGTTGCACGGCTCGAGCGTCACATAGGCGGTCGCCCCGCGCGCGCGCGCCGCGGCGGCTGCGAGCGCGACGCGCTCGGCGTGCGGACCCCCGGCCGGCGCCGTCCAGCCCTCGCCGACGACTTGGCCGCCGTTCACGAGCACGCAACCCACCGTCGGATTCGGGTCCGTGTCGTAGAGGCCGCGTTCCGCAAGCAAGAGCGCGCGCTCCATGTACTTGCGGTCGGCGGTATCAGCGCTTTTTGTCATCGTCGTCGTCCGGCAAGAGCGACAGCTGCTCGCGGCTGGCGAGCAAGCTCGGCAGCGATTGCAGGCGCTCAATTTCCTCCTGGAACTCGGTCACGTCTTGGAAGCTTCGATAGACCGAAGCGAATCTCACATAGGCGACCTCGTCGAGGCGGCGCAGTTCTTCCATGACGAGATCGCCGATGTACCGGCTGTCGACCTCGCGCTCGCCCATGGTTTGGAGGCGGTGGGTGATTCTCTCGATCGCCTGTTCGATCTGATCGCTCGACACGGGACGCTTCGAGAGCGCGCTCACGATGCCGTTACGGAGCTTCTTGTGATCGAACGGCTCACGCCGGTCGTCGCGCTTGATCACATGCGGCATCACGAGCTCGGGCGACTCGAAGGTCGTGAAGCGTTCCTCGCACGCGAGACACTCGCGCCGGCGACGCACGAGGCGCCCTTCGCCCGCGAGCCGCGAATCGATGACTTTCGTGTCGGCGTGATTGCAGAACGGACAATACACCGCCGAACCTACCTCGTAGGAGCGGCGTCCCGCCGCGATTCTTCTTTCCCTGTGGGAACGACTTCCGATGTGGGACCGACTTCCGATGTGGGAGCGAGCTTCGCTCGCGATTCTTCCATATACACCGGAAACCGCGCACACAGCTCGAGCACCTCCGCGCTGACCCGATCGACGACGGCTTGCGCGCGCACGTCGCCGCAAATATCGGCGATCCAGTGCGCCAGGCACTCCACCTCCGCTTCGCGCAAGCCGCGCGTCGTCACGGCCGGCGTGCCGATGCGAATTCCCGTCGGCGGCGCCGGCGGCGCCGGTCTGCCGGGTATGTGGATGCAGTTCACGGCGATGTGCCCGCGCTCGAGCGCGAGCTCGGCTTCCTTCGCGTGCACACCGCGCTCGGCGAGATCGACGATCACCATATGATTGTCCGTGCCGCCCGTGCAGAGCGCAAAACCGCGCTGCTTAAGGACCGCCGCCATACAACGTGCATTGGCGAGCACGCGCTGCTGGTAGAGCCGAAACTCCGGCGTCATGGCCTCCTTGAGCGCGACCGCTTTCGCGGCAATGACGTGCATGAGCGGGCCGCCCTGAGTCGTCGGATACACGGCCGCATCCAGGCGCTCCGCGAGCTCGGCCGTGCGCGCAAGAATCATGCCGCCGCGCGGCCCGCGCAACGTCTTGTGTGTGGTCGTGGTCGTGACGTCGGCGACCGGCACCGGATTCGGATGGAGGCCCGCCGCGACGAGACCTGCGACGTGCGCCATGTCGGCGACGAGAAACGCGCCGACCTCGTCGGCGACGGCGCGGAAGCGGCGCCAATCGACGATACGAGTGTAGGCCGAGAATCCCGCGACGATGACGCGCGGACGATGCGTGCGCGCAAGCGCCGCAACTTCGTCGTAAGCGATCTCACCGGTGCGCGCATCGGTGCCGTAGTGGACGGCGGAAAATTGCCGGCCCGAGAAGCTCTTGACGTCGCCGTGCGTGATGTGGCCGCCGTGCGTTGCGCGCATGCCGAGCAAGGTGTCGCCGCCCTCGAGCAGCGCCGCATACACCGCGGCGTTCGCTTGCGTGCCCGAATAGGGTTGCACATTCGCATAGGCCGCGCCGAACAGGCGCCTGGCGCGTTCCACCGCGAGCGTCTCGGCCGCATCCGCCGGCGCGCAACCGCTGTATTCGCGGCGCCCGGGATAGCCGTTGGCGTACTTGTTCGTGAGCACCGACGCTTGCGCCTCGAGCACGCGGGGGCTCACGTAGTTTTCCGAGGCGATGAGCTCGAGAAAGCGCTCCTGCCTGCCGCGCTCGGCAATGAGTGCGGCAGCGAGCTCGGCATCGAACGTCGCGATGCGGTCGTCAGTTGCGAACAAGTTCTTCGACCACCCTGGTCCAGGCGCGCGCGAGGTTCGCGCGATTGTAGCCACCACCACCCATCGCCAACAGCCGCCCGCGTGCGTGGCGATCGGCGATTTCCCGCAGGCGCGCCGCGGCGTGTGCGTGCGCTTCAGGCGAGAATCGCAGATGCGTGATCGGGTCGCCCGCAAGCGAGTCGGCACCGCACTGAAACAAGATGAGCTCGGGCTCCCGCTCCTCGACATAGCGCTCGACTTCGCTCCACGCAGCCTTAAACGCGGCATCGTCGGCGCCGGGCGGCAGCGGGATATTGAGCTTGGTGCCGACGGCAACGCCGCGGCCCGTCTCCTCGCGCGCGCCCGTGCCGGGATAGAGAAACCGGCCGTCCTCGTGCAGGTCGGCGAAGGCGAGCTCGGGATCCTCCTCGAAGGCATAGAACACACCGTCGCCGTGGTGCGCATCGATGTCGACGTAGGCGATGCGCACGATGCCGTGGTTCCGCCGCGCGGCCTCGATGGCGACACCGCAATCGTTGAATACGCAAAAGCCCGCGGCCGCGTCGCGCCGCGCATGATGCAGGCCGCCGATCGGAATGAAAGCGCGCGGAATGCTACCTGAGACGATGCGGTCGAGCGCTTCGAGCGTACCGCCGACGACCGTGCAAGCCGCCTCGAAAACCCCTGGAAACGCGGGCGTGTCGCCGTTATCGAGCCAGCCCGTGCCCACCGCCGAGATCTCCATGACGCGATCGACGTAGCGCGGCGTGTGGAACATTTCGAGCTCCGCTCGCGTCGCCGAGCGCGGCGCGACGAGCTCAAGCTCGCCAAACGCGGGCGATCGCTCGAGCTCGCGTCGAAACGCATCATGGCGATCCGGACCGAACGGGTGCCCGGCCGGAAATCCATAAGCGGCAATTTCGGGTCCGGTTACGAGAATGGCGTGGTGGGTCATAGAGTTCAGGCGGCGGTTTTCATCGGGCGGAGGTTCACCGATAATCCGCCCCCCGCAAGACCGCTTTCGACCATGGCTCAATACATCTATACCACGAACCGCCTTGCGAAGGTGGTGCCCCCGAAGCGCTACATCTTGCGCGACATCAGCTTGAGCTTTTTCCCGGGCGCCAAGATCGGCGTGCTCGGCCTCAACGGCTCGGGAAAATCGACGTTGCTCCGAATCATGGCGGGGGTCGACAAGGACTTCGAGGGTGAGGCGCGCGCGCAGCCGGGCATCAACATCGGTTATCTGCCGCAGGAGCCCGAGCTCGACGCGAGCAAGACCGTGCGCGGCATCGTCGAGGAGGCGGTGGCCGGCGTCTTGGACCTCATTGCGCGCTTCAATGCGATCAGCGAGCGCTTTGCCGAGCCGCTCGACGATGACGAGATGAATGGCCTGCTCGAGGAGCAAGGCAAGCTTCAAGACCAGATCGATGCGGCCGGCGGCTGGGTGCTCGAGCGCAAGCTCGAGATCGCCGCCGATGCGCTGCGCCTGCCGCCTTGGGAGGCGCGTGTCGAATCGCTGTCCGGCGGCGAACGCCGCCGCGTCGCACTGTGCCGGCTGTTGTTGTCGAGCCCGGACATGCTGTTGCTCGACGAGCCGACGAATCACCTCGACGCCGAGTCCGTCGCCTGGCTCGAGCGGTTTCTCGCCGAGTTCGCCGGCACCGTCGTCGGTGTCACGCACGATCGCTATTTCCTCGATAACGTCGCGGGCTGGATACTCGAGCTCGACCGCGGCTACGGCATCCCATGGCAAGGCAACTACAGCTCCTGGCTCGAGCAAAAGGCGCAGCGTCTCGCGCTCGAAGAGAAACAGGAAGCGGCGCGGCAACGCGCCATCAAGACCGAGCTCGAATGGGTCCGAACGAATCCGAAAGCGCGGCAAGCGAAGGCGAAGGCGCGGCTGCAGCGCTTCGACGAGCTCAACTCCAAGGAATTTCAAGCGCGCAACGAGACCAATGAGATCTACATCCCGCCGGGGCCGCGGCTCGGCGACCTCGTCATCGATGTGCAAGGTTTGGGCAAGTCCTACGGCGACCGATTGCTGTTCGAGAACCTGTCGTTCTCCCTGCCGCCGGGCGGCATCGTCGGCGTGATCGGGCCGAACGGCGCCGGCAAAACGACGTTGTTCCGGATCTTGCTCGGCCGCGAGAAGCCGAGCGCGGGTTCCGTCAAGGTCGGCAGCTCCGTCGAGCTCGCGTACGTCGATCAGTCGCGGGACACGCTCGACGCGAGCAAGACGGTCTGGGAAGAGATCAGCGACGGCCAAGACATCTTACGCGTCGGCAGCTACGAAACGTCGTCGCGCGGCTATGTCGGCCGGTTCAACTTCCGCGGCGCGGACCAGCAAAAGCAAGTCGGCCTGCTTTCCGGCGGCGAGCGCAACCGCGTGCATCTTGCAAAAGTGCTGCGCGCCGGCGGCAACGTGCTGTTTCTCGACGAGCCGACCAACGATCTCGACGTCGAAACGCTGCGCGCGCTCGAGGAGGCGCTGCTGAACTTCCCGGGTTGTGCAGTCGTGATCTCGCATGACCGCTGGTTCCTCGACCGCATTGCGACGCACATACTCGCATTCGAAGGCTTGAGCGAAGTCGTCTACTTTCAAGGCAACTACGCCGACTACGCGGCGGACTTGAAACGTCGCAAAGGCGAGGACGCCGACCAGCCGCACCGCCTCCGTTACAAGCGGCTGTAATGGGGACAGTTTACCGATTTCCGCCGCCAGCCTCGCACCGCAGAGTGCAACTGGGAAATAGGTAAACTGTCCCCGCGCGTCAAGTTTCCCGACATTGAGTGAAAAGCCGGAGCGAAGGCGCTATGCTCGGCGCGGAGGTTCCACCGTGTCCATTTATGTCAAAAATAACAACAGCTTCGAGCAGGCGGAAGCGGTCACGCGCGAATGTCCGCACTGCGGCGCGAACGCTCAATTGGTGCCGCTGGCGACGCCGCCCTACGCGGCGCTCATGCAAACGCGGCCTCGCTATGCGGGCATTTGCTTTCGCTGCGCAGCCTGCAATGAGCCGCGCTTCGCGCGTCTTGCGATACGCAGCTTCGGCCCCGATCAGATCGTTCTGTCGACGAACATCGTCGAGATCGAAAGACCCAAGGAGCGGTTTCAATTCGGCTACTTGCCGGCGCCCATCGAGCGGCTCTTTCGCGAGGCGCTGGACTGCTATACGGCCGATCTATATACGGCGTTCGCGGTGATGTGCAGACGCGTCGTCCAGATGGCGCTCGCGGAGATACAGACCCATACGCGGCCGCACTTGTACGATCTTTTCAAGGATGCGCTGGCATTGAGCGAGATGGATGTCGAAACGACGGGCATGCTCGAAACCGTGCTGTTTGCGACCGACCGGCCCGAACCCGATATCGGCCCCGAGGAAGCCGCGGCGCTCATCGAGATCATCAAAGACGTCTTCTATCAGCGCTATGTGCGCACGGCGAAGCTCAAAGCCGCCATCCGCATGCGGCGCTTCTTCGCGGGAGAGATCACGCAGAAAATAACGCCGATCGGCTTGAACAAGCGGCAGACGGAATCGGCATGATAAGCGCGGTCGGCACAACAAAGATCGCGAGCGAAGCTCGCTCCTACGGGGCAGGCGGCGCCAAACCGCTCGAGTAGCTCATGGTGCCGTTGGAATCGACGAACACGGCCTCGTAGCCTTCGAACGTCGCAATCACCTTAAGCCCCCGCTCGACGCCCAGCACGAACAACGTAGTCGATAATCCATCCGTCGCCGTCGCATCGGGGCCGACGACCGTCACGCTCAGAATCCCTTCCGTCGGCCGACCTGTCGCGGGATTGATGATGTGGTGGTAGCGCTTGCCGTCTTGCTCGAAGAAGCGCTCGTAGTCGCCGGAAGTCGAGATCGCCTCGTCGACTACGGCCAATCGTGTAACGACGGCATCGTCCGCGCGCGGATGCCGGATACCGACGATCCACGGCTGGCCTCGCCGGTCGCCGATCACGCGCGTGTCGCCGCCGGCATTGAGGAGCGCATGCTCGACTTGGGCAGCGCGCAAGATTTCGGCACCGCGCTCGACGGCGTAGCCTTTCGCAATCCCCCCGAGATTGATGCGCACGCCCGGAACACGGAAGCGGATCGTCCCCACCGCAGGGTCGAGAACGATGTGGCGGTAGTCGATGCGCGCGAGGCCGCCTTCGATCTCGTTGTCGCTGGGACGCCGGTGCGCGCGAAAGTCGTACAAGTATCCGACGCTCTCGTACGTGATGTCGAATGCGCCGCCGCTCGCCGCCGACAGTTGCCCTGCCCGCTCGACGAGCGCGAACAACTCGGCACTGATCGGCAGCGGTGCATCCGCCGCGTGCGCGTTGACACGCGAAACCTCGCTGTCGGGCCGATAGGTGCTCATGGCGGCATCGATGCGCCGGTATTCGTCGAGCACGCGCTCGACGAGCGCGCGCGCCGCGGCTTCCTGCTCGTGCCAAAGCTCGACCGAGACGCGGGTTCCCATGAGGTCGATCGCGTCGCCGTACCACTCGGCCTGAGCTGCGCTGCTTGCGAGCCCGAGGAGCGCGGCGACGGCGCCGCACCATAACCGGCCGCATTGCTGCGCATCCGTGCTACGGCGTATCCTCCCGCTACCCGATTCTTGGAGGAGATTGCGCATGGTGACGCTCGTCGTGGTGCTCGTCATATTGCTGGCCATCGTGTTTTGGCTCATCAACATGTACAACAACCTCGTGAACCTGCGCAACCGTGTGCGTAACGGTTTCTCGCAGATCGACGTGCAGCTCACGCGCCGTTACGATCTCATCCCGAATCTCATCGAGGCCGTCAAAGGCTACATGAGCCACGAGCGCGGCACACTCGAGGCCGTCGTCAACGCGCGCAACTCGGCCGTTGCGGGCCTCAAGCAGGCCGCGGCCGATCCCGCCAACGCCCAAGCGATCAAAGCCTTGGCGGCCGCGGATGCGATACTGGGCGGCACGCTCGGCCGCTTGTTCGCGCTCGCCGAAGCCTACCCCGATCTCAAGGCCAGCCAGAACATGATGCAATTCCAAGAGGAGCTCGCATCCACGGAGAATAAAGTCGCGTTCGCGCGCCAGGCGTTCAACGATGCCGTCATGGGCTACAACAACGCGGTGCAGAATTTTCCGAGCAACGTCGTCGCGAGCAACTTCGGCTTCAAGAACGCCGAGTTTCTCGAGATCGGCGAGGAGAAGAAGCGCGAGGTGCCGAAGGTCGCGTTCTCTTAAGCCAAAGCGGCGACGTGGATTTCTTCTCCCGGCAGGAGCAGTCGCGTCGCACGACGCGCCGCCTCGTCGTTTTGTTCGCGCTTGCGTTTCTCGCCGTCGCGCTCGCCACTACCGTCATCGCCGCGGCGGCGCTGAGCCTTTTCTTGGAATACGACCCGTTCACCTTCGGCGCGCGCAGCTCCGTGCAATGGGCCGCCGACAACACCTGGAGGCTCGTGGGCTTCGTCGCAGCGATCATCGGCGTCATGATGCTCGCGAGCCTCTACCGGACGGCGACGTTGTCGCGCGGCGGCGGTCAAGTCGCGCGCATGCTGGGCGCCACGGAAATCCGCGGCGACGATCCCGATCCCTTGCGGCGACGGCTCATCAACGTCGTCGAGGAAATAGCGATCGCGTCGGGCGTTCCAGTACCCCAAATATTCGTGCTCGAGCAGGAACCCGGCATCAATGCATTCGCGGCAGGCTTGACACACGGCGACGCCGCGATCGCCGTGACGCGCGGCAGTCTCGAGCGTCTCAATCGTGCCGAGCTGCAGGGAGTCGTTGCGCATGAGTTCAGCCACATATTGAACGGGGACATGCGCTTGAACCTGCGCTTGATCGGCTTCAGCTTCGGCATTCTCGTGTTGTGGCTCGTGGGGCGCTGGCTGCTCCGCAGCTCGCGATTCGCGATGCGCGCGCGCAATCGCGGCACGAGCGCAGCGGTTTTTATCGGCTTCGGATTGGCGACGATCGGCGGGATCGGCGTGCTGTTGAGCCGCCTCATCAAAGCGGCCGTCGCGCGGCAGCGCGAAAGGTTGGCCGACGCGTCGGCCGTGCAGTTCACGCGCGATCCGCAAGGTCTTGCGGGCGCGCTCAAGAAGATCGGCGGCTTCACGGCACATCTGTCCTCCGTCGAAACGGAGGAAGTCGCGCACATGCTGTTTGGGCGCGGCGCACCGAGCTTCCGGGGCCTGTTCGCGACGCACCCGCCGTTGCTCGAGCGCATCCGCGCGCTCGAGCCTTCGTTTACCGGCGACTACCCCACCGCGGGCGACGCGCTGCCGAGCGCGCCCGAAGACGCGCGCGCGGTCCTCGCGGGGCTCGCAGCGGGCCCCGCACCGGCCGATCTCGAATCGACGGGCCGCATCGAAGCGCCCGAGGTCGGGGCGGCCTTGCGCGCGGCGATTCCGGAGGAGCTCCATCACGCCGCCCACAGCCGGGAAACGAGCTTCCTGCTCGTGCTCGCGCTCGCGTTATCCGACGACGACCGCACGCGCCGCCGGCAAGCCCCGTTACTCGAGCACCGCCTCGGCGGCGAGCGCGCACGGCGCTGCCTGCGCTTGCGCACCGAGCTTGCGGAGTTGGACCGGCGCTTGTGGCTGCCGCTGCTCGAGCTTGCCGCGCCGGCGCTCCGACAGCGGCCGGACGAACAACTCGAATTCTTGTTCGAGCTCGTCGAGAAGCTCGCTGCCGCCGACGAGCAATTGGACGTGTTCGAGTACGCGCTGCTGCGCATGCTCGCAACCTATTTTCCGGGCCGTGCCGGGCTTAAACGCCTGGCTGCGCCCCGCGAGCCGCGGCTCGGCACCGATGACGCCTTGTGCACGCTGCTCGCGACCGCGGCCGCGTTCGGCCACGCGGATACGGGCGCCGCGCGGGCCGCGTGCATGGCGGGGCTCGCCGCTATCGGCAAGAGCGACGCGCCCGGCGCAGAGCGCACGATCGATCAGTGTCTCGCCGACCGCACTCTCACGCGGCTCGACGCAGCGCTCATCGTTCTCGCGGCCCTGCCGGAACGCACCAGGCGTCTCGTGTTGACGGCGCTGCTTGCGGCGATTCGCCACGATCGTCGGATCGAGAGCGCCGAAATAGAATTGTTCCGCGCCATCGCCGCCGTGCTCGGTTGTCCCATGCCGCCGACGGCGACAATCCGGTAACATCGAGCCCATGGGCAAGGACAGCGACATGAAACGTACGGCCTCGGCGACGCGCAGTCTCAAGATCGGCCTCCTCGTGACTGGCGCGGCGCTCTTCGCTCCGACGTCGCTACTCGCGCAAAAGGCGCCGGAGTCGCAGCTCGCCGACGCAGCCGCGGTCTTGCGGGCGTTTACGGCCGATGACGACAACGCGATTCCGCTCGACCTGCTACAGCGCGCTCGCGGCATCGCCGTCGTGCCGAACGTGATTCGCGGCGGGTTCATATTCGGCGCGCGCCGCGGACGCGGCGTGTTGGTCGTCCGCACCGAGAGCGGCGAATGGAGCAATCCCGCGTTCGTCACGCTGACCGGCGGCAGCGCCGGATTGCAGATCGGCGCCGAGTCGACCGATCTCGTGCTCGTCTTTGCCAATGACAATGCCGTCAAGAACTTGCGCAGCGGCAAATTCACATTGGGCGGCGATGCGTCCGCCGTCGCCGGCCCCTTGGGCCGCCACGCGACCATGGCCGTGACGTTTCGCGCTGAAGTCTACGGTTATGTTCGCAGCCGCGGGTTGTTCGCCGGCGCCGCATTCCAAGGCGCGCGCCTCGCCATCGATGACAAGGCTGCTGGACTCTTTTATGGATCGGGCGGCGGCGCGCGCGCTCTCGACATGCAGAACGCGGCGACGCCGGAAAGCGCGCGGCAATTCCTGCGCACGCTCACGCAGGTCGCGGCAGCGCCCGCTCGGCAATCGAACGAGCCGGAGCGTCAGGAAGAAGCCGTCACTTTTCCGTTGGAGTAAGCGTCACTCAGCGTCGACGTCCGAGTCGGGCTCGCGGAAGGGACGCGGGATCTGCGGCGTGGGTTCCGCCGCGGATACGGGTTCGCCCGCGATCGGTGGCACGCCCACAACCGCCTGCACGTCGGCGTTCCGTGGCGCGCCGCCGATCGGTGCCGCATCGCCGCCATTCACCGCAATGGGCGCGCTCGGCGTGTCGACGACGGCGGCCGCGAGCTCCGAGATGACGTCCGTGGGAGTCGCGCCGCCATTGCGCCACTGGGCTTCGTAGGCCGCTTGTCGCGCCGCTTCGGCGGCCGCGAGCGCCTCGCGTTCGGCGCGCTCTCGCCTCTCGAGCTCGGCGCGCAGCTCCGCGAGCTTGCGCTCGGATTCGCGCTCCAAAGTCTCGCGCCGATCGCGCTCGATGACCAACGCAATTGCCGAGGCCGCCCGGCGCGCATTGGCGCACTCGAGGTCGTTGAGTGTGCCCTCGCGATCTTCGTTGCAGCGGGCAAGCGTGCCCTCCATGGCCATCTTGTCCTCCATGAAATCCGCGAACGTTCGCGGCTGAGGCTCGCTACAGCCTGCCGTCAACAGGCTCGAAGTCGCGACGGCCGCCGGCGCGACCCACGCGCGCAGGCGCCACCGTCGTTGTGTTGCTCGTTTGTTTGGCATTCGGCCTCGACCGCTTCCTTCGCTGGGCGATCCGCCCTGACCGCGTACCATAGCGCGCGGGGCCGGCGAGGCGCCGACCGTAGTTCACAGATTTCCGAGAAAGCCGATCCGTCAGCGTGCGATCCGGACCGTCCCGGTGCTGCGATCGAGCTCGAGCCCCAGGATTGCGGGCCAGTCGCGGGCGAGCAGCGGCGAATCGGCCGGCAGAGGCGCGATGCGTGGCTCGGAGATGGTCAGATCCACGCGCCCCGGCTCGCCAATGGCCGGGCCCGTCAGGAAGCGAAGCGTGCCATCGGCCATGACGACGGGCACTGCGTCCGGCCCGACGCGCATCGGCAACAGTCTCGACGCGACGACGGCGAATCCATCCGTGTTGATCTTGAGCTCGTGCGCCCACGCGCCGCTGCGTGCGTACACGGTGTCGCCGGCGACGCCGAAGTCGACCCACGAGACGGCATCCGGGAAAAGATACGTCGCGCGGCCCGTATCCGCCGTTGCCGTATCCCAGAGCTCCAGGTTGCCGGCCGCGTCGCCGCTCGCCATGAGCGTGCCGTCCGCCGAAATCGCAAGCGCCAGCACCGCCGCGTGCGCACGCGCCGACAGCATCGATTGGGGTTCTCGCACCCGCCCGAAGAAGACATTGCCGGCCGTGTCTCCGACGGCGACGAAGCCGCCGTCCTCCGATAACGCGGCGGCGAGCGCCGCACCGTCGACCGGGATCTCGCCGCGTAGATCACCCGTTTGTGTCTCCCATACGCGTGCCGAATACTCGGCCGCGCTGACGACGAGATTGCCGTCGTTACTCAACGTCAGCGCACGAATCGGCCCCATGGGATGGCGCAGAAATTGCGGGCTCGGCGCACCGGTCGTCAGATCCCAAATGCGCACCACGCCGTCGCTGCCGCCGCTCGCGATGATGTTGCGTGCGGCGTTCACGGCGAGACTCGTGACCATGCCGCGATGGCCGATGTAGTTCACGCTGTCGAGGCGCGCCGGCGTTTGCTCGAGCTCGCTCACGCGCGCCGCCTGCACGTATCCGCCGCGAAAGCCGAAGGCCGCGACCTCGCCGCCACTGTCGAGCGCAACCGCGGATAGGTCTCGATCGATGCTCGCGAGCGCCGGGCTCGGCTCGACGCTCCACAACCTGAACAGTGCGCCGCTCGCGGTGAGCAACCGGTCGGCGCGCGGCGCAATACGAGTCACGGGCGTCGCGGCGCCGGCGGCACGAAAATACTGCGGCTGCCGCGCGCCATGCAGGTCCTGAACGACGACGAGCCCGTCGTCGAGCGAATACGCGACACCGTCGGCGGCGGCCGAGACGCTGACGCTCGCCGGATCCGTCGTCGTACCGATGAGCCAGTTGTCACTGACGATTGCGCCATCTTCGGTGAATTCGACTTGCCAGTCGTGCACGGCCCCATCGGCATCGACAGTGACGAGGTTTCCGTCGCTCGCGGTCGGCAAGAGGCGAATCACGTCTTGATAGTGCCTGAGCTCCGTGCGCACTGAATCGGCGCGCGGATCGAGCACGAGGGCACGGCCGGCGCCGTCGACGACCGCGAGAAATCCGGCACCCGGACCGAGCACCCATTGACGCACCGCTGCGACACCCTCGAAGCTCGCGAGCAACTCGCCGGTTTCGACGTCGAGCAAGCTGAAGAGCGGCGCCTCGTCCTCGATCGTCTCCGCGATGACGACGAATGCCCCGTCGCTGCTCATGGCGGGCGGCAACGCGAATTCGGTATCCGTCGTCAAGCGGGCGACCGGGGCCTCACCGCCGAAGTCCCAAATCGCCGCCTCGTTGCCCGTCACGGCGAGAACGCGATGGGTGGCGGCGCTGATCACGACTTGCTCGGGGGGGGCGGATTGGCCCTGCAGATCTGCCACGAGCTCGCCGCTTCTCAAGTCCCAGACGGCCAGCGAGCCGGCGGCTCCGGCGCGTGTCGGCTGCGCGATCGCAATGCGCCCGGCGGGGCTCAACGCGATGTCGACTTGCTCCGTTCGGACCGGATCCGGCAGCGGGGCGCCCTGCTCCGGCGTGTCTTGCCACGGCAACCGATCGGCGCCGAATTGCAGGCCCCAGCTCGCCAAGACCCCGGTTTCGCCGGACCGACGATCGACGAGCGTGAGCTGCCAACGCCCGAGCACCTGCTCGTCGGCGAGCGCCTCGAGCGCGGAGTCCCTGGCGCTGAAAATGAGCTCGTGCTGGTCGACGCGCGGTTGCGGGACCGGGAGCGTCGCTTGCGCGCCGCTCGGCGCAGTCAGCGTGAGCTGGAGATCGCTCGCGCGTGCGTGTTGCACGGTGAGAAACAAGTTGAAGGCATCGGCCGTCCCTTCGTCGTCGACGACGAGCTCACGCGACACAGGCACGTGTTGCACGGCCGTGAGCCGCTCGGAAACCGTGCTGTCGAGGTTGCCGCGCGCGTTCGAGGCATCGACGGGCGCCAGCGGCAAACGCTCGACGCGATGCGCTTGATCGACGACCACGAGCTCGTTGCGCTCCCAGTCGACGTCCCAGCTGATCGGCGCTTGCGGCAGCCGGAAAGTGCGCTGCAAGTGTACGTAGTCCGAACCGATGAGCTCCGTCGCGGTCTGCACGGGGATGTCCGGCGCATCGCGGCGTGCCTCCATGGCATAGAGCAACGCCTCGTCGCGGTCGCCGCGGTGCATGGCTGCCGCGGATCGGCGTAACCAGTACTTCCCGATCATCTCGTCGGCGAGCTCCGGCATGCCGAGCGACTCTCTGATGACGGCGTCGGCGGCGAGCGCGCCCGTGATCGTCGAGGTGCGCTCACTGCGGCGAACCATGACGTCCGCGAGCAGACGGTCGGCGCGCGCTGCGAATCCCGGCAAGCGGTGCAGACGGCGGTAGGCGTCTTCCGCGACGGCGTAATCCTCGGTTACGACCGACAAGGTATTGATGTACGGGCGCGGCAAAACCTGCGTGTACCAATACGGCAGCAAAACGGCGACAACCAAGCCCGCCACGGCGGCCGCGCGCATGCGCCAGTCCGGCGGCATCTCGGCCTTGGCCCAGCGCTCGCCGAAGACGCGCGCGAAGATTTGGTTGCGAAAAGCGAGCTTACCGGTCCCGTCGACGGTGACGATGCCCGCGAGCTCCAAGAGCTCGCGCCAGTCGGAGCCGGGCTCCGCGGGAACCTCGACGCCCTGAGCCAGCTTGACGAGACGTGCGAGCGCATGCCGCGCTTTCGGCGCGCCTTCGGCGAGCAGCACCCGAATGTGGTTGAGCAGCGGCTCTTCCTGCGATGTGCCGGGCGCGAGAAACTGCTCCTGGACGACGCGATCGACGTCCGCAAGCCGGCCGCCTTTGCGCGCGACGCCGCGTGCGATCTTTTGCGTCAAATAGGGTTGGCCGCTCGTCCACGTATAAATGCGCTCGATCAACGAGCGCCCCACGGTCGCGTCGAGACCGAAACCCGCCGCGAGCTGATAGCACTCCGTCAACGTGAAGTCCTTAAGCTCGATCGCCTGGCCGTCGATGAATGGGGAAACGCCGGCATTCGGGCAGAGCTGCGCGGCCGTAGCCACTCCCATGACGACGAAATTCAGGCGCGCGTAGTCGGGCTCGGTGACGCGTTGCTGGTAGCAGCTGCGAATCGCCGAGAAGAGCTCGAGGGAGAAAGGCAAGTCAGTGGCGCGCTCCGCTTCGTCGATGAAAATCGTGATCGGCGCCGTCGTATGCGTCAGCACGATTTCCCAGAAGAACTCGACGAGCCGCTGATCCCCGAGCAACGCACTCTTCTCTTGCCACCAGTACTGTAGATCCACTTTGAGGCGCAGATCCCGCACGATGCGGTAGGCGATGCTGTAGTACCAGCGGCCCGCGTCGGTGCCTTCGCCGCGCGCGCCGATTTGGGTCAGGTCGACGACGGCCGCGAGTTGTCCCTCGCGCCGCAAGCGGCGGATCGTACGCGCCATGAGGCTCGATTTGCCCGTGGCACGCGGGCTCAAGACATAGGAGAAACGCTGGTCCGCGATGCTCGAAAGCAGCTCGCCGTCGGCGCTGCGCTCGATGTAGCAGGGGCGATCCGATTGCACCGGTCCGCCGACGACAAAAAATTCACCTGCCTGGACTACTCTCGGCACAAAGGTACGTCTCTAATAGTGGGCGAAGCGCCCGATCGGCCCGATATTAAATCCCCGGCTTGCGGCATGGCTACCCGACGCATACTCAAACAAGACCCTTTCGGCACGGTACTGCTCGAATCCGCCGGGGCGGCCACCGTCGTGACGCGCGATACGGGGGCGGCGCGCTGGTGGCTGCGCGGGCTCGCCCGCGCCATGGCGCGGCGCGAGGCCGCGGCGCTCGAGCGCATGGGCGCTCTCTGCCGCGTGCCGCGGCTCATTGCCTTCGACGGTGTGCGGCTCACGCGCAGCTACCTCGCCGGAGAGGTCATGTTCCGGGCGCGACCGGATTCACGCGAATACTTTCGCGCCGCGCTCAAGCTCGTCGTGCGCATGCATCGCTGCAACGTCGCCCATAACGATTTGGCCAAAGAAGCCAATTGGCTGCGTCTTGCGGACGGCGGGCCGGGAATCATCGATTTTCAGGTGGCGAGCGTCGCACCGCACCGCGGCAAGTTGTTTCGCGTGCTCGCGCGCGAGGATTTGCGTCACCTTTACAAGCACAAGCAGCATTACTTGCCGAACGACGTGACCGCGCGGCAACGGCGGTTGCTTTCAACGCCTTCGGTCGCGGCGCGCTGCTGGCGCGCTCTCGTCAAGCCGCCGTATCGCTGGATCACGCGCGCGCTGCTCGGCTGGCCCGAGCGCAGCGGCCCGGAAGAGCGCCAAGGCCGCTGAGGACCGCCTCGTGCCGCGATTCGGCGGTATCATTGAAAGTCCATGGATATTTGTCACGCGCACAATCTCAATCTCACGCCGGCGACCACGAAGCGGTACGGCATCCGCGTGAGCTTGCCGCCTCGCGATACGTTCACGCGCTTGATCGGCTCCGATTGGGAGCGCTTTCACTGGTATGCGACGGCGGAAGAGCGCGACCGCGCGCTGCGTGACATGGCGAGCGAGCACTTGTATTCGCGGCGCGGGGACCGGCCCTCGCCGCGCTTCGAGCCCGTCGACCGGCCCGCCGGGGCATAGCGTCGACGTCTTCGAGCCGAACCTCGGCGCGCCCGGGCATTCTTGAGCTTTCTCCATGGAGCCGCCCCCTTGCACGCCGCAATATTGCGTTGTTCGTTCATGTTATCGGAGCAATGCAATGAAACTCAGAATCGTTTGCGGCATGGGTGTGCTTGCCGCCGCGCTATCGGCCGCGGCGTTTGCGAGCGAGCCGCGCGTCTCGCCGATCATCGACGAATTCATCGTCACCGCGAAACGTCCGCAGATCGAAGAGATCATCGTGACGGCGCGCAGGCTCAAGGAGCTCTTCTCCGCGGACTCGGAGCGCGAGCGTCCGGCCGCCGAGGGCGCGGAAGAGCGCCCGCGGGAGCGCGCCGAGAGACCGCAGCGGCTGTTCTGAAGCGCGGCGTCAGAAATCGTAGGTGACGGTCTGCTCGACGATGCGCATCGGTACTGCTTCCGCGCCGCGGAAGCCCGGAATGAACTCGACCGCGCCGAAACCCTCGAGCGGGTCGGCGCCGCCCGGTGCGCGGGGGCCGAAACCGGCAGGGCCGTCGGCATCTCCAAGTGGAATCGACTCGACGCCGCTCACGGTGCCGTCCGCGGCGACCTCGGCCGAAAGCGACGCGCCGAGCGGCAGCGTCGACACGCCCGCGCCTCGGGACGGGCTACCGCGAGCCTGGCGTAAACGATTAATCTCGCCCATCGTCGGCATGCCGGCGCGGGTCCACGCGAGCTTTTGCTCGAATCCTGCGTACCACATATCCTCGGGAAGAATCGGCTGCGGCGCGAAATAGGCGATCCCGTATTCCTCGACATACTCGCCGTGGTTGCGCACGGGTATCGCTTGGCAGGCTTGATTCGCGCAGATGAAGAAAACCGCGAAACTCATATAGACGCGCACCGGCTCGCCAACGACGCGCGCCGGCGTGAACGACTGATCCGGAACGGTATCGAGCACGGCCGCGACGTATTTGACGTGCTCGCCGGGCGCGGAGCTCATGCAGCTGACGTCGTCGACGTTGCCCTCGGTCCCCACGAAGGCTTGGCAGCGGATCAGCACTTGGTGGTTCTCGGGAGCGACATCGCGGCGGTCGAGCGTGATCTTCACGAGCTCGTTTGGCATCGCAAAATCCGCGGGCGCGAATGCCGGCGGCTGCGGCAGAAGCTGCGGCGGCTGCGAGAACGCGGGACTCGTGCCGGCGATCAATGCCAAGAGGCCGCAACGCGCCGCACGACGTGCTGCGGCACACAGGCCGAATTCGACGCCTACGTGCGAACCCATGCGTTCCCCCCACGCTTGCTGAGCGGAAGCACTATCATAGCAACGTCGCGCGCGCTCGCGAACTCGCGGCAAGCGGACAGCGCCTCAAGCCGCGGGGCGGTCGAAGCGCCGCACGTGCACGCGATACTCGCCGAGCTCCCGCTCCGCGCGGGCCTTGTCCCAGATGCCGAGACGCACGAGCCACTGCGCGACGCCCGGCGCCGTCTTGATCCCCCGGTCGGCGTCGAGCCCGGCCATGCAACGACGTAGCAAGATGTCGGCCAGCGACGTCGCCCACTCTTCGTCGACGGCATGCACGAGCTCGGCGACCAGCACTTTCGAACCCGGGCCGACGACCATCTTGAGCTCCGCCTGCGCCCGCGCGGCAATCGTGCGGGCTTCGCCGCCGTAGATGCGCCAGAGCCGATCGGCCTGATCCGCCCCGAGCTTTGCCCCGATCTCGGCGCGCAAGTCGCGGCTCGCCGCGTCCCCCAAGGCACCGGGCAGGGGGCGCTCCCGCGAGGCGCTCTCTCCGCCGACGCCCAAGCGGCGCCGCAGCCGCCGCAGCACGTCTTCGGCAAGCGCGCGGTGCGTCGTCAGCTTGCCGCCGATGATCGAATAGAGGCCTCGCGCATTGCGGTGCTCGTGGATGATGTGGCTACGGGTAATGGCGCCCGTCCGGCTCTTGGAAGTCTGCGGCAACGGCCGTACGCCCGCCTGCGTGTAGCACACACGGTGCTCGAGGGGTGCCGCGGATGGAAAGAGCCGCTCCGCGGCGGCGATCAGATAACGGTACTCCGCCATGCTCGTGCGGGCTTCGCCCGGATCGTCCACGTAACGCTCGTCCGTGGTCCCGATCAAGTACAAGCCGTTCCACGGCACGACGAAAAACGGCCGCGCGTCGCCGGCCGCTTCCGCGTAGACGGCGTGCGCCGGCGCGCCTGGAAACGGGGTGCAGATCACGTGACTGCCTTTGGTTCCGCCGATGAGCTTTCGTGTAGCGAGGTCGCCGACCACGCGATCGACCCAAGGGCCGCTCGCGTTGACGATGATGTCGGCGTCGGCGCGCCCCCGCGTTCCGTCGCGCCGCCGCCACTCGATGCCGCGCGCGCGGCCGTCAACCGCGATGATCTGCGTCGCACGCGTGTACGTCCGAAGCTCGGTCCCGTGGGCAACGGCGTCAAGCACGTTCTCGAGCACAAGCCGCTCGGGAAACGCGACCTGGGCGTCGTGGTACTCAGCGCCGCCGCGCAATGATGCGGCGGCCAAGCCCGGCAGCTCCTCGAGCAACTCGTCGCGGCCGAGCATGCGGTGGCGCGGGACGGACTTGCCGGCCGACAGGAGGTCGTAAAGGCACATGCCGGCCCGAATCTGCCACGCCTTGCGGGCGCCGCCGCGATAGATCGGCAAGCACAACTTGAGCGGCGTCACGAGGTGCGGCGCGAGACGCAGCAATCGCTCACGCTCGTGCAAAGACTCCCGCACCAGACCGATCTCGGCGTGCTCGAGATAACGCAATCCGCCGTGTATCAGGCGCGTCGACGCGGCGCTGGTTCCCCCGCCGACGTCGCCCTGCTCGACGAGGAGCACCTTTCGCCCCAAGAGCGCGGCTTCCCTCGCAACGGCGGCGCCGTTGATTCCCGCGCCGATGACGATGAGGTCGTAGCGGCCGGCGCTCAAGCGCGCGTCTGACCGCTACCGCGCACGACGTATTTGTAGCTCGTGAGCTCGGCGGCACCGACGGGCCCGCGCGCATGCACGCGCCCCGTCGCAATGCCGATCTCCGCGCCCATGCCGAACTCGCCGCCGTCGGCGAATTGCGTGGACGTGTTGTGCATGAGGATCGCGCTGTCGAGCTCGGTGAGAAATCGTTCGGCGGCGCGCGCATCGTCGGTGACGATGGCATCGGTGTGCGCGGAGCCGAAGCGGCGCACGTGGTCGAGCGCCGCATCGAGACCGTCGATGACCTTGACGGCCACGATCGCGTCGAGAAACTCCTTGCCAAAATCGGCGGCACTCGCGGATTTCACGCGACCATCGACGTTTTGCGTCGCCGCATCGCCGCGCACTTCGCATCCTGCATCGAGCAAGTCCTTGACGATCGGCGCAAGGTGGGTGGCTGCGCAGGCGCGGTCGACGAGCACGGTCTCCGTGGCTCCGCAGATGCCGGTCCTGCGCATCTTCGCGTTGAGCACGATGCGCCGCGCCATTGTAAGATCGGCGGCGCCGTGGACGAAGGTATGGCAAATGCCTTCGAGGTGGCCCATGACGGGCACACGTGCATCCTGTTGCACGCGCGCGATCAGGCTCTTGCCGCCGCGCGGCACGATCACGTCGATGTATTGCCCCATGTCGCGCAACAGGATGCCGACGGCCTCGCGATCCTGAGTGGGCACCATTTGCACGGCTTTCGCGGGGAGACCTTGCGAAACGAGCCCGCGCACGAGACAGGCGTGAATCGCAGCGCTCGACAGGGCGCTCTCCGACCCGCCGCGCAGAATGACGGCGTTGCCGCTCTTCAAGCACAGTCCGCCCGCATCGGCCGTCACGTTCGGCCGGCTCTCGTAGATGATGCCGATGACCCCGAGCGGCACGCGGACGCGCTGAATCTTGAGGCCGTTGGGCCGCTGCCATTCGCCGATGATTTCGCCGACCGGATCGGGCAGCGACGCGATGTCCTCGAGACCGCGCGCCATCGCCTCGATGCGCGAGTCGTTGAGCGCCAGACGATCGAGCAGCGCCCCGCTCAAGCCACGCTCTTTCGCTGCCGCGAAATCTTGCTCATTGGCGCGCAGTATCGTCGCCGCCGACTTGCGCAGCTCCTTCGCGGCGTCATTGAGCGCCGCATCGCGCGCCGCGGTCGGAGAGCGCGCGAGCTCGGCGGCCGCCGCTTTCGCCGCGCGGCCGATCTCCATCATTTGCTCGTATATGCTCGAGGCGACGGCGCGCTCGGCGGTGCTCATGACTGCTCCCTCTTTTGCGTCAGGACAAGATCGTCGCGGTGAATCATCTCATCCCTGCCGCGATAGCCCAAGATCTCCTCGAACCGCTCCGACTTATTGCCCGCAATCGCCGTCGCCTCCTCCGCCGAGTAAGCGATGAGCCCCCGGCCGATTTCCGTGCCGTCGCCCGCGGCCACTCGGACCGCGTCGCCGCGCTCGAAATAGCCCTCGACACCCGTGACGCCCGCGGGAAGGAGGCTGCGCCCGCCCGTAAGGGCGCGCTCGGCGCCGGCGTCGACCAGAATCGTGCCCTTCGGCTGCAGAGTCCCGGCGATCCATTGCTTGCGTGCCGCGCGCGGCGTCGCGGTCGGCAGGAACCAGGTCGCACGCGCGCCATTGAGCAACGCGCTCACGGGGCGACTCACGCGGCCGCTCGTTATCGCCATGCGGCACCCGGCGCCGATCGCAATGCGCGCCGCGTCGAGCTTCGTGCGCATGCCGCCCGAGCCGTGCTGCGATTTCGGCCCGCCCGCCATGTTCCAAATCTGCGCGCTGATCTCGCTGACTTCCGGCACGTGACGCGCCGACGGGTCGCGCTGCGGGTCGCCCGTATAGAGCCCGTCGACGTCCGACAGCAAGACGAGGCACTCGGCGCTGATCATCTGCGCCACACGCGCGGCGAGACGGTCGTTGTCTCCGTAGCGCAGCTCTTGCGTCGCGACGGTATCGTTCTCGTTGACGACGGGAACCACGCCGCCGCGCAACAGCGTCAGCAGTGTGCGGCTCGCATTGAGGTAGCGCCGGCGGCTTTCGCTGTCGTCGAGCGTGAGCAGCACTTGAGCGGCCTTGATTCCGAGCTGCCCGAGCGTCTCGTGGTAGGCATGCGCGAGCAGGATCTGCCCGGCGGCCGCGGCGGCCTGTTTATCCTCGAGCTGCGCGCGCCGCGGATCGAGACCGAGCTCGCGCGCACCGAGCGCAACTGCGCCCGAAGACACGATCACGACTTGCGCTTTGTTGCGCTTGAGCTCGGCGACGTCCTCACACAACCCTGCGAGCCAACCCCGATCGAGCGCGCCCGTCTCTTGATCCACGAACAAGGCCGAGCCGATCTTGATGACAACCCGCTCGGCACCGCGCAAACGCTCGGCATTGGTATCGATGGATGGCGCGCTCACGATGCTTCATCTCGTGCCGCGGCCGAAAACCGGCGCACCCCGGGCGACCGCCATCGCGCCACCGCGTACGACCGTCGTGAGCCTGCCGGTAGCGGCAATGCGTTCCATGAATCGATCGACCTCTTGGCTCCCGCCGATGAATTCGATCGTGTAGTGTCCTTGATGATCGTCGAGAATACGAGCACTCGATTGAGCGACGATGCGCGTGAGCTCCTCGACGCGGCCGTTGACCATGTGCACCTTGAACAACGCGAGCTCCCGTTCGATGTGATCGAAGCTCGTGAGGTCCGTGATCGCCACGACATCGATGAGCTTGCCGAGTTGCTTGGTAATCTGCTCGATGACCGGGTCGGAACCGCGCGTCACGAGAGTCACGCGCGACACTTTCGTGTCCGCCGTCGGCGCGACGTTCAAGCTCTCGATGTTGTAGCCGCGCGAGGAAAACAGGTTGGAAACGCGCGACAGGACGCCCGCTTCGTTCTGCACCAGGATGGAAATAATGTGTCGCATGGCCGCTTGCTGAGGAGCCGTCCTTAGCCGATCAATGTTGGCGCAGAACAACGGCTATTGCAATGCAATACCTTTTCGTCAACACTCAGGACGATCGGCACGCCCGAAAGGCCTGCATTTGGCCACCTGAGCAACCATGGAAACGCAGACACAGCCGCGCGTCGAAAGCACTCACCCGCTTGCGGGGACGCGCTTGAACGGCGCCGACATGATCATTCAGGTGCTCGCGGACGAAGGCGTCGATACGATCTTCGGCTACAGCGGCGGCGCGATTCTGCCGACCTACGACGCCGTCTTTCGCTTCAATCAATCCCACTCGCGCAACGGTGTCGAGCCGATGCCGTTGATCGTGCCGGCGAACGAACAAGGCGCAGGCTTCATGGCCGCAGGCTACGCGCGCGCAAGCGGCCGGCCGGGCGTCGTCATGGTGACCTCGGGGCCGGGTGCAACGAATTGCGTGACGCCCGTGCGCGACTGCATGGCCGACTCGGTGCCGATTGTCGTGATTTGCGGCCAGGTGCCCACGTCCTCGATCGGCACGGATGCATTTCAGGAAGCCCCCGTCAGCGCCATCATGGGCGCCGTCGCGAAACATATCTTTCTCGTCACGGATCCGGAGCGTCTCGAGGCAACGGTGCGCACGGCCTTCGAGATCGCCTCCACGGGCCGGCCCGGACCCGTCGTCATCGACGTTCCCAAGGACGTGCAGAATTGGGAAGGCGCCTTTCACGGCGCCAGCCGCTTGCCGATCCCCGGTTACAGGTCGCGGCTCGCGGAGATCGAAAACAACGAGATCGACGAAGCGAAGTGCCAGCAGTTCTTCGAGATGCTTGCCGAGAGCCGGCGCCCCATGATCTATGCCGGCGGCGGCGTGATCAACGCCAACGCAAGCGGGTCGCTGCGCGCGCTCGCCACCGCGTACCAGATTCCAGTGACGACGACGTTGATGGGCTTGGGCAGCTTCGACACGAAGCATCCTCTCGCCATGCAGATGCTCGGCATGCACGGCCTCGCGAGCGCGAATTACGCGATCGACGACTGCGACCTTCTGATATGCGTGGGCGCGCGCTTCGACGATCGCGTCGCCGGCAATCCGGCCAAGTTTGCGGTGAAGGCGCGGCGCATTCTGCATTTCGACATCGATCCGTCCGAAATCCACAAGGTGAAAACCGCGCACTGGCACCATGTCGGACTTCTCGGCGCTGCTCTCGAGCGACTGCTGGCATACGGCCGGCGCAACGGCTTTGCCGCGGATTTCAGCGTGTGGCACGCGGAGATCGAGGCGCTGAAATCGACCTATGGTCTCAATTATGATCGCGACAGCGCGAAGATTCAGCCGAATTACGTCATCGAGACCATGAATCGCATCACCAAGGGGGAAGCAATCATCTCGACCGGCGTCGGCCAGCATCAGATGTGGGCGGCGCAGTATTTCGACTTTCGCGAGCCGCGGCTGTGGCTCACGTCGGGCAGCATGGGCACGATGGGCTTCGGATTGCCGGCCGCGATCGGCGCTCAATTCGCGCGTCGCGACAAGCTCGTCATCGACGTCGACGGGGATGCGAGCATCCGCATGAATCTCGGCGAGCTCGAGACCGTCACGAGCTACGACCTGCCGCTCAAAATCGTCGTGCTCAACAACTACGGCGACGGCATGGTCATGCAGTGGCAACGGCTGTTTTTCAAAGGACGCTTGTCCGCGAGCGACAAGTCGCTGCGCAAGAAGGATTTCGTCAAAGCGGCCGAGGCCGACGGGTTCCGCTATGCGAAACGCTTGAGCGAGAAGAAGAACGTGCCGCAAATTCTCGACGAGTTCCTGCACCACGACGGCCCGGCATTCCTCGAGGTCATCATCGATCCCGAGGCGGGCGTCTATCCGATGGTGGCCCCGGGGCTTTCGTATCGCGAGATGGTGACCGGCGATTTCATCCCGAACCGGTACGACGGCGCGGATGAGGTCGAGCCCGACGCCTCGGAGATGTTCTGATTGTAGGAGCGAGCTCCGCTCGCGATTGAAGAATCGCGAGCGAAGCTCGCTCCTACGACGCTAGCTCCGCGACGACGTCGACGACCGCGTCGATGAGCACCTCGAGCTCGCCGGAGGCGATCGTGAGCGCCGGCATCAAGTAGACGACATCACCGAGCGGTCTCACCCAAACGCCCGCTGCGATGAAACGCGTCCGCAACGCATCGAGATCGCACCGACGTGCGAGTTGCACCACACCGATCGCGCCCTTGACGCGGACGTCGGCGACGCCGGCCATGCCTCGACAGCGCCGCAATCCCTCGTCGAGTTGCGCCGCGATGTCTGCGACCTGCGTGAGTCGCGGCTCCGTCGCGAACAACTCGAGCGATGCGTTGGCCGCCGCACACGCCAACGCGTTCCCCGAGAACGTCGGACCGTGCATGAGAGCTTTGCCCGCGTCCGCGGAGAGAAACGCCTCGTAGACGTGACGCCGGGCCGCGGTCGCTGCGAGCGGCAGCGCCCCCCCCGTGAGCGCCTTCGAGAGCGTCATGATGTCCGGCACCACGCCCGCTTGCTCAGCGGCGAACATCGTCCCGGTACGCCCGAAGCCCGTGGCAATCTCATCGAAGATCACGAGCAAATCACGGCGCCGCGCGCAATCCACGATGCGGGCGAGCATGGCGGGCTCGTGAAACTTCATACCGCCGGCCGCTTGTACTAAAGGCTCGATGATGAGCCCCGCGAGCCCGGCGGCGCGCTCGTCGAGAGTGCGCTCGAGCTCCGCGAGCCCCCGATCATTCGCCGGTAGCTCGACGATGCATTGCGGCGCCAAGAGCCCCGCGAACAACGCATGCATGCCGTCCTCGGGGTCGCACACCGACATCGCGGCAAACGTATCGCCGTGATAGGCGTTGCGGAAAGCCACGAACTGCTTGCGCCGACGTGTGCCGCGATTGATCCAGTATTGCAGCGCCATTTTCATCGCGACTTCGACGGCCACCGACCCGGATTCGGAAAAGAAGACGTGCTTAAGATCGCCGGGCAGAATCGTCGCCAAACGGTCGGCAAGCTCGAGCACGGGCTCGTGCACGAGCCCGCCGAGCATGACGTGCGGCATCTTGGCGAGTTGCATCTCGATGGCTTTGCGTATGTGCGGATGATTGTAGCCATGGCACGCAGTCCACCAGGACGCGTTGCCGTCGACCAGCCGACGGCCGTCGGCAAGCTCGATATAGACGCCGTCGGTGCGTGCGACGCGCAGCGGCGGCGGCGCGGTCGCCATTTGGCAGTAGGGCATCCAAACGGACGATGTCATGCATTCCCTCCGACGGCCGCGGGCATCCGAACGATACTACGCCAAACAATCGCGCCGGCGTTTCTCGGTATACTGGATTCATGAAAATCAACTGCTTCAAGGCTTACGACGTCCGCGGTCGCGTGCCCGAGGATCTCGATGCCGAGATCGTCCATCGCATCGGCCGCGCATACGCCGAGTTCGTGGCACCGCGGAAGATCGCCGTCGGTCAAGACATTCGCTTGTCGAGCCCCAAGCTCGTCGCCGCGCTCGTACGCGGGCTCACCGAGTCCGGCGTCGACGTCGTCGACATCGGCGTGTGCGGCACGGAGATGGTCTACTTTGCGACGTTTCACTTGGGCTTAGACGGCGGGATCATGGTCACGGCGAGCCACAACCCGCCGAACTACAACGGCATGAAGATGGTGCGCGAGCAATCCCGGCCGATCAGTGGCGACACGGGGCTCGAGGACATACGCGCAATCGCCGAGCGGGGGGAGTTCGCGCCTGCCACCCGCAAAGGCACGGTCCGCGACATCGACGTGCGCAAGGAGTATGTCGACCATCTGCTGTCCTACGTCGATGTCGCGGCGTTGCGGCCGCTCAGGATCGTCGTCAATGCCGGCAACGGCGGCGCCGGGCCGATCGTCGATCTGCTCGAGCCGCACCTGCCGTTTCAGTTCATCAAGCTCAATCATGAACCGGACGGCACTTTCCCGAACGGCGTCCCCAATCCCATGATCGAGGAGAAACGGCAATCCACGATCGCGCGCATACGCGCGACGGGCGCGGATCTCGGTGTCGCTTGGGACGGGGACTTCGACCGTTGCTTTCTGTTCAACGAGCGCGGCGAATTCGTCGAGGGCTACTACATCGTCGGGCTGCTCGCGCATTCATTCCTGAGCAAATCGCCGGGCGCGACGATCGTGCACGATCCACGCCTGACTTGGAATACCCTCGACGTCGTCGCGCAAGGCCGTGGCCGTGCCGTGCAAAGCAAATCGGGACACGCCTTCATCAAGCAAACGATGCGCGACGTGGACGGGATCTACGGCGGGGAGATGAGCGCACACCACTACTTTCGCAAGTTCTCGTATGCCGACAGCGGCATGATTCCGTGGCTCCTCGTCGCCGAGATCATGTCGCAGGAGGGCGCGAAGCTTTCGAGCCTCGTGGCCGATCGAGTTGCGAAGTTTCCGGCGAGCGGCGAGATCAATCGCAAGGTGGCGGATGCCAATGCCGTACTGGGCCGAATACAAGCCGCCTACGCCGCCGACGCGCTCGCTACCGACCATGTGGACGGTCTCAGCATGGAATTTTCCGATTGGCGCTTCAATCTGCGCGCCTCGAATACGGAGCCGTTGTTGCGCTTGAACGTCGAAAGCCGCGGCGACGCGGCGCTCATGCGCGCGATGACGGCCGAGCTTCTCGCGCGCATCGGCGGCGAGCCCGGCTGAGCCGTACGATGACCAATGGGTCCTTGGACCGCTTCGCCCAGCACAAGCTCGACTCGCTTGCGCGACGCAATTTGCGGCGCGAGATGGGTGTCACGGAGCGCCGGAGCGGCTCCGAGGTCGACAACCGCGGCACGCGTCTGATCTCGTTTGCCTGCAACGACTACCTTGGGCTTTCGCATCATCCCGACGTCATCGAGGCGAGCCGGGCTGCGACAGCGAGATACGGAGCCGGCGCCGGCGCCTCGCGCCTCATCACGGGGAATCACCCGCTCTATGCCGAGCTCGAAGACTGCCTGGCGCGGCTCAAGGGCAGCGAGGACGCGATCGTTTTCGGCAGCGGGTATCTCACGAACGTCGGCGTGATTCCCGTGCTCGCCGGCGCTTCGGACCTGATTCTCGTCGACGAGCTCAGTCATTCGTGCATATTGGCGGGCGCGGCGTTGAGCCGTACGCAAGTCACGACCTTCAAGCACAACGACGTCGACGATGCGCGCCGCGTGCTCGCTGCGGAGCGCGAGCGATACCGGCACTGCCTGCTGCTCACTGACGGCGTATTCAGCATGGAAGGCGATCTCGCACCGCTCGCACCGCTCGCGGCGCTCGCGGAAGGCTATGACGCGTGGCTCATGACGGACGACGCTCATGGTCTCGGCGTCGTCGGCGCCGGCCGCGGCTCGACGTTCGCCCACGGAACGCCCGTTGCCGTGCCGTTGCAGATGGGTACTTTGTCGAAAGCGGTCGGCGGATACGGCGGCTACTTGTGCGCGAGCCGGCCGGTTGCCGAGCTCGTTCGCAACCGCGCGCGCAGCTTCGTCTACTCGACGGGCTTGCCGCCAGGCACCGTCGCCGCCGCGATCGCGGCGCTCAAGATCATCATGAGCAACGTCGCGCTCGTTGCCAAACCGCTTGCCCACGCGCGGCGCTTCACGGACCTGCTTGCGCTGCCGCCGGCGCAGTCGGCGATCGTTGCGATCGTGCTCGGTTCCGCCGAGCGCGCGCTGCAAGCGGGCGACGCGCTGCGCCGTGCAGGCTTCCTCGTCGCCGCGATCCGGCCCCCGACCGTGCCGAACGGCACGGCACGTCTGCGATTCGCGTTCTCGGCCGCGCATTCGGACGCGGAGGTCGCGGCGCTCGCCGCCGCGGTGTCCGCCAACGGCATCGCGGCGTGACGCGCGTCTTCGTCACCGCGACCGGCACCGGCGTCGGCAAGACGTTCGTAATGTGCCGGCTCATTGCGGAGCTCAGCGTCTCCGGCCGGCGAGTGCGCGCTCTCAAGCCCGTGGCCACCGGCTTCGACGCGGCGGCGCCCGCGACGAGCGACACGGGGCGGTTACTCGAGGCACAACGGTTGCCGTTGTCGCATGCGAACCTCGAGGCGACGACGCCGTGGCACTACGCAGCGCCGCTTTCTCCGGACATGGCTGCGCGGCGCGAGCAGCGCTCGATACCGTTCGACGAGCTCGTCGCGTTCTGCGCTGAATCCGCCGACGCCGAGCTCACGCTGATCGAAGGCATCGGCGGCGTCATGGTGCCGCTCGACGCCGAGCACACGGTTCTCGATTGGATCGAGCGCGTTGCGCCCAAGACCATTCTCGTCGCCGGCAGCTATCTCGGCACGCTGAGCCACACCTTGACCGCAGCCGCGGCGCTGCGTGGGCGTGGCATCGAGCTCGCGGGTGTAGTGATCAGCGAGTCATTGCAGCAACCCACTACTCTTGCCGAGACGGCGGACACATTACGGCGCTTCTTGCGTGCCGTGCCCGTTATCGCGTTGTCGCGGAATCCGGAGCGCGACACTTCGCGGATTGCGGATTTCGTCGAGACGTTCGCGACCCGATGAGGCCGGGGCGAATCGTGAGCCGGGATCTGGCAGGCTCGATTTCAAGCACCTGCCGGTTCCTCACCGCCGAGCGCCCGTTCCGCCTGCGTCTCTCCTGTGGTCGGCGCGCCCGTTCTGAAGCCATCTCGGGCGCGCATCTGCTCGAGCAGTCGCACGACATCCGCCATGCCCTCGACGGCCGCGAGTTTCTCACGCAATGACAAAGAGCGGAAATATAAGAGCTGCGAGAGATTGTGCTCGCGCCACGCGTCCTTGAGCGAAGCCGACTCGCGTGTCTCGTCACTCGCCATCGTCGGTGTGCTCCATCAGCAATCGCAACTGTCGGATGTCCTCGAGGTCCTTTTCGCGTCCCGCGGATTCCTTCATGCGAATGAGAGTTTCGATCCGCACGAAGGGGGCCCGCAACCCGGGCATGATCTCACCGATTTTGGCGCACCGGTACTCGTGCTCGAAATCGAACGGTTCCGCAACGAAAAGGTCGATTTGCGTGTCCCGATGCCGCTCGCTGTGGAGCTGAAACACAACCATGTTTTTCTCACGTGTCCAGGTCTCTCGCTTCTTCGCGTCGGCAAAATCCTCGACCGGCACGGGCACGAGCGGCAGGTAGCCCAGCGACTCGAGCGCCCTCAACGCACGCAGCACATTGTCAGGGCGGAGCTGAACGACTAGATCGAGATCGAACGTGAGGCGCCCATAGCCATGAGCGGCAACGGCAAGACCGCCGACAATCAGATATCGGGCGCCGGCGTCATTCAAGACGCGCAGGATGGCTTCCAGACTCGTGACTCTCATGTGGAAAAGTCGACCTTTGCTATTCGATCGTTGGATTCCGTGGAGTCAGTGTACCGAACGCCGGCATGGCCGACAGCTTCGATGATGCCGCGACCAACGCGCCTCATGGTGAGTCGACGCCGTGCGCTTGCACCGGCAACGTCCGCAGCCCGGCGATGAGCTCGGCCGTGCGCTCGATCTGATCGGATAAGCGGCCGCAGACGCAGTGCTCGAGCACGCGCGCGATTTCCTCGTCGCGGTCGGCGTTCTGATGATGTAGCGCCGCGACGGCGACTACGATGCCGGCGTACGCGATCTGTAGCTGGAAATGCAGCCTTCGGAGCCGGTCCGCAATCCGTTGCTCGAGAGCGAGCTCCGCTTCGCTCATGGGTGTATCCTCATTGAATACTGTATTTAGATACAGTATAGACGCCGCGCGCAATGAGCGTTCGCCACATTTATGGATGAAACGACCGGAAATGGGAACTGCCGGGAGACGGCCCAGCGTTCAAACTCGCCGTTTGCGGGAGCGGCGCGCGGCCATGAGCCTCGCAACCACGACGTCGGGCGGAACGCGCAAGCCGTCGCAGAGAGCGAACAGCGTGATCAGCGTGGGCTGCCGCCGGCCGCGCTCGAGCAACGAGACGAACGTCTGATCGAGCTCGCTTTCGAGTGCCAGTTGCGCCTGGGAAAGGCCTCGCTCTTCCCTGAGCTCCTTGAGCAGATCTCCGAACGATGCTCGGAGCCAGTCCTCCTCATCCATGCCGCGCAGCATGGCCGTTGTGCACGAGGGCTCCAAAGACTATAGTCTTGGCGTGAACAGACAGATCGAGTGCATCGCTCGCCTGCGGCTCGAGCAAGAGCTGGGGCGTTTGTGCGCACGATTACGAACGGAAGCGTCGTCGGTGTGCTCGAGCAATAGCGGTGACGCGCACACGCGGGGAATGTTCGACACGCTCGGCAAAGTGGCCGCTCTCTTACATGTGCTCGCACGGGAACCCGGGGGCAGCGACCGCACGAAGCGTCACGGGCTCGTCTAGCCGCCGTCCGCCGAAAGCGGCGCAGTGTACAGCAAAAGGCCGGCCGTGCGCTCTCGCGGACGGCCGGCGAAAATCGGGACTCGAAACCGCTGCTACCGAATCGCGGCCGGAGGCCGCTCCTACCGGATCGCGGCGCTCAGGCCGCTCCTACAGAGTCATTGCCGCGCGACGCGTTCCGCGGCATTCGGACGAACGATCGTGAGGTCGACGCGGCGCTCGAGCGCGAGCGCATCGACGTCGCCCTCTTCCGCCGTCGAGTCGGCCTCGCCGGCCGCACGCGTCGCGATGCGGTCGAGCGCGATCCCGGCATGCAGGAATACGTCGCGTACGGCGGCCGCGCGCTGCGCCGATAGCTGATCGTTGTACTCCGCCGCGCCGCGCGCATCGGCATGTCCTTCGATGACTACCACGAAATCCTCCATCGGCTCGAGCAATTCGGCGACTTGCGCCAAGCGCTGCTCGGTTGCCTCGTCGAGCGTGCTTTGCTCCGTCCGGAAATACACTTCGATGTCGAGCGCCGTCTCGAGCGCCGCCGCGAAAGTCTTCTGCTCGTCGGCGAGCGCGGCTTGGAGCGCGGCCAATTCGCGCTGGCTGCCGCGCAACAGGCTCGCGAACGACTCCGCATCGGCGCTGGCGCTCGCGTAGCGCTGCTCGAAGTCCTCGCGCTCGGAGCGCTCCCGGTGGAACCGGTCGCCGAGCCAACCGCCGAGCGCCGCGCCGACCACGAATCCGACGGGGCCGCCGGCCATGGCACCGATCGCGGCGCCGCTGCCGACGCCGATCTTTTCCTCCTTGGGAGCGCCGCTGCTCTCGGCGGTCCACGCGGGCGCCGTCACGAGCGCTCCGATCACGGCTATTACGAGTTGCTTCCTCATGTTGTGCTCCTTCGATTGTCTGCCGGGAAACCTGCTTTCCCGAGCACATTGGAGCGCAAGGCGGAGTCACGCCTCTGACGGAAAGCGGCGGAACGCTTGGCAAATATGACGAATTCTGACGCGCGTCAGTCGGCGCGGCGCGACGGCAATGCGACGAACGTGCCGCCGTTACGCTGACAGATCGCGCGCATGAGAATCGCGAAATTCGCGGCCGTCAGCATCGAGCCGGTTACATCGTAATAGACGGGGAAAGCGACCGCGTGAATGCGCACGCGCTGGTTGCCTTCGGCGTCGAGCGTATTGCGCCGATCGATCTCGCGCACGATGGCGCTGATCGACCCCCGCGAAAGGTCATCGCTATAGACGTAGAGCGAAATTTTCTTCTCGGGATCGTAATAGGTGTCGATCGCGGTCAGAATGCCTTCGCGCGGGCTGGAATCGGAGAACGCGTTCCAGTTGCGCAGCGCGTCGATGATGGCCTCGCGGCGCGCCGGTGTATCGGGCATCCATTGGCCGCGATAGGTTCTGAACATGTGCTCGCCTTCGTCATTGAGCACCTGGATGCCCTTGACCGTGGGATACACGTCGAGCGTCTCCTGAATGATCTGCTGCACGCGGTCCCACTCGTACGACCGCATGCTTCCCGACGTGTCGATGAGGAAGATGATGTACTCGCTGTCGACGGGAATGCCGCCGACTTTGTACTCGTCGGGACGCGGCCGGTTGTTCGCGAGCAGACGGCGCATCTCTTCGGTTAGCGACTGCCTGGCCTGCGCGAGCTGGCCCGCAATCTCGGCCGAGTCTTCCTCGGCGTCTTGTTGCGCGAGAAATGCCGCACGGATGCGCGTGAGCTCGCGCTCGAGCTGCGCGAGCTGTTGCTGGTCGAGCTCCACGTCGTCGACGATCTCGAGCTGCTCGCGTTGCACGCTTTCGGTCTCGCCGAGGATCTCCGCGAGCTCTTGAGTGTACTGCTCGAGCAGCGCTTCGAGCTCGAGGTTGCTCTCCTCGAGCCGAACGGGCTCGAACATCTTCACGATCACGAGCATGAGAATGATCGCGCCGAGCCCGCAGGTGATGGCGTCGAGAAACGACAAGCTCAGCGTTTGGAAGTCGCGGCGTGAGCGCTTGCGCGTCATGGCCAGTCCTTCGACGGCGCCATCATCGAGCCGCCGCTCTTGAGCGCGAGCGTCCAGTAGCCCGGCGCCGCCATCGGGTCGCCTTCCATCGCGAACAGCAAAACGTTGACGGGAACGTTGAACGGCACTTCGCGCAGTGCGCGCTGGAAGTGGTTTTGCCGCTCTCGCCCCGTCACGCCTTGCCGCGACGGGGTCACTTCGCCCATGGTCGGCAGGCCGTCGACGAGCAGGTAGATGTTGTCGGGCTTGGGCTCGAGCGCGCTCGCCGCGGCAAACGCCGCGTGCAAGCTCGTCGGCCCCTGGGGCGTCAAACGGCGCATGCTTTGCACGGCGGCCTCGAGGCTCTTGCCGTCATCGGCCCGAATCCATTGACCGTCCGTCCCCTCGATGAGCGACCACGCATGGTCGCTGAACGCAATGACCTGGAACTGCGCGGTCGATGGGACCTGCGCCGTGAGCCAATCGATCGTGCGCACGACCTGCTGCCACTTCGGCGCTTGTCGCTGCTGCTCGGGAGACATGTTTCGGCGCCGCAGTATGTTCACGAGCGTGGCGTCGAGCATGCTCGTCGACGCGTCGACGAGAATCAGGATTCGCTCGCCGCCCATGCGCATTCCCGTCAAGTATTGGCGATAACCTTCGCCGCGAACGCTGCGGATGAAGTCGCCGGCATCCTCGGGCGTCGGAGCCGTCGCCGAGAGGTCCTCGGTCTGTGCCTGGAGTGCCGCGAGATCGGCACGGAGCTGCTCGATCATTTCCCGTTGCGAGTCGCTGTCCTGCGTCAGGGTCTCCATCTCTTGCTGGGTGCGCGTGATCTCGGCCACGATCTCGCCGCGCACGGCCCGCGATGAGGCCCACTTTTCGACGAGGCGTTCGAGCTCCTCCTTGAGCTCGACGAGATTTCTGCGGCCGACGAGCACCTGCAATTGGACGCGATCGACCTCGGCCGAGCGGTCCTCGAGCACGGTCTCGCGACGCAGGTCGACCTGGGCCGTGATGATCATGTAGAAGAGGATGATGGCCCCGAAGCCGCAGGTGATGGCGTCGAGAAACGACAGCGAGAAGATATCGATGTTGCGTCTCTTGGCCACGTTACCGCTCTACTCTGATGAGCTCGAGCTCGGCGCCCGGCGAGCCGATGCGTATGACGTCGGCCGGATGCAGAACCTCTTGGCCGGACACGCGCCTCTCGTTCACGAACGTTCCATGCGTGCTCAAATCGCGCACGACGAGCTCGCCGTGGCTGACCGCGAGCTCGCAATGCGAGCGCGAGATGCCGCTCGACACGTCGTCGATGACGATCATGCGCCGGTCGTCGATCCTCGCGCGTCCGATCAGCAGTCCCTCGCCGTTGATCGGATAGGCCACGCCGCGATAGACGACGTGCGTCGGCGGCCCGGCCGGGTCGTCGGCGAGCCCCGTCCGCGGCGGCTCGGCGGCCGCGGGCGCCTCGACGGGCTCGCCGCGCCACGCGAGATGCCGCAACAGCTTGACTTGCTCACCCGGAACGATTGCGTCGAGTGCGGCGAGCGCGCCGCGCGCCGCGCGTCCCGGCTCGTGCGCGACGACGATGGCATCGTCGAGTCGCGCGAGCGCATCGACGAGTCCGGGTCGCCGCGCAAGCCGGTCGCTGAGCTGCACGGCGAGCGCCGAGCCCGGCTCGCGCGTTTGCGCAATGAGCTGCAGCAGGGCCTTGTAGACGCCGCCGGCCGCGGCGAGCAAGTGGCCGCGCTCGACCTCGACTCGGAGCTCCTCGTCGCCGAAGGGCAACGTGAGCTCGGCACGCGTTTCGGTATTGAGCTGCTCGAGCCATTGCGGCAGCCGGTCGTAGAGGGCCTGCTCGCTCTCAGCATGGTGGAACGGGTCGAACCGCGTCGCGAGCACGAAGATCTCGGCGATGCGCTTGGCGAACAAGTCATCGAGCGCCGCGAGCCCCAAGGCTCCGAGGCTCCTTTCCTCGAGCGCCGTCACCTCCCGATCCTGCCGTAACGGCGTCACGGCGACGCGATGCAGGCTCGCATCGACATAGACGAGCTGCCGTCCCGGATACGGCCGCTCGCTCGCCGCGGCTGCCACGTCGATCATTCCGCGCACCGGCATGCCGCATTCCTCGGCGATCCCCAGCAAGATCCCGAGCTGCAGCTTGTCGTAATGGCCGGGCACGACCAGCACGGCGTCGTTCGCGACGTTCTTGTAGCTCTCCCAAATGGCGCGCAATTGCGCAAACGCGAGCTCCGCGCTGTTGCGCGCGCCCGCGATTCCGGCCGTCGCGCTCTCGAGGCTCAAGTCCGCCCAGAACCGGTTGCTGACGTGACCCGGTCGCAGCCGCGCCTGCGCGTACGCGGCGCCGCCCGTGACGGTGCCGCTCTTGTCGACGAGCGCATAACCGGGCTCCACGGCGAGAATCCCCTCTCCCCCCGCGATCGTGAGCCCTGCGTCGTTGATCTCGATGGCGATCGTTGCCACGGTCGTCACCTATGGGCCGCCGCGCGCTTGCATGTGGCGCACGAGGTTGTGATCGACATAGCTCCGCGCATCGAGCACGAGCCGCTCTTGCGTCAATTGCAGCTGGTGGACGAGGAACATGAGGACCAGCGAGATCAGGAGCGCCACGAGCGTCGAATTGAACGCCGTGCCGAGGTTCTCGGTGACACCGGTGATGTCCCCCTCGACGGCGCGGTGCGCCTCGTTGAGCGCGAGACCGATGCCGCGAACCGTGCCGATGAACCCGAGCGACGGGATGGCCCAAGCGATATAGCGAATCATCGCGAGCTCCGTGTCGAGCCGCTCGTTTTCGGAGTCGCACTCGGCGTTCGCGACCGAGGATACATCCTGCACGTTGCGCGTCGCGCCGAATCTCTCGAGAGCGGACAAAAGAACGCGCGGCAGAAGCAGCTTGCGCGTCTCATCCGGCAGCGCTTGCAGGGCACGGCCGTACTCGCGTGTATCTTCGGGCAAGATGCGCACTCCCTCGCGCACCGGCAACAACTCCCGCTGCAACAGCGCGCGCTCGTTGAAGATCATCCTCGCTTTGTAAGCCAAGATCGCGAAGGCCCACAACATCAAGATGATGCATGACTCCTGCTCGTAGTCGCGAATGATCACGGCGATCGACGGCGGCGGCGAGTAATTCTCTTCCTGCTGCATGCGCAGAGCCTGCTCTTCGAGCACGGCGTCCGCGTTCGGCCGCACGCTCGTCACGTAGACGGCATGGACGATGATCGTGGCGATGATCAGCGAGAAGAGCTGATACATGAACTCGTTGGAAAATGTGCGGCGCATCGATTGCAAGCTCCCAGAACGTCCTAGATATCGACGGGAAACGTGACTTCCTCGTCCGCGGCGATCTCCTCCGTCGGCACGAACACGTCGTCAGCCGGATTCGGTGCCGGAAGCGGCGCGGACTCCGGCGCCGGCGGCGATGCCGGCTCGGAATTCGCGGCCGGGTCGGCTTCGCCCGGCGCATCGTCCTGGGCCCAAGAGCCCGCGGTGACGAGCGCGAGCGCGGCCAATGCGGGAAAGTTGCGTAACATGCTCATGGTGACCTCGCGCTGATTCGGCAAAACATTAGACCGCGCGGCATCGGCTTCATTCCAAGTTGCGCGCGATGCGAAAACCGAGATCTTCGCGCACATCGGCGCTCGAGTTGCGGTACGCGAGGCGCAATTCCGTGGCCGTCGCGCTGCGCCAGCTCGCGTCGCGTACCACGTGTATACGGCCATCTTCCGGACCCAACGGGTCGGTGACGACGCCCTCCGGCGGCGTGATTTCGATCTCGTAGAAATCCTGCACCCACTCCGCGACGTTGCCGCCGAGATCGAAAATTCCGGCGGGGTTGGCGCTGAAGCTGCCGCTCGGCGCAGACACGGGGAACGCGTCGTTGTAGGTCACGAGCGTCGTCGGCAACAATTGCGCAGCCGAGAGATCCGCATAGTTGCCGGCGCGGTCCGGCGGCGGCAGCTCGTTACCCCACGCGTAGACCGCGGGTGCATCACGGCCTGCGGCACGAGCCGCCCACTCCCATTCGGCTTCTGTCGGCAAGCGGTAACCGTTGCGCAACGGTCGGTGCGGGGCCCACGCATCGAACGTCGCGTCGTACACGGGTTGCAACGAATTTTCGATGCTGAGCCAGTTCAAGAATTGCGCCGCCTCTTCCCAGGTCACCCGAACCACGGGTTGATCGTCGCCGTTCAACGACTCGCCGTTGAACTCGCCCGAGTCGTGCGTCGAGCCCTGCGCCTCGCGAAACTTGCGAAACTCCGCATTGCTCACCTCGCGAACGCCGAGATAGAACGCGCGGCTCAATTCCACCTCGTGCAGGATCTCGTTGGAGCGGCGGTACTCCTCGCGGCGCGACGAGCCCATCATGAACCGGCCGGCGGGAACGAGCTTGAGCTCCTGTCCCAACGTGGTCGTGATCGTCTGGAGATACCCGCCTCCCGAGGCGTCATCGAACGCTTCAAGCTCGAACCTGCGCATGACCGGGAATCCGGGCCGCGGCGTGATCGTGGCCGATTGCGGCGCATAGCCCGCGTGCCGCACCTCGACCTCGTGGTCGACGGCAAGAAGATTGAGGCGGCTCGGCGTCATGCCGACGAGCCGGTCATCGACCCAGATTTCGGCATTCGACGGCTCGCTCTGCACGTCGACTTCCCCGTACTGCGCGACGAGCTCGATCGTAAGCTCGCGCCCGCTATCCGCCGCCACCGACAGGTCGCGCTGCACGATTTCATAGCCGGGCTTGGTGACTCTGATCGCGTGATTGCGCCCCGGCGTCAAGCGCAGCGTCAACGGCGTGCGGCCGCGAAAATCGCCGTTCACGCTGACATCCGCTTCGGGCGGAATCGTCGCGAGCTGCACACGGCCGTCGGCAAGCGCGAGCTCGACGGGCGGCAGCTCCTGCGGCGTGTTCGCAACGACGAGGATGCGCGAGCGCCACGCGTTGTAGCCGCCCGAGCGCACCTCGATCTCGCGTTCGCCGGCCGCGAGCTCGAGCACGATCGGCGTCACACCCGCGGGCTCGCCATCGACGACGACGCTCGCGCCGGGCGGCTCGGTTGCAAGCGTCACGGGCGCCCAGTTGGGCGTCAATCTCACGACCAGCGCTTGCCGCTCGTGCCCGCCGGCAACGACGAGCTCGCGCACTTCGGACAAGTAGCGCTCTGCGGAAAACTCGATGCGATGCGGCCCCGGCGCGATCTCGAGGTCGGCGAGCGGGGTCGTGCCGACGAGGTTGCCGTCGAGCCGCACGGTCGCGGCCACAGCCGGTTCCGCTTCGAGCGTGACGAGACCCGGGAGCTTCGTCAATGCAAGCTTCACGGTTTGCGCCGCCGACTGGCCGACGTCGATGCTCGTTTCGAGCGGATAGTAACCGGCGAGCTCCGCGGTGACCCGGTGCCGGCCGGAGCGCAGCAGGTGGCGGTCGCCGATACTGAACTTGAACAACGTCTCCGGCAGACCGAACTCTTGCACGGGAGGCTCGAATACGAATTGCACGGACTTCGCCGTCACGACGAACCAAGCGAGGATGGCAAGGACCGCGAACGCCGATCCGATGCCGACAGCCGCCTTGCTGACACCGCGCTTGGTGCGGCCGTCGGTTTCCAGCACGACCGGACGAAACGCCACCGGCGCAATCTCGATCTCCGTGCCCCCCGCGCGTGCGAGCTCGTCGAGGTCGGGCGGCGCCGTGTCACCGGCCGTCACGCGGGCTTCGATCGACACCGTGAGCCGCCGGCCCGTGAGCCGGCACGTGAGCCGTGCGCTGTCGAGCGCAATGACGTTGCCGTCCTTGAGCCGGCGCGATCCGCGCAACAACTCGCCGTCGACGCGCAAGTTCTCGGTCCGCTTGCCGGGTTGAACGAAAAAGACGTCGTCGAGCAAACCGATCTGCAACGCGCCCGCGACTCCCGCGAGGCGAATGTCGGAACCGTCCTCGCCGCCGATGGACACCGGCAACGCCGCGGCCGCGAAATGGCGCGTGTAGCCGGACTCTTCCGTGGCGAGCACCCAGTCGGTTCCGTTCGTCATCCGTGCAAGCTCCGTGCGCCCTAGATCGGCTCACTGCAAACGATGCGGACGGTCGGCGCAGACCGTCCGGGCAGCACAGTGAACGTCTCGCGTACATCGCGATAACCGTCACGGCTGCCGACCGCCGTGTAGGTGCCGGGACGAACCTGAATCTCGCGCGTCAGAAAACTCCCAAGCTCACCGACACGGTAAACCGTGACTTCCGTCAGCGCGTCCGACTCGATCGCGACCGCAATCGGCGTCGACGCGATGCGCACGAGCTCGTCGACCTTCCCGACTTGGGCCGCGATACGCGTATTCGGCTCGGCGAACGCGCGCGCTTCATCGACGAGACGGCGCGCGGCGGCGAGAACGCTGTCCGACAACAGCAATCCCGGGTTGGCGATGAGGTTCTCGAGCTTGCTGTCCAAGTCGGCGCGCGAACGCGCGTGCTCGAGCCCGCTGATCGCGAATGCGAGCGTCGAGTCCGTCTCGAGCGCTGCCGTGTAAACCTTGATAGCCTCGTTCCAGAGCTCGCGGCGCTCGAACGCGAGCGCCCTTGCCTCGGCCAAGGCGATCGCATCGAGCTTCTGTCTCTGCTCTGCCTGCGCCAAGCCGTCGGCGGCCGAAGCCGAGCGCGGCTCGAGCTCGAGCGCGGCGCGGAAATGCTCTTGAGCGGCCTCGTATTCTTCATCGGCGAGCGCGGCAAAACCCCGCGACAGGAGCGCGTCGAAGCGGGCCGCCGTGATCTCGGCCCCGACTTCGGCAAGCGCCGCGGTCGCGGGCGTCCATTCGGGATCGACCTCGAGCGCTTGCGCGTACAACTCCGCGGCTTCGTCGAGCGCGCCGCTCTGACGCCGCTCTCCGGCGCGGTGCATGAGCGCGATCACCTCGGGCAGCCGCTCCGCGCGCGCCCGGCCGGCCAGCGCTTGAGCGTTGCTGGGCTCGACGTCGAGCACGAGCTCATACTGCTCGCGCGCAAGCCTGGCATCGCCGGCCGACAACGCGTCCGCCGCCGTCGCCAAGGCGCTCGCAACGATCCGCCCGGACCGCTCGAGCAACGCGATGCCGGCCTCGTGTGCCGCCGTGTAATGAGTGACGGCATTCTGGTAGTCGTGGGCGAGCAGCGCATCGTCGCCGGCGCGTGAGAGCTCCTCATACCGAGCCCAGTCTTCGGCGGCCCAGCTCGCCGCGGAGCGCGCCTCGAGCTTCGCGCGTTGTTGGAGCAAATCCGCCAATTGCGATTCGGCCTGCGCCTCGAGTGCCGCGAGCTCCTCGGCGCTCAAGCTCGGCGCCGCGGGCTCGGGAGCCGCGACGGCAGGCTCGGCGGCCGACTGCTCTGCCTCCTCGAGCTCTGCGGCGCGCCGCTCGACCCAGCGCGGCAAGGCGAAAAACACCGCGACGGCGAGCGCGAGCAGGACGATCACGACGATCCCGGCGAGCGGCGGCCGATACGCGCGCCGGGATTCTCGACGCACGGGTTGATCGGGCGTACCGAGGCGCATCGCGACCGGTTCGATCGTCTCTTCGGCGCGGCGGGATTCGATGGCGTCGGTCACAGGGGGTCCCATTCGTCGGCGAGGACGGATTCTATGCCATCGCGATACGCACCGAGGCTCCCGATCTCGGCCGCCTCGGACGCCGTGAGCGACTGCAACACGAGAGCCTCGAGCGCCTCGAGCGATGCCCGCCCGCGCTCCCTCGCCGGCAGCGGCGGCGCCGGCGCGCGGGCACCACCCCGCGACTCCGGGGAGACAGGAAGCCTTCCGGCCATGAGCTCATAGAGGAGCACCGCGAACGCGTAAAGGTCGTCGGTCGTCGTCTGCATGCCCGAGTCACGGTACCGGTGGGCGGGCGTCGTGCCTGCCTCGCGCCGCGGGCCGCCGGCTGGCGCCGCGGAACCGAAATCGATGAGGCGTGCACGCCCGGCGGCGTCAAACATGACGTTTCTGGCTTTGACGTCGCGATGCACGACGCCCTTCGAGTGCAACGCCGTCAACGCGTCGAGCACGGCGACGGCGGCGCCGGCCCAGTGACGGGGCGCGGCACCCGCGAGGCTCACGAGATCGCCGCCGGGAAGGTACTCGGTCACGAGCGCCACGCACGAGGACTCTTCCACGCAAGCGATCGGGCGAACGATCGACGGATGCGCGAAGCGCGCGAGCAAGCCGTATTCGGCGCGCAGCCGTCGGACTGCGGCTCCTCCCGCGACCGTATGCTCAGCAAGCTTGACGGCCACGGTGCGGCCTTGCGCGTCGACGCCGCGCCATACTTCCGTCCACGCGCCCGCGTGCACGCGGTACTCCAAACGGAAGCCGGCGCCCAGCGGCGCGCGATCAGACGCCGCTGGCCGAGCCCCCACCAGCACTGGAATTAGCTTCTTGAACGCCTGCTTTGTCCCCTGCGGGCAGCTGTGGAGCAGGCGCGCCTTCGGTCTCGGGCGGCTGCTCGAGCTCGGGCTCGGCATAGATTTGAACATTCTCGGGCACGAAGCCCGTCTCGCTGATGAACAGTTGCTCGAGGAGATTGCGCCACTCTTCGAATTGAACTTCGGCAGTCCCGACGAGCCGGTGTTGCACACCGCCGATCTCGACGACGAGCGGCGCGACCTCGTCGTCGAAGCTCGTCGAAAGCTCCTCGAGGGTCTCCGTATGCAGACGCTTCTCCTGCTTGCGCACGGCGGTCGACTGCAAAATGTCGACACCGATATACATCATGCTGTCGCGCACGATGCGGTTCGAAAAGCTGTCGTTGTCGGAGTCGCTGCCGTACAGAATCGAGGCGACGATCGTGGCAATGCCTATCCCTGTGCGCCAACGCGCGTTTCGCGTCAACTCGCGAATGGCGATGGATTCTTCTCGCGCGTACTCGCGCCAACTGTCGTACGAGGGGGCGGCATCGGCCGTGAACTTCTCGTAGTGTTGATTCAGCGTCTCGAAAAAGAGCCGCTCGCGCTGTCGTACGCGCTGCGTGCGCCCGAAGATCGGGTCGTCGGTCGCGGGCAGACGCACGGGCTCGTAGATGCCGTTGCGATTTTCGGCGACATAGCCCTCGAACGCCGCCGGGCTCAGTTCGCCCGCGTACCGCAGGCTCCCCACGGTTCTGATCTCGCGGGCCTGCGCTGCCGATAGCTCGGAGCGCACGCGCGCCAAGTCGTTGGCGATCGAATTGAACAAGTCCTGATAAGGATCGAGGCCGGGGTAACGCTGACGGTTGTACGCGCCCGCCGCGATCTCGACTTCGTAGGATTTGTCGATCCATGCGCGCCCCGTCGCATCGACGGCCTTGATTTGGACCTCAACGATATTGCCGTCGGAATGCAGGATGCGTGCAGCGACGTTGACGTCGGCCGCCGTCGACTCCTTCGGCGTGACCCACACGGCGCCCCAGTGACCGGTTTGCTGCAATGCATCGCGCAACCGCACGGCCATGTATAAGGACTCCGTGCGGCGGATGGACACGAACGTGCCTTCCTCGAGCAACTCTTCGGCGACCTTCTCGTCGACCTCGCCTTCCGGCACGCCGGGATCGAAAGTCAGAATGCCGACGTCGAGCAACTGGTCCTCGGGAATCGTTTGCTCTGCGGGAACGAGGTCGACAGCGTGAGCGACGAGCACCTCGGACGTCGTGCAGCCGGATAGCGCACCGACGCCGAGTATCAGCAAACTACAGAAGCGGTACATGAGCTTCTCCGCGCGTCACTGACGCGCCAATATTCTTCGGTACTCGTTGTACTCATTCCAAAGCGCGGCGCGCAAGAAGGGGTCTTTCTCCTCGGTGGCCGCTTCGCACAGCTGGCGCGCGACCTTGTCGTCGTCCTCGCAGCCTTCGATCGTCGCCGGCGGCTCGCTGCGTTCGCCGTCGGGTCCCGTTCCTTGCGATACCGTCGGCTCGGCGGAGCTCACGGTCCCGGGGATGTTGCCGCCCGTTTGGGTTCCCTCCGTGGGAGTGCCGCCTTCAGGCAAGCCGAACACGTCGTCCGTGCTGCCGCCGCGCGCAGCTTCTTCAAACGCGCGATCGGCCGCGGAACCGGTGCCCGTGCGCGCGATCGTCTCTTGCTCCTCGCTGATCAGCTCATCGAACTCCTCGAGCGAGCGCTCAAACGCATCGCCTTGCTGCGCGGCGTCGCCTTGTCCCTCGGCGCCCTCCTCGGGAAACAGGCTGCCGTCCTCGGCCGCATCCCCGTTCTCGTCCGCAAGCCCGTCGGACCCGCCGTCGCTGCCGTCGCTCTGCCCTTGCTCTCCAGCCCCCGCGGAATCGCCGCCCGCGGCCGAGTCCCCGGATTCGCCGGGGAAAAGGTCATCCTCACGCCCGAACGGATCGCTGGCCGTACGCGAGTCCGGTGCGCCGCTCTCTCCCTCCGAGCCGGACTCGCCCTCCGAACCCGGCTGCGACGAGCCCGGCGAGGGCAGCGGCGATCCCTGAGTCGGCATGGGTGAGCCGGCCGACGAGCCCGGCGTAGGCATCGGTGACCCGGCCTGCGACGGATTCGGCGACGGCAAGGGTGAGCCGCCCTGCGAGGGGCTCGGCGACGGGATCGGCGAACCGCTTTGCGATGGGTTCGGCGACGGGAACGGCGAGCCGCTTTGCGATGGATCCGGTGACGGTAAGGGGGACGGCGAGCCGCCCTGGCTCGGCGAAGGGATGCCCGCCGATCCGCCGCTCGGCTGCGGCGGCGGGTTCGTGCACGCCACCGCGCCCACGACCAGCGCCAGACCCAAAAGCAACCGTACCGTTCTCCTGTCCATGTTGCACCTCATACGGTTTAGTCTCTTCTGCGCCCGTTTGGGTTCACATTACTCGCGCCGGGCCCGACCATGAAGCAGATGTTGCATAACGCGCGGCGCGCGCTCGGCGCTGACACGCGCTCTTCTGCCGCAAACTGCTAACATTGCGAGCCGACTCGGCAGCGAATTGCCGGCTCGAACGAAGAGGAATC
>DATCIQ010000319.1:0-5100 GCA_036507635.1 Gammaproteobacteria bacterium
CGTTCTGCAAGCAAGTTGCGCTGATCGATCCGGCGGGAAGCAATTCTACGACTGCCGCTCGTGCTGCTTCGCAGAGTTGTTGCGTTTGAAACTCCAGCGAATGCATGGCCACTCCGCTTTGTGTCTGGAGGATAACGAACAGTAGATACCCCATGAGCGCGATCTCCGCTTGAACGATGCCCGACTATATAGCATGCGCGCCGCTCGCCGACCTGCATGGGCACTCGCATGAGTGCCCTGATTTCGCGCGCAAACGTGGTGCCCCGACCAAGATTCGAACTTGGGACCTTCCGCTTAGGAGGCGGACGCTCTATCCCCTGAGCTACCGGGGCTCGGGCTCGGGGAGCAGTATACGAGATCAACGGCGGCACGCCGATGGAAGGTAGCTTGGCGTCTCGACGGCCAATGATCTGGACTTGTAGGCCGCGAGCTCATCCGCTGCGGGTGCAGGGACGGCCCCAGCTCCGCGTTGCCAAACGATCGACCAGCGTCGCGACCGTTTTCGACACACGTCGTCGAACAGATGCTAGCCAGCATGGAGCGGTTACATCTCCACGTCGAGGATTACCTCAGTCGTTTGATCGGCCACGGTGACTGAGAAGCGGTTAATCCCCTTGGCGAAATGTTCCGACAGATCCTTCAAGTCGACCAGGCCCCTCGCCACTTGGCAGTTGCCTTCGGCCACCGCGTCCGCAATTTCGATCTCTATCGGCTTTATTGACGCATCGTTGACCGAAGTTACGCGGACGTCATTGCTCCAGCTCTGGTCACACAACTCGATCTGCAACGGAAGGTCCTTTGCGTCCTCAGCAAGCTCATCGTACAAGACGTCAACAGTCAGGTCGGATAGCGCTATCAAGCGGATGGTCTGCCGCGGAGTATCGGAGACAGCGATGTTCGTGTTCGCTGGTACCGAAGCATCAAAAACGGTCCCAGGCCCCAATACGGCTTCCCTGCCCTTGATGAAAAGCGTTGGCCACGCAACTAGCGCAGCGAGCGTGGAACTCAAGACGACTCGATTCTCGCCCTTCCTGTCATAGCCACCGTCCAGGAATATCTCGGTACCATCTACCGCCGTTACAGAGACCGCGCGGATTTCAATAGAGCCGGCACGGCCAAAGGTCCTTCGCTTGGTGATGTCCGACACTTGGAGCACCATAGGTGCGCCAGCGCTGACAACTGTCTGGCCGTCGACGACAACGTTGCGCCAAACACGACCAGTAACGAATTCACCGACCTCGAATTCCTTCACATCGGATGTTACCTCTTCCTGCAGCTCACCGAAGATTCTCGTCCCCGAGGGAATCATTACCGTCGCGCTCCGGGCGAAGGGCGATACAAGTGCAGCGGCAACGAATGCAACGGCATGTATCCTATTCATCGGCCCTCCAGGTTACGCAGCTCCGGCCAAAAGATCCTCGCGCAATGCTATCACCTTAGGGCCTCTAACTACGTGAGCGGCAGTTCTCATTCGCGCGTCAAGAGCCTCATGCTCCCGGACCATCGCCCCACCCCGATCAAACCTGGCCGTTGCTGTTGGGATACTCGGCCGGTGCTTTGCGGCGGCGGTGTCGATTTGTGGCGGCCTCGAACGACTAATTTGCGAGAATACTTGAGCACGAGCAAGAAGGAGACGGCCATGAAATACCTATGCCTCGCTTACGAGGAGGAAGGGACGCTCGACGCGCTATCCCGCAGCGAGTGGCACGATCTGCGGAACGAGACGCTCGCCTATGTCGAAGCGTTGCGCGATAGCGGTCGCCTGGTGCTCGCCGAGCCCCTGCAAAGCGCTCGAACGGCGGTCACCGTGCGCGTCCGCGACGGCAGAGTCGCGACGACCGACGGCCCGTTCGCCGAGACCAAGGAGCAACTCGGCGGCATCTTTCTCATCGAAGCGAAGGATTTGAACGAAGCGCTGCAAGTCGCTTCCCGGTGGCCGTCGGCGCGCCTCGGCAGCATCGAGGTACGGCCGCTCGAAGCGAAGCTCAGGGAAGAAGGGCGCTACAAGCCCCTGTGAGAGCAGGCAAGATTCGGCTCGAGCACGGCGCGCTCGAGTTCGTTGGGTGCCTCGCCGACGACGTCAGCCCTCGTCGCATGGGTTGTGCGGGGCGGGATCTGCTTCTATGCTTCCGGCGGCGAACATACGCCGGGCAACAGAACGACTCATGTCGCCGACCACACGCTATGCCTTCATCATCCTTTCCGTCGTGTATGGCGTCTATCAATTCATCAATGATCGCCCCGTGCCTGCCCTCATAGGTCTCGCATTCGCCGGCGCGATCTTGTGGCTTGGAAGAAAACGTTGATCGAAGTTAGTTTAAGAAATAATTATAACTTCTTGAATAATATAGATTAGAGTAGGTTCGCCTGCCGGCCGCACACGATCAAGCTTTATGGCGAATCTGCTCTCGAAAGAACGCATCATTGCGGGCCCCGGTTTCAATCGTTGGCTCGTACCCCCGGCGTCCGTCGCCATCCACCTCTGCATCGGCTCCGTCTACGCGTGGAGCATTTACAACCCTGCGCTCGTCCGCGTATTCGGCGTCGTGACGCCCGCTGCGGACGATTGGTCGCTCGGCAACGTCTTGTGGATTTTCAGCGTAGCGATCGTATTCCTGGGGCTCTCGGCCGCCGTGGCCGGCAAGTGGCTCGAGGACGTCGGCCCGCGTACCGTCGGAGTCGTCGCAGCCGCGTGCTGGGGCGGCGGCTATCTGCTCGGGGGCTTAGGGATTCTGGTGCACGAGCTGTGGCTCGTCTACTTGGGCTACGGCGTCATCGGCGGATGCGGTCTCGGCTTGGGCTACGTCTCACCCGTGAGCACGCTGATTCGTTGGTTTCCGGATCGCCGCGGCATGGCGGCCGGCATGGCCATCATGGGATTCGGCGGCGGCGCAATCATCGGCGCGCCACTCAAGGAATGGCTCATCCGATGGTTCTACCGCGCGCCCGAATACCTTGGCCCGACCGACAGTGTGAATCTCATTACGCAAGAGGGTCGGCGCTTCGCCGAGATGGGCGAGCAACTTCGCGAAGTCGTGGTCGTCGGCGCCAACGACGTCGCCAGCATGCTCGTCGCGGGTCCTCAAGGTGCTTACGTCGTCGGGACCGGCAGCGCCGGTGTCGCACAGACCTTCTTCACGATCGGGCTCATTTATTTCGTCGTCATGATGATCGCCGCATTCTCCTACCGGCTGCCGGCGCCTGGCTGGAAGCCGGCCGGTTGGACGCCGCCCGACGAGGCGCATCGCGCGAAGCGCATGATCAGCGAGCACAACGTCGACATCGACGAAGCGCTCAAGACGCCGCAGTTCTACCAACTTTGGATCGTCCTGTGCTTCAACGTGACGGCCGGCATCGGCGTACTGGGCGTGGGACGCACGATGATGACGGAAATATTCGGCACGACGTTGCCCGGCATCGTCGACGGGGCGTTTGCCGCGACCTATGTCATGATGATCAGCGTGTTCAACATGCTCGGCCGGTTCATCTGGGCGAGCTCGTCGGACTACATCGGCCGAAAAAACACGTATTGGATCTTTTTCGCGCTCGGTATCGTGCTGTACTTGTCGATTCCGTATACGGCCCGGCAAGTCAGCCTCGAGCCCGCAGTCATCTGGCTCGTCTACTTCTATGCGGCGACGATGGTGATATTCACGATGTACGGCGGCGGCTTTGCGACGATTCCCGCCTATCTCGCCGACGTGTTCGGCACGCGCTACGTCGGCGGCATTCACGGGCGCCTACTCACAGCCTGGAGCCTCGCAGGCGTGCTCGGCCCCGTGGCGATCGCGTCGCTGCGCGATGCCGCGATCAGCGATGCGATCCGCGACCTCGCGGCGATCGTCGATCCAGAGCGGTTTCGCGCCGCCTTCGGGGCCGGTCTCGAGGAGCTCGATGCGCTCGTCGCGCAACAGACGGTGACGATCGCGAAGCTCATGGAAATCGCGCCGCCGGGCACGGTCGATCCGACGCCGAGCCTCTACAACGTCACGATGTACCTCATGGCCGCGCTGCTCGCGATCGCGCTCGTCGCCAACGCGCGCATGCGCCCGGTGCACAATAGGCACCATATGTCGGCAATCTAGCGAGGTCGAGGTGCAGATGACACGCAGCAACGCATTCTGCGGGATTACGCTCTGTGTGTCCGTGCTCTGCGGATGCGTGGACGATGGCGCCGGCCCGGCGGCAGGCGCGCCGGCGGCTCGCGCCGCAAGCTCGAATCCCGCCGCCGAGGCGCAGGGCGTCGACCCCCGCCCCATCCATGCGGCCGCCCTCACGCTCGACACGCACGTCGATATTCCTCTCGACTTCGCAACCGACGCCGTCGACCCGCTCGACGCGGATCAGCAGGTGAACCTACAGAGAATGCAGGAAGGCGGGCTCGACGCCGCGTTCTTCATCGTCTACGTGGCACAAACGGAACGCACGCCCGAGAACTACGCGCAGGCGCAAGCCGATGCAAACACCAAGTTCGCGGCGATCCATCGCATGACGGACGAGCTCTATCCCGAGCGCATCTCGCTCGCCTATCGCGCCGACGACGTCGAGCGCATCGTCGGCGAAGGCAGGCTCGCCGCCGCAATCGGTATCGAGAACGGGTACGTGCTCGGCACCGATCTCGGGCTGCTCAACGGCTACTACGAGCAAGGCGCCCGGTACGTGACGCTCGTGCACAACGGACACAACGACCTCGCCGATTCGGCGCGTCCCAGCGAGGAATTGGGCGATGCGGCCGCCGAGCACGCCGGCATCAGCGAGCTCGGCGCGTTGGCGATCCGGCGCATGAACGAGCTCGGCATCATGGTCGACGTCTCGCACGCGTCGAAGGAATCCGCGCTGGAGGCCATCGCGCTGTCGCAAGCGCCGGTCATCGCGTCGCATTCAAGCGTGCGCGCGCTCGCGGATCATGCGCGCAACCTCGACGACGAGACGCTGCAGGCCCTGGCCGCGAGCGGGGGTGTCGTGCAAATCGTCGCTTACGACGGTTTCGTCAAGGTCCAGCCGCCCGAGCACGCAGCGGCTCTCGCGGCCCTACAGACTCGCCTCGGATTGGAAGGCACCGTCGATCCGGCGGAGCTGCCCGAAGAGCTGCGCTTCGAG
>DATCIQ010000320.1:0-22495 GCA_036507635.1 Gammaproteobacteria bacterium
TTGAGCTGAAAGTTCCCGGATTGGCCCGCCACGGTAATCGTCGCGTCGTTGCCGATGACCTGCGCGGCCACCATCGTCACGGCTTCCGGGATCACCGGGTTGACCTTGCCGGGCATGATGCTGCTTCCCGGCTGCAACGCCGGCAACATGATCTCGGCAAGGCCGGCGAGCGGGCCGCTGTTCATCCAGCGCAAGTCGTTCGCGATTTTCATGAGGCTCACGGCCGTCGTCTTGAGCTGCCCCGAGAGCTCGACGGCCGTATCTTGGCTGCTCATCGCTGCGAACGGGTTTTCTGCAGCATGAAACGCGACGCCCGTGCGCGCCGCGAGCGCCGCGGCGACGCGCGTGCCGAATTCCGGATGCGCATTGATCCCCGTGCCGACGGCCGTGCCGCCTTGCGCGAGCTCTGCAAGACGCGGGAGCACGCCGGCAACCCGCCGGAAGTCGCTGCGAATCTGCGCCGCCCAGCCGCCTAGCTCCTGATCGAAACGCACCGGCATCGCATCCATGAGGTGCGTACGTCCGGTCTTGACGACTTCGGCGAGCGAGCGGGCTTTGGCCTCGGTGACTTCGGCCAGGTGCGCGAGCGCCGGCAACAGTGCCGCATCGACGCGCAAAGCGGCGCTCACATGGATCGCCGACGGAATCACGTCGTTGCTGCTCTGACTCATGTTGACGTGGTCGTTCGGATGCACGGGCTTACCGAGCGATTGGCCGGCCAAGCGCGCGATGACTTCATTCGCGTTCATGTTCGAACTTGTTCCCGAGCCGGTCTGAAATACATCGATCGGAAACTGCTCGACGTGCCGGCCGTCCGCGACCTCGAGCGCCGCGGCTTGGATCGCTTCGGCGACGTCGTCGGCGAGCAGGCCGAGCTCGCAATTGGTCTTGGCAGCAGCCCATTTGATCAATCCGAGCGCGCCGATGAATTTAGCGGGCAACGCGATTCCGCTGATCCGAAAGTTGTCGATGGCGCGTTGCGTCTGCGCGCCCCAGAGCGCGCCGGCAGGTACCTTGAGCTCGCCCATGCTGTCGCGCTCGATGCGAAAGTCGCTCGTCATTCGCCGCTCCTCGATTGCGATTCCGTAGCGTTTGCAGAAGTCGGAGATCACCGACTAAGCGTGTATGATGCGCACTCCGGAATCGCTTGTATAGGCCGCGCCGCCGGTGGACCCGAGCACGTTGACCGCCCTCTCGCCGCTCGACGGGCGATACGCCGCCAAGGCAATGCCGCTGCGCCTCTACCTGTCCGAGTACGCACTGATTCGCTACCGTGTGCTCGTCGAGGTGCGCTGGCTGCAGCATCTTGCCGACGACTCGAGCCTCGCCGAGCTGCAACCGCTCGAGCCCCCGGTCAAGGACGTGCTCAACGCGCTCATCGACCAGTTCAGTCTCGATGATGCACGACGTGTCAAGACCCTCGAAGCGCAAACCAATCACGACGTCAAAGCGCTCGAGTACTTCCTGCGCGAGAAGCTCGAGGGCGTTCCGGCGCGCGGTAACCTGCACGCGTTTCTCCACTTCGCTTGCACGTCCGAGGACATCAACAATCTCGCTTACGCGCTGATGCTGCGCGATGCGCGGCAACGAGTGCTCCTACCAGCGCTCAGAGCCTTGAGCTCCGACCTGCGCGTCATTGCGCACCGTTTCGCCGCCGTCGCCATGCTCGCGCGCACGCATGGGCAGCCCGCGACTCCGACGACTCTCGGCAAAGAGCTCGCAAACTTCGTCGCGCGGTTGCAGCGCCAGAGCCAACAGTTTGGCGGCGTGGAGATCATGGGGAAATTCAACGGCGCCGTCGGCAACTTCAACGCACACGTTGCCGCCTATCCCGACAACGATTGGGAGGCGATCAGCGAGCGTTTTGTTCGCTCCCTCGACTTGGAAGTAACGCGCTACTCGACTCAAATCGAGCCTCACGACTGGATCGCGGAATATTGTCAAGCCTTGAGCCGATGCAATACGGTGGCGGTCGATCTATGCCGCGATGTCTGGGGATACGTGAGCCTCGGCTATTTCCGCTCGCGACCGGTGGGTGGGGAAACGGGCTCATCGACGATGCCGCACAAGGTCAACCCGATCGAGTTCGAAAATGCCGAGGGTAATCTCGGCGTGGCGAACGCATTGCTCGAATACTTTGCGGGCAAGCTGCCCGTGTCCCGTTGGCAGCGCGACCTTACCGATTCGACCGTGCTGCGCAATCTTGCGACGGGCCTCGGCCACAGCCTCATCGCCTACGAGTCGTGCCAGCGCGGCATCGCGAAGCTCGACGCCGATGCCGCGACGATCGCGGCCGACCTCGGCGAACGCTGGGAGGTGCTCGCCGAAGCCGTGCAAACGGTGCTGCGCCGGTACGGCGTCGCCGATGCGTACGAGCAGCTCAAAGCCCTGACCCGCGGCCACCCCGTGAGCCGGGAAACGCTGCATGGATTCATCGAGTCGGTCGACCTGCCCCCGGCCGAGCGTGCCCGCCTGCTGGCACTGACGCCGGCCGACTACATCGGCCTCGCCGCCAAATTGGCTCGCGAAATCTAGTTTTCGCCCGTCCGCGAGCACGGGAACGTGACGCACGGCACAGCGTCCGGCGGCCACTTACGTAAACTATGCCCATACGTCGGGGGAGTGGGTGCCGGTACGCCGCTGCACCCGGCCAACAATAACCTGCCCCGGCAAAGCGGGAAGCAATTTAGTTGAGCATGCTACAAGCTAACGAGCACAACCGGACCCGGGGAATCCGCCGCGTCCTGTCGACCAAGGACGAGACGCGCGCCGCGATCGTCGAGGTCGCGAGTCAAGCCAATCGGGGTCTCGCGATCATGACGCCGGACTTGGAGCCCGATATCTACGATCACGACGATTTTCTCGAAATGCTCAAGCGCTTTGTGCTCGCACGCAGCTTTGCGCGCATCCGCGTCTTGATCACCGACCCGCGACGCGCCCTCAAGACGGGCAACCGCTTCGTCGAGATGGGCCGGCGCCTCAACAGTTACATCGAGTTTCGCAATTTGAAACCCGCGCATCGAGATCACAACGAAGCGTTCTGCATCGCCGACGACGTCGCCGTCGTCTATCGGGCGCGAGCCGAGAGCTGGGACGGGATGTCCGATACCTACGAGCCGGCCGTCGCGAAGAAATACCTGCTCATGTTCGACGAGCTCTGGAACGCCAACGACACTGAATCCCAGCTCCGCACGGTACGCGGCTAGTCGCTCACCGAGCGGCAGCACGCGTTTCTTCCGACGGCCCCGTCGCTGCTAAAATCATCGGCTATGCCGACGCTCCCATCCGTCATCGTCGCCCTTTCGGGCGGTGTCGATTCCGCGGTCAGCGCCCTGCTGCTGCGCGATGCCGGCTACGGCGTGCAGTGCCTGCACATGAGCAATTGGGAAGACGACGACGGCTACTGCGAGGCCGCCCGCGACTACCAGGATGCGTACACGGTGTGCCGGCAGCTCGGGCTGCCCCTGCACCGAGTCAATTTCGCGCGCGAATATCGCGACCGAGTGTTCGCACACTTCCTCGACGAGCATCGCGCCGGGCGCACACCCAATCCGGACGTGCTTTGCAACCGCGAGATCAAGTTCGGCACGCTGCGCGCGTATGCGCGGCGCCTGGGTGCACCTCTGCTCGCGACGGGCCACTACGCGCGGCTCGACTCGACGAGCGGCCGGCCACGCCTGCTCAAGGCGCGCGATCGGAGCAAGGACCAGAGCTACTTCTTGCACGCCGTGCGTGGCGAGGATTTCGCGGACGTGGTCTTTCCGCTCGGCGACCTTCTCAAAACCGAAGTCCGCGCGCTTGCCCGGGCCGCGGGAATCGCCGTGTCCGGCAAGAAGGACAGCACCGGCATTTGCTTCATCGGCGAGCGGCCGTTCGCGGATTTCCTGAGTCGTTACCTGCCGCCCGCGCCGGGCCCGATCCGCACGCCCGACGGCGAGCTGCTCGGCACCCATCGCGGTCTCGCGTTCTATACGCTCGGACAGCGTCACGGCTTGCATCTCGGCGGCCGGAAAAACTTCGGCGACGCCCCGTGGTATGTCGCCGCCAAACGCGCCGACGACAATACGCTCGTCGTCGTGCAACGTTGCGATCATCCGCTGCTCATGCAGAACTGGTTGCACGCCACCGCCATGCACTGGATCGAAACGCCGTCGCAGTGGCATGCGCGTGGCACGCTCTCGTGCACGGCGAAGACGCGGTATCGCCAACCCGACGCAGCGTGCACGGTTCGGCGAACCGGCAGCACCGAGATCGAAGTCGACTTCGCCGTCCCGCAGCGCGCGATCACTCCCGGGCAATACGTCGTGCTCTACGACGGCGACCACTGTCTCGGCGGCGCGACTATCGCGCACGCCGCGCTCCGCGAGACCGTGCCCGCGCGAGCCGTTCAGACGGGGTGATGCGCTTGCTATACTTCGCTCGCGGCTCCTGATTCCCCCGAGGTCTCCTATGAGCAATTCGTTCGGCGCCCGCCAGCAACTGAAGGTGGGCGATGCGGCATATCGCATTTATCGCTTGGACGCGGTAGGCGGCGGCGCGGACGAATTGCCGTATACGCTCAAGATCCTGCTCGAGAACCTGCTCCGCCATGAGGACGGCGCCAACATCATACGCGACGATATCGAGGCGCTCGCGCGCTGGAATCCAGAGGCCGAACCCGACCGGGAGATCGCGTTTACGCCGGCCCGGGTGATTCTGCAGGATTTCACCGGCGTGCCCGCCGTCGTCGATCTGGCCGCGATGCGCGACGCAGTCGTCCGGCTCGGCGGCAACGCAGCGGCGATCAATCCGCTCTCCCCCGCCGAGCTCGTGATCGATCACTCCGTGCAGGTCGACAATTTCGGCACGCGGGGCTCGCTCGCCGCCAACAATGCAATCGAATTCGAGCGCAATCGGGAGCGCTACGCGTTCCTGCGTTGGGGCCAAAACGCGTTTCGGAATTTTCGCGTCGTGCCGCCGAACACGGGGATAGTCCATCAGGTCAACCTCGAGTATTTGAGCCGCGTGGTGTTCGACGTCGAACGCGATGGACAGCGCTTGGCTTATCCCGACACGCTGGTCGGCACCGACTCGCACACGACGATGATCAACGGCTTAGGCATACTCGGCTGGGGCGTCGGCGGAATCGAGGCCGAAGCGGCCATGCTCGGCCAGCCGATCACGATGTTGATCCCCCACGTCGTCGGCTTCGAGCTCACGGGCCGCCTCGCCGAGGGCGCGACTGCGACCGATCTCGTGCTGACGGTGACGGAAATGCTGCGCAAGCACGGTGTCGTCGGTAAGTTCGTCGAGTTCTTCGGCGACGGTCTCGATCATCTGCCGCTCGCCGACCGCGCGACGATCGGCAACATGTCTCCCGAGTTCGGCAGCACCTGCGCCGTATTCCCGATCGACGCCGAAACGCTCCGCTACCTCGAATTGTCCGGCCGTCCGCAGGCACTCATCGATCTCGTCGAGCACTACGCGAAAGCGCAAGGATTGTGGCGCGGTGGCCGTGCCCGCTACACGAGCACTCTCAAGCTCGACCTCGCGAAGGTCGAGCCCTCGATCGCGGGTCCGCGCCGTCCGCAGGAGCGCATCGCGCTCAGCGCCGCCGCGGTGACGGCGAGAAAGCTCTTGGCGCCGACGCCGGCGAACGTGCCGGTCCGCTCGAACGGCGCCACCTACTCGCTCGAGGACGGCGCCGTCGTGATTGCCGCGATCACGAGCTGCACGAATACGTCGAACCCCGCTGTCATGGTCGGCGCCGGGCTGCTCGCCCGCAATGCTGCCGCGAAGGGGTTGCGCCAAAAGCCCTGGGTCAAGACGAGCCTCGCGCCGGGCTCGAAGGTCGTGACGGACTACCTCGTCAAGTGCGGCTTGCTCGACGATCTCGAGGAGCTCGGCTTCAACGTGGTCGGGTACGGGTGCACGACGTGCATCGCCGCGGGAACCCCCGTGTTACTCGCGAATGGCACTTCGCGGCGCATCGAAGAGTTGCCGAGCGCAGGCGCGAGAGTGTTCGGGCCGACGGCGAACGGCAAGCTCGCCACCGGCGTGCAGCGCGAACTGATCCCGCAGGGCGAGCGAGAATGCGTCATGTTGGTCCTCCAGGACGGCCGCAAGCTGACCTGCACCCCGGACCATGAAATTCTCCGCGCCGACGGACGATGGGTACGGGCTGACCGGCTCGTCTTCGGCAAGGATCGCGTGCTCATGGGCCTCGAAGCGCCGCTCGACGACGTCGGCGCCGACGAGGCCGGGTACGTGCTCGGGGCGGGCGACTTCGAGTTTTCGATGGACGACGGTCGGGAGCGCCTGCGCACTCTCGCGTTCGCTCGCTTGCTGGGGCCCCTGCTGAGCGACGGATCCATCAGTGTCGCCGGGCAAGGCCGGATGAATGTCGGACAGGCAATCGACCGCGAGGCCGTTCTCGACGACATCGAGCTCCTGACCGGCAAACGCCCCGTGGCCTCGCGTTACGACGAACGTAAGTGGTCGGTCGTCCTGCCGAAGAAGTTGACCCGAGCGGTGATGGCGCTCCCCGGTGTGCGTGTCGGCAAGCGGATCGAGCAGCCATCGACGCTGCCTACCTTCGTGCTCGAAGACCATTGTCCCGTCGCGATCGTCCGCGAGTTTCTCGGCGGCGTGTTCGGCGCTGACGGCCATGCCCCGAGCCTGCAGCGCTGGGGCAAGAACGAGGACGAAGCCTCGCTCGGATCTCCGGCGTACTCGCAAAGTGCTAGACCCGAGCATGTAGCAGCTCTCAGGCAAACAATGCGCGATTTGATTCGGCTGTTGTCGCGCTGCGGCGTCAAAATGAGCGGCGCCAAGCTTTACGAGTATCCTACGCGCCGCTCGTCGTCTACTTATCCGGCCGCACGGGACGGCGTTCCTCGCGTCGAAGTCCGTCTCGTGCTGCCCGACGGTCTCTCGTTCGTCGAGCGTGTGGGATTCCGTTATTGCATCGACAAGACCATGCGTGCGAGCGCTGCGGCCGTTTATTGGCGGACCATCGATACAATCAACCGACAGCGTCTGCGGATGGCTGATCTACTCGGGGAGCTCCGCCAAACGCGATCGGAGATGTCATTCTCAGCGGCTCGAGAGCTCGCGGCGGCCGAGCTCGCGTCCTCCGAAACGCCGGTCTTCCCGCACTATTCGTTGCTCGAGGGCCATGATCGCTTCTCGCGCTTGCCCGTGGCAGCGGCGCGGAAATTCCAACCGTTACATCGCGGAAGCTGCGAGTTCCCATCCCCGGCGCAGTTGTTCGCTCAGCTCGGAGTGCGCGACTGGTTCGCGCCGTTGAAGACGCGCGACGCGGCGAAGGGCTCCAAACGCTACTGCGTCGAAAAAGACTCGCTCGAGCTGCCGACTTTTGCGCTCATGGTCGTCGACCGGCGTCCTGCGGGAACGCAGACGGTTTTCGATATCGCAGTGAATGATCTCAGTGCATACGTCGCGGGCACGGTCTGCGTGCACAATTGCATCGGCAATTCGGGGCCCCTGCCGAGCGAGATCGCCGATGCCGTGCAGAAGAGCGACATGGTGGTGTGTTCGGTCTTGTCCGGCAATCGCAACTTCGAAGGCCGCATTCATCCGTTGGTAAAGATGAATTTTCTGGCGTCACCGCCGCTCGTCGTCGCGTACGCACTTGCGGGCAACCTCAAGATCGACCTTTACAAGGATCCCTTGGGGCACGACAAGAACGGCAATGCGGTGTATCTCAAGGACATCTGGCCGAGCACGCGCGAGATCCACGATTTGATCGCCGCCAACGTTAGCTCGGCGATGTTCAAGAAGAGCTACGCGAGCGTTTTCGACGGCGACGAGAACTGGAACGGGTTGAAAATAGCGACGGGCGAAACGTACACGTGGGACGACGATTCGACTTACGTCAAGAACCCGCCCTATTTCGACGGCATGACACGCGAGCCCAAGCCCCCGAGCGATATTCGCGGCGCACGCGTGCTCGCCATGCTCGGCGATATGGTGACGACCGATCACATTTCCCCGGCCGGCAGCATCGCGCTCAAGAGTCCGGCCGGGCAGTATCTGCTCGGCCTCGGCGTAGAGCAGAAGGATTTCAATTCATACGGCTCGCGGCGCGGCAATCACGAAGTCATGGTGCGTGGCACCTTCGCGAACATCCGCCTGCGCAACCAACTCGCGCCCGGCACCGAAGGCGGCGTGACGATCCACCTGCCGAGCGGCGAGCTGACCTCGATCTATGACGCCGCGATGCGCTATCAAGGCGAAGGCGTGCCGCTCGTGATCATCGCCGGCAAGGAATACGGCGCCGGGTCGTCGCGCGACTGGGCAGCCAAGGGCACTGCGCTGCTCGGCGTGCGTGCCGTGCTTGCCGAAAGTTACGAGCGTATCCACCGCTCGAATCTGATCGGCATGGGCGTCGTCCCGCTGCAATTCGACGACGGCGAGAACGCTGCATCGCTCGGGCTCACAGGGAAGGAAGTGTTCTCGGTCCAGGGCCTCAGCTCAGCGAGGGCTCCCGAGGTACGCGTTGCGGCAAGCTCTGACGACGGCCGCACGCGGCAGTTCACGGCGCGCGTGCGCATCGACACACCGAAGGAGCAAGAGTACTTTATCCACGGAGGCATTCTGCACTATGTCCTGCGCCAACTCGCCGTGCCTGCGCGCTGAAGGCGGCGGTCTCTAACCTCCGTCTGGACGATACGTATGTTCGGAATCCGGTCTAGAAAGCGCGCCGTCGCCGTACCCAGGTCTCGCGGCCGTTGGTGGGCTGCGCTCGGCGCTTCGGTGCTCTTACTCCTGCTCGTTTCGATCGTGGGCTGGTATTGGTCCCGCGAGCCGGATCGCTACCTGTTGGCCGTCGACACGACGACGCAGCCGGTCGTCACGGGTTATGCGACCGTCGATACGTTGATCAGGACGATCGAATGGATGCTCGGCAAGCCCGGGGGCTATTTGAGCAACGACATCACCCCGCCGAGCGTATGGCTCGACAACATGCCGAGCTTCGAGTTCGGAGTGCTCGTGCAGTCCCGGGACCTCGCGCGCGTTTTGCGCAACGACTACAGCCGTTCGCAATCGCAATCGACGGAAGACCGGGACCTTGCGATCGCCGAGCCGGCGCTCAATTTCGATAACGACTCGTGGATATTCCCCACCACGGAGAGCAGGTACCGCGAAGCCGCAGAGGCGCTGCGCGGTTATCGCACGCGCCTCACCGACGCCAATCGCACTGACGGCCAATTTTTCGCGCGCGCCGACAATCTGCGCGAATGGCTCGCCGTCGTCGAGCGGCGTCTCGGCAGCCTTTCGCAGCGCCTGTCGGCCAGTGTCGGACAAGCGCGCATCAACACGGATCTTGCCGGCGACCGGGCCGCGCAGGCGTCACGTCCGCAAACGAGCATCGTCGAAATCAAAACACCGTGGCTCGAAATCGACGACGTGTTCTACGAGGCACGCGGCACAGCGTGGGCGCTGCTGCAATTCATGGCGGCGGCCGAAGTCGATTTCGAGGCGGTGCTCACCGACAAGAATGCGGTCGTGAGCGTGCGACAGATCATGCGCGAGCTCGAAGAGGCCCTCACCGAAATCTCGAGCCCGATCATATTGAACGGCGAGGGATACGGGTTTTTCCCGAATCACTCGCTGGTGCTCGCGTCCTATCTGTCGCGCGCGCATTCGGCGGTCATCGATCTGCGCGAGCTGCTGGCACAGGGTTAGTTCAAGAATCGCGAGCGGAGCTCGCTCCTACATCGTAGATTTGTAGGAGCGAGCTCTGCTCGCGATCATGGTCTGCTTGTTGGAGCGAGCTTTGCTCGCGATTCTTCATTCGCCGCGCACTGCCGCCTCGACGAGCTCGAGCAGCCGGCGCACCGCCGCGTCGGGCTCGGCAGGCGGCGCGACCCCCGCCCCGTAAATCCCGCGCACTTCGGCGAGATCGAGATAATCGGGGTGATGAACCTCGGCGATCGCGGCATATTGGTACCGCGCTCCGTCTTTCACGATGTCGAGCTCGTAGACGTGCACGGCCAGCCGCGACTCCGTGACGCCGCCCATGAGCGCGACGAGCCGGGGCGTGGTATCGACCTCGCCGAAGTAGCGATGTGTCTTGACGACTGTCCAGCCGCGGGCGGCGAACGTGGCGCCGATCGACTGCCCCGCCACGATGGCCGCATGCTCCGCAGCGAGCTCGGGATCGACGACTGCGGGGTATCGAACCACGGCAAACGTGCGGCAAACCCGCTCCCCGTGCTCGAGGCTGTAGAGATTCGATACGCGAATCGTCGCATCGCTTTCGAGAACCTCGATCCCGTAACTGCCGAAAGTGCGCTCGATTCGCTCGCTATTGAGGAGCTCCCTCGCGGATACGTCGGCTACCGACGCCGGGAGCGCCGCTTGCGCATACGCGCGGTCGGTCACGCCCAACGCGAGCGTCGCGAGAACCGATAGAAACGCGAACGTACTGCGCCCCGCGCTGATCCGTCCGCCGGCAGGCCGTGTCAACACGGGCTCTCGCTCCGCGCCTGCATGATCCACAGCGGCATCAGCGTCCAGGCCTCGGCGAGGCTGCTATCGAGCTCGCGGAAATCCGGCTCGAAGCGCTCGACGAGCCGCCAGTAGCGTCGCGAGTGGCTCATGCAACGCAAATGACACAACTCGTGCACCATGAGGTAACGAACGAGCTTGGGCTCGAGCAGAAGCAGCGCTGCATTGACACTGATCGTGCGCTGCGCGGAGCAACTGCCCCAACGCGTTCGCTGCAGGCGGACTTGCACAGCGCGGGGCCGTTCGCCGACGCGCTCCGCCTCGCTGAGCAGCCAAGGCTTCAAGTGCGCCCGAGCCTCGTGCATGAACCAATTTCTGAGCAACGCGCGGCTCGCGCGGGGCGCCCCGTGCATGCCCATCACACGCAAGGTCGTTCCGTCGTCCTCCCACCCCGGCCGCCGGCCCGGGCGAAAGTCGTACTCGATCGGGACCGCGCGGCCGACGGCCGCCAGGCTCACGCGGCGCGGCAGCTCTTCGCGATCGCCGCGGAACCGCGTGGCGAGCTCGGCACGCGCGCGCTCGATCCAACCACGGTTCTCGCGCACGAAGGCCTCGACGGCGCGCGGCCGGGTGCCGCGAGGCACAACGACTTCGAGCGTATGCGGCGGCACGAGCTGGAGAGATAGATGCCGCGCGCGCCGGCTTTCGCGGATTGCGAGGCCATCACGGAGCGGGTCGCGAAAATCCGTATCGTCCTCGTCGAGCAGTCCCAACTGTTCGGCCATGACCCGCCTGTCGCAATGCAAAGCCACCCGTATAATACCGCGCCCATGACCGCAAGCGCCCCCATCATCGAAGTGCGTAACCTCGTCATGCGCTACCCGAAGGTGCTCGCTGTCGACGGCGTGTCGCTCGCGATCGCGCATGGTGAGTGCTTCGGCCTGCTCGGGCCGAACGGCGCCGGCAAAACTACGACGATCGAGATCATGGAAGGCATCCAAGCGCCCACGAGCGGCGACGTGTTGTTTCGCGGCCGGCCGCTCGACCGCGCGTTTCACGCCGAAGCCGGTATCCAATTCCAGAGCACGGCTTTGCAGGACTTCCTCACCGTGCGCGAAACGCTCGAGCTGTTTCGCAGGCTCTATGATCGCCTCGAGAATCTCGAGCGCGTCATCGAAGAGTGCGCGCTCGGCGACCTGCTCGATCGAGATACGCGCAAGCTGTCGGGGGGCCAACGGCAGCGATTGCTGCTGGCGATAGCCCTCATCAACGAGCCGACGGTGCTGTTTTTGGACGAGCCCACCACGGGGTTGGACCCACAGTCGCGGCGCAATTTTTGGAATCTCATCGACAAGATCAAGAAGCGCAATACGACGATCATTCTGACCACGCACTACATGGAAGAAGCCTATGTGCTGTGCGACCGCATCGCGATCATGGATCACGGCAAAATCATCGCCGCAGGAGCACCCGATCAGTTGCTCAAGCATCACTACGACGACGTGATTCTGCAATTACCGCAAGCAGACTTTCCGGCCACGCTCGCGAGCCTAGAGCACAAGATGCTGCCCACTCAGCAGCTGGTCGAGATTTCGACGGCCGACGTCAACGCGACCATTCTGAAGCTCACCGAGCACCGTGTGCCGCTCAACCACTTGCGGATACGCCCGCGCAATCTCGAGGATTTGTTTCTCGAGCTCACGGGAAGGGAGCTCCGCCCGTGATCGGCCGTATCCTTGCAGTGCTCAAAGCACGCAACATCGAGTTCATCCGCGACCGTACGTCGCTGACTTGGGCGATCGTCGTGCCGCTCGTGCTCGTCTTCGGTCTTGCGATCGTGTTTTCCGGATCCGAGTCGGATCAGTTCACGGTGGCCGTGCTCGACGACGCGACCACCGTCGAGGCACGGGAGCACCCGTTCTACGCGACTCGATTCATCGAGTTCGTTCCGATCACGGATACCGCCGACGCGGCCAGAAAGGTCGGGCGGCATCAATTCGATCTGTTATTCGCAAGCGCTCCCACGGCCCAGTATTGGGTCAATCCCGAGAGTCCGAGCGGATACGTCGTCGAGCGCCTTCTGTTGCAGACCGACCCTGCCGCCGAGCGCCAGGTCGTGACCGGCGAAGCGGTGCGCTACGTCGACTGGCTCGTTCCCGGCATTCTCGGCATGAACATGATGTTCGGTTGCTTGTTCGGTGTCGGCTACGTCGTCGTGCGCTACCGCAAGAACGGGTTTCTCAAGCGCTTGCGCGCGACGCCGCTCAGCGCATTCGAGTTCATCACTGCACAGGCGTTGTCGAGATTGCTGTTGATTCTCGGTGTGCAGATCGTGGTCTTCACCGGCGTCAAACTCCTACTCGACATCTCGATGACGGGCACCTACCTCGCATTGTTCCTCGTCGCGCTGCTCGGTTCCACGGCGCTGATTTCTCTCGCGCTCGTCGTTGCCGCGAGGATCGACAGCGAAGAGCTGGCCGGCGGGGCGCTGAACCTCCTGACATTCCCAATGATGTTGCTCTCGGGCGTATTTTTCTCGCTCGAAGGCAGCCCGTCGTGGCTACAGAGTCTCGCCGGAGTCCTTCCTTTGACGCCCATGCTCACGGCCGCACGCGCAGTCATGATCGACGGAGCCGGCGTCATGGAAATCCTGCCGCAACTCACCCTGCTGCTCGGCATGACGGTGCTGTTCCTGGCCGTGGGATCGGTGCTCTTTCGCTGGCGCTTCGTGTAGATCCTTGTAGGAGCGAGCTTCGCTCGCGATTCTTCTCAAGATCGCGAGCGAAGCTCGCTCCTACAGAGGAAGCTGCGGTTACAGGGCCCCGACGACGTGGTGCCCGAGGGTCCGCTCGAGCGCGAGCGCGCTCGTGTAGCCCGGCGCGACGAGTAATGCACGTTCGATGACGTCGCGTGCGGAACGGATGTCACCGCGGCGCAAATACAACTCGCCGAGCAGCACCAGGGCTTCGGCTTCCCCCCAGTCGGACGCGGCGTACGACCGTGCCCTTGCTTGAAACGTGGGAACGGCGCGTTCGAGGCTCGCGATGACCTCGGCTGCCGCTTCAGCATCGAGCTCCGCGGTGCCGCCATGCAAACGCCACGCTGCGACGAGCGCGAGGCGCGGATTCTCGGGATCCAAGGCCCGCACGCGGCCGAGGGCCTGATCGCAGCGCCGGCCGTGCAAGAGCGCCTTTACGGCCTCCTTGCGCGCGCCGAGCGCCGAGCAAGCGGCCACGATAACCCACGGCTCCGCCCATGTAGAGTCCTGCTCGGCGGCACGTTCGGCCGATTCCACACAGGCCGCAATCGGGGCTCCGGCCGGTTTGCCGCGCTCGATTTCGAGCTGAGCCGCGCGCAGGGCCGCAAGCGCGCGATGGTAGCTCACGCGCGCGTCCGAATCGGAGAGTTGCTCGAGGCCCGCCCGCGCGCCCTCGATGACGTCGGGTTCTTGCGCATAGAACCCGTACGCGGCACGCTCGCTCAAGTCCTCGAGCGCCCTATCGAGATCGGCGTTCGCCGCAGCCGCACCGAGCAGGCCCGCCAGCGCCGCCAAGGAATGCAAGCGATGGTTAGACATGCTGCGGATTCTACGGGCGCCGATTGCACCGATCTCTGGCCGTCGTCACAATCTGAGCCAATGCTGGATCTCATCGATATCGGGGTTAACTTAACGCACGCGAGCTTCGATACCGATCGAGACGAGGTGATCCGTCACGCCGCGGCCCAAGGCGTCCGCCGTCTCGTCGTGACCGGAACCTCGATCACGGCGAGCGCTCGAGCCGTGGAGCTCTGCGACGCGCACCCGCAAACCCTGTTTGCGACCGTGGGCATTCATCCCCACCATGCCGACGAGCTCGACGGTCACAGCATCGCGGCCCTGCGTGACCTCCTCGCGAGCCCGGCCGTCGTCGCCGTCGGCGAGTGCGGCCTCGATTATTACCGCGATTTTTCGCCGCGCGATCGCCAGCGCGAAGCATTCGCGGCGCAGCTCGAGCTTGCCGCGCAAGCGGGCCGGCCCTTGTTCTTGCATCAGCGCGATGCCCATGAGGATTTCGTAGCAATGCTGCGCGACAGCCGCGCGAACGGCGTCGCGCATTGCTTCACGGGCGGTCGTCGAGAGCTGCGCGACTGCCTCGATCTCGGGCTCTATGTCGGCGTCACCGGGTGGGTCTGCGACGAACGCCGCGGTCGCGAGTTGCGCGACGCACTCGACACGCTGCCTCTCGACCGCCTGCTCATCGAGACCGATGCACCTTATCTCTTACCACGCGATTTACGCCCCATGCCGAAAGGCCGCCGCAACGAGCCGCGGTTCCTAGTACACATCGCGGAGCGCGTCGCAACGTTCATGAACAAGCCCGTAGAGGACGTTGCGCGCGCGACGACGGAGAACGCCGAGTGGCTCTTCGGCCTGCATGCGCAAGGACAGCACCGGCTGCTCCTTTAGCGGCGCTTCGGTGCCGCTAAAGGAGCCGGCTCGGCTGCCTTGCAAATGGTCTCCCAATGCTGCGCAAACGCGAGCCCCACCTTCTCGGTCGCGCTTCGATCGGGCTTTTTGTACCGCTCGGCGAGCTCGCGCGGCTGGATGACGTCCTTCGGACGCCCCTTGCTGAAATCGGCGACGTCCGGGAACAACACGTAACCCGTAACCTGCACGTCGCGGATCAGTTGCTTGACGGCGGCGACACGGTCGTAGAGCGTGCTCTGCGGGTTCGGAAAGCCGAAGCGCCCTTGCCTGCCCATGACGGTCCAGTCGTTCATGCGGTCGCTCGCGAATACGATGCCCTCGAACGGCTTGACGTCGACGACGAGAATGCCGTATGCCGTGAGCACGAGGTGCTCGATCTGGATATGCCCGCCCATGCCGTTCGGTACGAGCACATTCTCGAGCCGCTCGACGGCGACCGCGCGCAGCGTGCCGAGCATCTCGGAACGGCGACGCCGCCAGCGCAGTACGATGAGCGCCGCCAGCAGCGCCGCGACGGCGACCGCAGCGGTCAGTAGAATCCAATATTCAGTTGTCACGCGAGGTATTTTATATAACTATATAATATACAATAGATTTAGAGTTCTTTATCCCATTGAGCTAGTGCGTCTGCAAGCGCTTCGATCCGCGGGGCAAGCGATCTGCTCTGCGCCGGCCGTGCCAGCAACGCTGCGAGCGATGGCGGCACCGGCACGTGACGGCCGACGATACCTTCGACGATCGTATCGAACTTGGCCGGGTGCGCCGTCGCGCACACATACCACGGCCGGCCTGCTCGCCGATTTTCGGGAAGATGGTCGTACACCCAGAATCCGGTCGCCGTGTGCGGGCACCATACGCGCCCGAAGCGCGCGTCGTCCTTGACAATCTGGGCGCGAATCGCGGCGTCGTCAACGGGATAAGCCTCGACCGCGGCACGCAGCTCGGCGAACTCGGGGAACAGGTGCCGCAGCCGTTCCATATTGCCGGGAGCGCCGACGTCCATCGCCGAAGCGAGCGTTCGCACGCTGCCGCGCGGTTGCCATTCACCGGTCGCGAGAAATTCGGGCACGGTACGGTTTGCATTCACGGCAAACACGACGTCGCGGATCGGCATGCCCATGGCCCTTGCCCAAATGCACGCGAGCCCGTTGCCGAGGTTGCCCGTGGGGACGATCGCGCTGATCGGCGTAGCATGCTCACGCCAATACCATAAGCCCGCAGCCGCATGATAGGCGACTTGCGGGAGTAACCGGCCGATGTTGATGCTGTTTGCGGCGCTCAAGCGCTGCCGCCGGCTCAATGCCGGGTCGGCGAGCGCGCCTTTGAGCAACGCTTGGCAATCGTCGAACGTGCCTTCGACTTCGTAGGAACGCACGTTGTCGTCCCAACAATTGAGCTGGTGTTGCTGCCGCGGCGAGACTTGGCCGCGCGGATAGAGCACGGCCACGCGCATGCCGCGACGACGGTGAAACGCGGCTGCCACCGCGCCGCCCGTATCGCCCGAAGTCGCCACGAGGATTGTGAGCGGCCGAGTATCCCCACGCGCGAGCGGGAGGGCGCGTTCCATCGCCGCAGCGAGAAACCGCGCGCCGACATCCTTGAAGGCCGCTGTCGGACCATGAAACAGCTCGAGCACGGCGAGTGGGTCCGGTTCATCGCGCAGAGTCACAAGTGGAACCGGAAAGTCGAGCGCGTCGCGGCAGATCTCGGCGAGGACGGCGGCAAGCGGCGAGCCCACAAAGAACGGCGCCAGCAAATCGCCTGCGATCTCGGCGAGCGTCTCACCGCGGATTTCCGTCGGCTCGAAATGCGGCATCTCGTCGGGCACGAACAAACCGCCGTCGGTAGCCAGCCCCTGGAGGATAGTGCCGAGCAGGTCGGTCTCCTGCCTACCGCGCGTGCTCAAGTAACGCATGAGCGCAGCCGCCCTAGTTTTCGTTGCCGCTTAGCATGCTACACAAGCGCAAGAGGTCCGCGAAGATGCCCGCCGCCGTCACGTCGGGGCCGGCGCCCGGGCCGCGAACGATGAGCGGATTGGCGCTGTAACGCCGCGTGACGAATTGCACGATGTTGTCCGTAAGGCTGATGTTGGCGAACGGATGATCGGCGCCGAACGTATCGAGGCGCACGCGCGCCGAGCGTCCACGAACGTCGACGTCGGCGACGTAGCGCAGCACTTTGTGCTCTGCCCGCGCACGCGCGACACGCTCGGCCATGGGCGCATCGAAATCCGCCAGGCGCTCGAGAAACTCGTCGACCGACGCTTTGGCGAGCTTCTCCGGCACGAGGCTCTCGACGTCGAGTTGGTCGAGCTCGAGATCGAGCCCTGCCTCGCGCGCGAGAATCACGGCTTTGCGGGCGACGTCCATGCCCGACAAATCGTCGCGCGGATCCGGCTCCGTGTAGCCGCGTGCACGCGCCTCGCGGACGATCTCCGAGAACGGCTGCGTGCCGTCGAACACGTTGAAGAGATACGCCAAAGTACCGGAAAAGATCCCGCTGATGCGTTCGATGTCGTCGCCTGTCACGACGAGATCTTTGAGTGTATTGATGACCGGCAAGCCGGCGCCGACCGTCGCCTCGTATAGAAAATGAGTGTTGCCGCTGCGAGCGATGCGCTTGAGCTCGTGATAATACGCGGCCGGTCCGCTGTGTGCGCGCTTGTTGGGCGTAATCACGTGAATACCACGCTCGAGCCACCCGGCGTAGCGGTTCGCAACGTCCTGACTCGCGGTGCAGTCGATCAGCACGGTATGCGGCAGGTAATCGGTCTGCACGTGTTCGACGAAACGTTCGATATCGGCCGGCTCGCCGCGCTCGAGCTCTCTGCGCCAGCCGGCGAGATCGATGCGCGACGGCCCCAGGCACATCTTGCGGGAGCTCGCTATGCCCCGCACGCGCAAATCGAGGTTGAATTGACTGCGCAGCCGTTCGCTCGCGGCGGCGATCTGCTCGATAAGCACGCTTCCCACCGACCCCGGTCCGATAATGCCGATCGATACGGTTTTGGCGGACAAGTAGAAGCTGCTGTGCACGGCGCGCAGCCCGCGCGTCATGTCTTTGCCGGCAATGACCGCAGAGATATTGCGCTCCGACGCGCCTTGGGCGATCGCACGCACATTGATGCCGGCGTTGCCGAGCGTGCGGAAGAAACGGCCCGCGCTGCCGGGCAGTCCCGCCATTCCGTCGCCGACCACGGCGAGGATAGCGCAGTCATGTGTGACCTCCACGCGTTGCACTTGACCTTGCTCGAGCTCGACGGCGAAGGCCCGCTCGACGACACGTCGTGCGATATCGGCCGCGTCTTCGCGCACGGCGAAGCAGATCGAGTGCTCCGAGCTGCCTTGCGAAATGAGCATCACGGATACGGCAGCCTCGCGAAGGGCACCGAACAGGCGATCGGCCGTCCCCGGGACGCCGATCATGCCCGCGCCTTCGAGATTGATCACCGCAACGCCGTCGATTGCGCTCACACCCTTGACGATGGTTTCGCGAGCCGGCGCCGCGGCCGTGATCGTCGTACCGGGATGATCGGGATTGAAGGTGTTGCGAATGCGCAGCGGGATGTTCTGCGCCACGGCGGGGGCCATCGTTTGCGGGTGGATCACCTTGGCGCCGAAGTACGCAAGCTCCATGGCCTCGTTGTACGACATCGTGCCGATGACTTTCGCTTCGGGCACGCGGCGCGGATCGCCGCTCATGACGCCGTCGACATCGGTCCAGATCTCGACCGCTGCCGCGTCGAGCAACGCCCCGAATATCGATGCCGAGTAATCGCTGCCGTTGCGTCCCAAAGTCGACGGCAGCCCCTCGCGGCTCGAGGCTATGAATCCGGTGATGACGGCGATACCGGAGAACTTTTCACCGATGATCTGCCGGCAGCGCCGGCGCGATTCGTCCCAGACGACGATCGGTCCCATTTCGCCGGAATCGATGATCAAGATGTCGCGTGCATTGACGAATTGCACCGGCACGCGAACGCTGGCCATGGATTGCAGCAAGGCAGTCAGGAGCCGCGCCGACCAGATTTCGCCGAAACCCGAGACGAGATCGCGGCTGCGATGTGACGCCGAGCGCACGAGCGACAGCGCCTTGAGCACGCTTTCGATGCTTTCGACATCCTTTTCGAATTGCTCACGCAGCACGGCGGCACTCGGAGCAGGCAGGAGCTGCGTTACGGTACCGAGGTAAAGTGTCCGCAGCTCTTCGATTTCGGCACCCAAAGCGACGCCCTGCGCCGCCCGCTCGACGAGGCCGAGCAACTGATCCGTGACGCCGCGCATGGCCGAAACGACGACTGCGAGGTTGTCGCCGGCACGCGCGGCGACGAGTTGCGCGACGCGGCGGAAACAGTCAGCGTCGGCGACGCTCGTGCCGCCGAATTTATGGACAACCCACGCCATCGAGGCCACTCTCCCTGCCCTTCAGCGGCCGCGAGCATACCAGAACGGCGCGCCACGGAAGAATCGCGCCGACGTCACGCGATGTCGATCTCCCGGCGCAGCGCATCGATGGTTGCACGGTAGTTGGAGCTGCCGAAGATCGCGGAACCTGCAACGAACGTGTCGGCGCCGGCTTTCGCTATGCGACCGATGTTGTCCGCTTTCACGCCGCCGTCGACCTCGAGGCGTATGTCTCTGCCGGATGCATCGATGACGCGGCGCACAGCCGCGATCTTGTCGAGCGTCGACTCGATGAACGACTGGCCACCGAAGCCCGGATTGACGGACATGAGCAGAACCAGATCGACTTTGTCGATCACGTGATCGAGCCAATGGAGCGACGTGGCTGGATTGAATACGAGACCGGCCCGGCAGCCGACGCTGCGTATCAACTGCAGGCTTCGATCGAGATGCTCGGTGGCTTCCGGATGAATGCTGATGAAATGCGCGCCCGCCTCCGCAAAATCGGGAATGATGCGGTCGACAGGCCGTACCATGAGATGTACGTCGAGCGGGACATCGATGCCTGCGTTGCGAAGGTGGCGGCTCAGCGCCGCGCAAACAAGCGGTCCGATCGTGAGATTAGGGACGTAATGGTTGTCCATGACGTCGAAATGGATGAGATCGGCGCCCGCGGCGATGACCGCTTCGACCTCTTCTCCGAGGCGTGCGAAATCGGCGGACAAAATCGAAGGCGCAATCCACTTATCGGTCATGGTCGTTTCCCGCGCGGATTATTTCACGATCTCAAGTCCCACGCTCATGCGCGCTCGCCGGTGCCTTCGCACGGGAGCGCAGGGCCGTGCTTGCGACAGCCGCTGCCGTCGTAACGACGGCGAGAAACAGCAGCGCATGCCGATACCCCGCGAGCGCCGACGCGCCCGTCGCCACGAAGCCGCCAATGACGGCGGCGCCCGCCATGCGCCCGACGCTCAAGTGGAGCGTCAGCAGTCCCTGACCGGCGCCGCGCCGGCCCTCGCCTGCCTCCTGCAAAGCGAGAAAACGCAGCGGCGCGCCAAGCAACGCAGCCAGACCGAGCCCCACACACGAGCCGGCCGCATAGAAGCTCCAAATCCCGAGCGGTCGACGCGCGAGCAGCAGCAGGCCGAGCGCCGTGAGCACTAGACCGCCTTGGATGACGGGCTTCGCGCCGATCCGGTCGAGCAAGAGCCCGGCGACGAGCGATCCGACTATCAGCGCGGCCACGAGCGGCAGCAGCATGAAGCTTGCGGCGCTCGGGGTTACGCCGAAGGCCTGCACGGATAACGACGGCAAGAACACCATGCCTGCTTCGACGAGCCCGGTCGAGACCGCCACGAAGCCGACGAGGCGAAGCTGCCGGGAGCGCAGCAAGCTCGCATGGAACACGGGATCGGCGGCGCGCTTCTCGATCTGCCAGAACGCCACAGCGGCGGTTGCCGCTATCACCAATAACGGCAAGCTGCGACCGCGGGCAAGACTTGCCGGCAGCTCGGCGGCGTCGATCTGTGCGAGCCAGGACACCGATGCCACGAGCAACACCGCGAGGCATGCCGCACCCTGCCAGTCGAACGGCGCGAGGCTCGTAGCCTGAGAACGAGGCAACAGCTTGAGGCTCGCTGGAACCAGCACGGCGATCAGAGGCAGGTTGAGCAGAAACAACCACTGCCAGCCGTACTCGAGCAGCATGCCGCCGAGAATGGGGCCGATCACGAAGGCCACGCCAAACACGGCGCCGATCAGGCCGAGCGCGCTTCCCCGCCTCTCCGGCGCGTAGGTATCCGCGACGACCGCCGCGGCAACCGGCATGAGGCCGCCCGCGCCCACCGCTTGGACGGCACGGCCGAGCAACAGCCACCCAAAGCTCGGTGCCGAGGCGACGAGCAGCGATCCCAAGCCGAATACGACGAGGGACAGCGCGTAGACGGAGCGCCGGCCGTGCCGGTCGGAGAGCTTCGCGACAAGCGGCGCCGCGACGAGACTGCAGAGGATGTAGAGGTTGAACACCCATGCCAGGGAGCGCGTGTCGACGCCGAACGCTTGCTGAATCGATGGCAGGGCCGGACCGACGACGGCAATATCGAGCGCTCCGACCATGACGCCGGCGAATAGCACGGCGAGCGTACGGCGGTTGGCAGGGACGGTCACTAGTGCCTTCGGATCAACAAGCCCTTGAGCGCATCGCGAAACAGCGCTTCGGCCGCGGCATGGCCGTCATAGACGCGCAGCAACGGAATCGCCGTGCGCCCTATGACCTTGAGCGAATATTGGGCGCTGCCGTTTCTTAACAGGTCCGCGTTCTCGGCGCGCACGAGGATTTGCAGCATCGCCTCGTTGAGCGCCGCGTGTTGCTTCGCGAAGTGCTGGAACGTCTCCGCGTCAAGCAATGGGATCAGCAACATTCCATCGCGGTGCCGCGACCAAAGCTGCCAGTAGACGTCGATGAGACCTCCGATGGCGGCCACGGGCGAGCGCGTCGCCTGCGCGCGCATGAGCTCGACCGATATCTCAAAAATAGGATTAAGTAATTCCTCTAATAACCTGTATTTATTAGAGAAAAATCTGTAAAACGTAGCTCTAGAAACATCGGCTTCCGCGATGAGTTGCTCGACGCTGACGGCGGCTACTCCCCGGTTCGCAAATTGCCGGCTCGCGGCCGCGAGCAATGCCGTGCGCATGCGCTCGCGGCGGCGAGCCACTCGCGGGCTGCCACCGACAGCCTCGGAAACGTTGCTGCGTCTGCCCGGCATGGCCATAGCATACAACACTGTATGTTTTGCGACAGCCCTATTTCCATGTAGGAGCGAGCTTCGCTCGCGATTCTTGTTCGAATCCCGAGCCAAGATCGCGAGCGAAGCTCGCTCCTACAAGGAGGAATCGCGGCGAGACGCCGCTCCTACGAAAGGACGCGCACGATGAGGCCCTTGAGGTACTCGCCTTCCGGGAAGTGGAGCGCGACAGGGTGGTCCGGCGGCTGCGACAACCGTTCGACGATCTGCGCGTCGCGGCCGGCGTCCACGGCGGCTCCGGCGACTATCTTCTGAAACAGCGCGGCATCGACGTGGCCCGAGCAAGAGAATGTCGCAAGGACACCCCCCGGACGCAGCAGCTCGAGCCCTAGTCGGTTCACGTCCTTATATCCCCGGCTTCC
>DATCIQ010000321.1:0-19264 GCA_036507635.1 Gammaproteobacteria bacterium
CCACTGCGAGCGGTGCCCCGACAAGCAAGAGCGCCGGAAGCCAGCGGTTGTTCGCACGGCGAACGTGGTTCTCATTGAGCGGCATGTCCGTTCCCCCTGCTCGAAATCGACAACTATGGCGTTGCGGCACGTCGGCTCTGCTCGAACACCTTGGTCGCCATCGCGATCATGCCGGCCACGTCGGAGAGGCTTGCCGGTACGACGAGCGTGTTCGAGGCCTTGGCCAAATTGCCGAACTGCGTCAGGTAATCCTCGGCAACGCGCAGCTGCATGGCTTCCATGCCGCCACGCTCGCTCAACGCCGACGCCACTTGGCGCAGTCCTTCGGCCGTCGCCGTCGCGACCGCAAGAATCGCTTGTGCCTCGCCTTCGGCCTCGTTGATCTGCTGTTGCTTGACGGCTTCGGATTCCTTGATCACGCGCTGCTTCTCGCCTTCCGCTTGGTTGATCTGCGCGTCGCGCACGCCTTCGGAGGTCAGGATGACGGCGCGCTTCTCGCGCTCGGCGCGCATCTGCTTCTCCATCGCGGTGAGCACGTCGTGCGGCGGATTGATGTTCTTGATCTCGTAGCGCAGCACCTTGACGCCCCAGGGCTCGCTCGCCTTGTCGAGCTCGCTGACGACGTTCGCGTTGATCGTCGCGCGCTCCTCGAACGTGCGGTCGAGCTCGATCTTGCCGATTTCGCTGCGCAACGTCGTCTGCGCGAGCTGCGCGATCGCGAATTGGTAATTCGTAATGCCGTAGGACGCGCGGGACGGCTCGAGCACCTGCATGTAGAGAATGCCGTCGATACCGACTTGGACGTTGTCCCTAGTGATGCAGATTTGCTCCGGAATGTCCGTGGCCTGCTCCTTGAGACTGTGCTTGTACGCGATGCGCTCCATGAACGGGATCAGGATATGAAATCCCGCCCTGAGAGTGCGGTTGTACTTGCCGAGCATTTCGATGATAAACGCGCTCTGCTGCGGAACGACCACCGCGGTCTTCGCAATGACGGTGATCGCGAGAACCGCGATCACGAACACGACCAAGAATACGCCGAGCTCCATGATTCCTCCCCCGACTACTTGAGCAACTTGACGCGCAGGTTGAGCCCGTCGACGGCATCGATCTCGGCCGTGCCCCCGGCGGGAATCGCCTCGTTGCCGACGTTGATCGCCGTCCACAGCGAGCCGCGGTACTCGGCGCGGCAACTGCCGCCCGGCGCCACGTGCTCGCGCACGGTGATGCGCGCTCCCGCGGCCGTGTCGCCGATCCCGACCGCCTGCCCGCGCAACATCTCGTAGAGCTGCCGCCTGATCGTGAACATCGACGTCAGCGCGAGCACCGCGAAAAGTATCCACGGCACCCACGACGGCAGGCCGGGGGCGACAAGCTCGACGACGCCGACGATAATCGCGGCTGCGCCGATGAAGACGAGATAGAACTGCAGGTCGATGGCGACCAGCTCCGCGCCGAGCAGCAACACACCGATGATGATCCAGCCCCACCAAGTCATAGCCGTGACCTCGCCTGCCGGGATTGCGCGCCGATTATCGCGACGCCTGCCGCTGATGTCACGCGTATCACTGGTGCTCGTCTGCGCTCTTCTCGCGACGCCGCTCGCGGCTCAACCCGACGACGCCGCGAACCCGCAGGCCGCCGTGCGCGCCCGTTTCGTGGCAGCGTACGAGGCCGCGGCGCTCGGCACCGACACGGCCGATGACGCGGCCCTCGAAGGTTACGTGCTGTATCCGTACGTGCTCGCAGCACGCATCGAGCGCGAGCTCAAGCTCGCTGCCCGCGCTTGGGGCGCCGTCGACGAGGCAGCCGCGGATTTCGTGAGCGCGCACGGCGCGGAACCCGTCGGGCGCGCATTGCGACGGGCGTGGCTTTCGAGCCTCGCGCGGCGCGCGCAATGGCGAGCGTACCTCGATCGCTACGACACCGCGATCGCGACCGCGGCGTTCGAATGCGAATACTTCAACGCCCGCATCGCGCTCGGCGAGGTTGACGATCTCGCGCCCGCGATCGCCGCGCGCTGGCGCACGCCGTACCAGTTGCCCCGTGAATGTGAGCCAGCGTTTCAGTGGTTGCGCGCGGAAGGCGTGCTCACCGATGCACTCGTCGCCGAGCGCGCGGCGCTCTTGCTCGATCACGGACAGACCGCGTTCGCGCGCGTCATTGCGAGGCGCCTGCCGTCTCAGGCGGGCGATGCCTTGCTCAAGCGCGCCGATTTCATCGAGCAACCCGCACGCATGCTCGATGCGCTGCTTGCCGATCCCGCGCGTGCCGTAAGTGACGAGGCCGTGCTCGACGCCTGGTCGCGGCTCGCACGCAACGATCCCGATGCGGCGCTCATGCGTTTCGCGCCTCTGGCGACGCGCGCGGCCGCCGAGCGCGCGAGCGACCTCTCGCTCGCTCTCGCTCTGGGCCTTGCCTGGGACCGCCGGCCTCAAGCGCTCGAGTATTTTGCGCGCGTTCCGCGCGACCGGCTCGACGGCCCGGCGCTCGAGTGGCTCGCGCGCGCGGCGCTGTGGGCCGGCGCGTGGACGACCGCGGCAGAAGCGATCGCCTGGATGCCGCCCGAGCTACAAGCCTCGTCCGCGTGGCGCTACTGGGCCGCGCGCGCGGCTTTCGAGCTCGGCGATCGCGATACGGCGCGTGCCTTGTACACGTCCGTGCTCGGCGATGACAACTACTACTCGGCCATGGCGGCCGCGCGTCTCGGCGACCGCGTCGAGCCGCGCACGGAGCCGCTGCCCGTGGCTCTCGCCCTCGTCGACGCAATTGCGACCGGCGACGCGTTCGTGCGTGCGCGCGAGTTGCAGCTCGCGGGCCTACGCGATCTCGCGACGCTCGAATGGCATCACGGCTACGAGACGCTCGGCGATGAGCTTAAGCTCCAAGCGATCCATTTGGCCGCAAGCTTCGAGATGCACGACGTCGCCGTGGCCACGGCGACGAGCCACGGCGTATTCAACGACTACGAGCTTCTCTATCCGCGTCCCTACGGCAGCGAAATGACGGCCGCCGTCGAGCTCACGAGCATCGAGTCTCCGTTGCTGTACGCGCTGCTCCGCCAGGAGAGTCTGTTTCGCCCCGACGTCGCGTCGCCGGCTGGCGCGCTTGGTATCGCGCAGCTCGACCCCGATACCGCGCGCCGCACGGCGCGCCGTTGGCAGTTGCCCGTGCCGAGCCGCGTGGCGCTCTTCGATCCCGCGATCAGCATTCCGCTCGGAGCCGCCCGCCTGGCCGAGCTGCTCGAGCAATTCGACGAACAGTTGCCCGTGGCGCTCGCGGCTTACAACGCGGGCGAGAATACCGCCGAACGATGGTTACCGGATGAAGCCATCGACAGCGACATCTGGATCGAGAATATTCCGTACAACGAGACGCGCGCCTACGTGCGCCGCGTCCTGTGGCACAGCCTCGTATTCGAATGGCTCGACACGAATCGCCCGCAGAGCACCCGCGACTGGCTCGGCGAGATCAAGAGGTAGGAGCGAGCTTCGCTCACGATTCTTCTCCGCGACATCACGACAGGATCGCGAGCGAAGCTCGCTCCTACAGGAAGAGCTGCCAGTAGCCCACGTCGACCCAGCGCTCGAACTTTCGCCCGATCTCTTTGAGGTCGGCGACCTTCACGAAGCCGAGCTTCTCGTGCAGGCGCACGCTCGGCTCGTTCGGCAGCGCGATGATGCCGAGCACGCAGTGCGCCCCCTGCGCGCGCAAGCGTTCGATGAGCTCCTTGTAGAGCTCAGTGCCGATGCCGGCACCGCGCGCATCGGGCGCGACGTAGACCGTCCCCTCCGCGGTCAAGCGATAGGCGCTGCGCGTCGCGAAGCGCCCCGCATAGGCATAGCCCAACACCGCGCCGTCGCGCTCGAAAACAAGCCAGGGGTAACCCGCGTTGTTGACGGCCTCGATGCGTGCCGCGATTTCGGCGGCCGGAAGCTCCGTCTCCTCGAACGTGACCGTGGTATTCGCAACATAGAAGTTGTAGATCGCCGCGATCGCTTCGACGTCGCGCGACGTGGCGGCGCGCATCATGAATCAGGTTTCGACCAAGCGCACGCGTTGCCGATCGGGGGTCGCGCCGATCGCGTCGAGACGTTTCTGCAGACTGAGCTTGTCGAGCGAGGCAAGCGGCAAACTCACAAAGATGCTGATACGATTGTTGAGCATACGAAGCGCATCGGCAAATGCGAGCTGTCTTTCGCTAGCCCTGCCTTCGACGGCCGCCGGATCCGGGATTCCCCAATGCGCTGTCATCGGTTGGCCCGGCCACACGGGGCAGGTTTCTTTCGCGGCGTTGTCGCATACGGTGAACACGAAATCGAGCCGCGGCGCGTCCGGCCGCGCGAATTCGTCCCAGCTTTTGGAGCGCAGGTTCACCGTCTTGAAGTTTTGTCTTTCGAGCAGCACGAGCGCAAGAGGATGCACCGAGCCTTTCGGCGCGCTGCCCGCGCTGTAGGCATTGAATCGCCCTTTGCCGAGCCGGTTCAGCAGGCACTCGGCCATGATGCTGCGCGCCGAGTTTCCGGTGCAGAGGAACAGGACGTTGTAGATGTCTTTGGGCATCGCTGCGCTGCCTAACACGCGATCGCGTCGGCGAGCGGTCCGCAGATCGCGCGATTGCCTTGGCAGCAGTCGTGGAGCAGATACTCGAGCAGCGCCCGCATCGCGTCGTAGTCGGCCGCGTAACGGATGAGCCGCCCGGCGCGCATCCGCCGGATCAGCCCGGCGTTCGCGAGAATCGCGAGATGTGTCGACATCGTGTTCTGGAGCACGCCGAGGTGTTCCGCAATCTCGCCGGCCGGCACGCCCTCCGGTCCCGCCTGCATGAGCAGCCGGAATGCATCGAGGCGCGTCTCATGCGCGATCGCGGCTAGCGCGCTCACGGCCATCGCTTTCTCCATGCATCGATTATTCGAGATATATCGAATGCTGTCAAAAGGGTTGGCAGGCGCGAGCCGCAAGATGGTGCCGGCAGAGAGACTCGAACTCCCGACCTGAGGTTTACAAAACCCCTGCTCTACCAACTGAGCTATGCCGGCTCTCGGCCATTATAGCGGCCTGCCGCGCGCCACGATTTGTCACAATTCCGCCATCGCCGCGTCAGTTTCGTGCGCGAGACTGGCCCTATGTGGATACCGAAGGCCAGCCCTGGGGCAACAACTCGTTGGACTTCGCGGAGCGGTGACAGCGAAGGTCCTGTTCATTGGATCGCTCGCTCTACCTGTAATGGTTTCGCTCGATGTGTTTCGAGGACTCGTCGTCGAGCGCAGTCGACAGCGCCTGCGGGCGCGCCAGACATCTCGAATTTGATCGGGGGTGACGCCGCGCGACGCAGGTGCTCCCGCGGACTCTCCGACGTGCCCGTGTATACGGCGTCGCTCTCGATCACCCGCATGGCTTGCGCCGGTAACGTCGATCCCGGCCGGCGATGCGGCGCTTTAAGCCGCGCGCTCAGTTCGGCTTGCGCGCCTTGATGAGGAAGCGGTCCGAGTTGCCGCCCAACGAGTCGTCACCGGGGCCACGTGTGTGATCGTCGGCGGGATTCGCGAGCAGGTCCGACTCCGCCTCGATCGTGAAACCTGCCTTGACGAGCAGATCGCGCGCCGCGGCTACTTCCATCCGGTGCAAGTCGGCGTTCGGTTGACCCGCGATGCCGACGTGATCCATGACTCCGAATACGCCGCCCGGCTTCAACGCGTCGTACACGCCTTGAATCATGGGCATCGCTGCCGCTTCGCCGCCACGGTTGTACATGTCGTGCAGATTCTGATTCGTGATCGCGACATCGACTTGGCCGTCGATGCCGGCGTCGGCCACTTCCCCGTGAATCGGCTCGACGTTGCCGAGACGCTCGTTGCGCTCCGTTTCCGCTTCGACGAAACCGGGGCGGCTCAGGAAGAACGGCGGGTTCTGCGAATACACCTTGCCCGTCGGTCCGACGGCGGCCGAAAGCACTTCCGTATACCAACCTCCGACGGCGAAGATATCGAGCGCCGTCATGCCGTCCTCGATGCCGAGAAACTCGATGACTTCGACGGGCTTCCGCGCCGCATCGCGTTCTTTGTTCTCGGCGGATCGTTCCGGCGCCGCGAGCGCGGCGCTGAGCCGCGCGATTTGATCGTCCTGCGCGTCGGCGACGCCGCAGAGCACGCCGCCCAGCATGAATAGGCCCGCGATCCACGGGGGTTGCTTGTGTATTCTCATCTTGTTCGCTCCTTGGGTGTGACGCGCGCCGAATTGTCGTTGATTCGCCTCGGCACCGATAAGCCGACTATCCGAGTCCACGAAAGTTCCCGAACGTGGTCCGCGGGAGCTAGTCGACGGTCTGATCGCATGGACGCTGCTCGAGACGCATGATGCGCCCCGGGGGTTGCAACGACTCGAAGTCGAGCGCTCGACCTTCGTCGAGCAGCACTTCCACCCAGTAGACCGTGGCGCGGCGCGTGCGATCGGAGATCGTGGCCTCGTAGCCGAGCTCGCGCACTTCGCTCAACCGGCTGCCGGCACGCGCGATCTCCGAAAAGACGCCGAGCGAGATCAAGTTGCCCGTGTCCGAGTTCGGGATGACGTACGAATCGGCGATGCCGCTGTCTTGAAGCTTCGCGAGGATCGCTTCGGCCTCGTCGAGCGTCGGGATGGCCGCGAGATACACCCAGTAGCCGACCCAAATATCGCCTTCCACAGCGCGCTGCACGGGATCGAGCCCATCGGCGCGCAGGTTCGCGGCCGCCGTGGCGGCTTGCGAAAGCTCGCGGAAAGGTCCGACGCTCACGCAAGTTTGCGCGACAGCCGCTCGAGCGCTGGGCGCGTCGCCGGCCGCGGGCACATCGGGCTGCTCAGGGGCCGGCTCGTCGGCAGGCGGCGTTTCCGCAGGGAGCTCGGATGTTGCCGCGAGGTTGAGATCCGCAGGCACCTCGGCCTCGACCTCGGCGTCGAGCAACTCGTCGGGAATCTGCGGCGCGGGCTTGAGCTCCTGCGGTGACACCGCAAGCTCGCTCGGCAACAGAATGTTCGGAATTTCGCGCCCGGCGTAGCGGGCCTCGCGCTGGTCCTCCGCGAACCAGTTGTGCCAGGCGGCGTAGCCCAAATTGGTCAACACGAGCACGAGAAACAGATTGCGCATCGGTGCTACTCGTCGTGTCGGGCTATGTAGGCGAGCCCCGCCAAGACCAAGTCTGCACTGAATCGAACCTCCGATTCCAGCCACGGTGCAAGCTCATCGGCGTCACCGCCCGTGAGAATCACGGTGGGCGTCTCGTTTGTCGCCGTGGTAACGACGGCCACGGCCCGATCGAGCGCCGCGGCGATCGCGAGCATCGAGCCCTTGCCGACACCTTCGTCCGTCGACGTGCCAAGCAAATTCAGGCCCGTCACGTGACCCGCGGGAGCGGGGGTCGGGCCGATTCTCCCCGTATTGCGCTCGAGCGCATCCGCCATGAGTCGCGCGCCCGGAAAAATGAGCCCGCCGAGATGCCGCCCCCCTGCGTCGACGGCATCGAAAGTCACGGCCGTGCCGGCCTGGATAACGCACGTGAGTCCCGCCGTCGATCGATGCGCGGCGATCATGGCGAGCCACCGGTCGACGCCGAGGCGCTCAGGCTCCGCATACGCAGAGCGGATGCCGTAGCGCTCCGTTTCGGGAGTCACGAACTCGGTCTCGATTGCACGCCGCTCGCGCAACGCGGCCGCAAGCCGCGCGCCGACGGCGCCGCCCGCCACGTTCGCCGCGAGCACGCGCCGCAACCCGCGCGGCAAAGCCTCGACGAGTGCCGTGATCGCCGCGTCGAGACCCGTCACGTGCGCCACGCTGCCGACGGCGCCCAAGTTGTCCGCCAACGCCCACTTGAAACGCGTATTGCCGATGTCGATGAGCGCGATCACGGCGGTGTGCGCACGCTGACGTCGCCCGAGATCACGCGCCGGCGCTCCCCGGCGGCCATATCGACGAGCAACGCGCCATCCGGCTCGATGCCGGCCGCTACGCCGAATGCGGAGCCCGACGCATCGTCGAGGCGGACGGGGCGGCCGTTGAGATAATCGGCGCGGCGCCATTCGTCGCGATAAGCGCCGAAACCCGTCGCCGCATAGCTCGCAAACAAATCCGCGAAGGCCGCAACGAGCGCGAGCGCGAGCTCCGTGCGCGAAGGCGGACGGCCGCCCGTTGCGCGAGCGAGGTCGGTCGCGCCGCGCTCCCAATCGCTGAGCGTCGCGAGCACGGGTTCCGGCACGGCGACGTTGATGCCGACTCCGGCAACGACGTGGCAACCGCCTTGGGCCTCGGCGCTGAGCTCGACGAGAATGCCGCCGAGCTTTTGATCGCCGTGTACCAAGTCGTTCGGCCACTTGAGCGCGAGCTCGACGCCCGTGATCGCGGCCACGACGCGCCGCGCGACGACGCCGACCGCGAGCGTCAGCGCGGGAAGCGCGGGCGGTGTCTCCTCGAACTGCCAGCCCGCCGACAAGCACAACCCCGCGCCGAGCGGCACGCGCCAGACGCGCCCGCGCCGGCCGCGGCCCGCTGTCTGATACTCGGCGAGGCAGACGTCGAGCCGCCCAGGCTCGGGCCGTTCGCATTCGAGCAGATGACGATTCGTCGACGGCAACTCGATAAAGAGCTCGATGCGCCGCACGCGGGCTCGCAAGTGCGTATCGGCCGCGGCCGAGAGCGCCGCTGCATCGAGCAGATCGACGGCGCGATCGAGCCGATAGCCTTGCCCCGGGTGCGCGTGCACCTCGATGCCCCACGCCTCGAGCTTCGCGATCTGTTTCCACACTGCGGCGCGCGTGACGCCGAAGTCGCGCGCAAGATCGACGCCGGAATGAGACTTGCCGTCGGCGAGGCGCTGCAATAGACCTTCGGGGCTCATGCGCGATTCTTGAGCCCGAAGTAGCGTCCGAAGCGTGATTCGGTTCCGTCGAGCGTGCGGCGCAGGTTGCTGCGGTGCGTATAGACGATGAGCAAAGCGACGAGAGTCGCGAAAATGACGAAGGCGTGCCGCTCATTGAGCTCCGTAACGCCGAGATAGGCGGCCGCGAGCACGGCTGCGCTCACGGTGGCGATGCCTACATAACCCGTGAAGAAGATCACGGCGAGCCACACGGCGATCACGGGAGCGGCGAGCCACGGCGCGAAATAAAACAGCAAACCGGCCGCAGTCGCGCCGCCCTTTCCCCCGCGGAACTCGAACCAGACCGGGAAGACATGCCCCACGATCGCCGCGTAGCCGACGGCGTATGCGAGCAAATCGCGGTCGACCTCCGCGTCGAAGCCGATGCCCGGGATCGCCAAGCGCGGGATCAATGCGGCCGCGGCGATGCCCTTGCCGACGTCGATGAGCAGGACCCAGAAAGCGAACGCCTTGCCCTGCGTGCGCAGCGCATTCGTGCCGCCGACGTTGCCGCTGCCGACGGTGCGCAAATCGACGCCGCCGCGGAAGTAGCCGACGAGGAACCCTCCCATGACGGCCCCGAGACCGTAGGCGAGCGTGATCTTGATGCCGAGCTCGAGCATGCCTCAAGTTTAGCGGCGTGCTACTCGCCGAGCCACGCGCGGCGTCGCGCGAGCGCGTCCGCTCGAGGCTCGCCATCGAGCTCGAGATAGCACGTGTCGGCAGGCGGCGGGCGCAATTCGAGCACGACATCGATGAGCTCATCGCCGCGGAAAGCCGTGACTCGCACGTGCTCGCCATGCGCGCGGCGCGAGAGACGACTCGACAAAGTGCGCTCGTTGACCTTGAGACCGTCGACGGCGACGACGAGATCGCCGGGGCTCAAGCCCGCGACCTGCGCCGGACCGCCCTCGAAAACCGTCGTCAGCTCGGCTCCGCCTTCGCCGGCGCGAAGGTTCGCTCCCATGTGCACGGGCACGTCGTCCTTCGTCGCGGGAGTCCCGCCGGCATCGGCGGGCCCGGCGGCACCGCGCATGTGCAGCTTGACGCCGAGACGCGCGAGCAGCTCGCCGAGCGCGAGATCGCGCGTGGCGCGCACGGCGGCGTCGAAAAACGTCGTGAGCGCCGGACCGCCGATCTCGACGGCCAATCGCTCGAAGCCGTCTTCGGGAACACCGGTACCACCGGCGCCATACCGCCGCCAGAGAGCCTGTACGACTTCGTCGAGCGAGCGCGGCGCGGGCTCCGCCGAACGCAAAGTGAGATCGAGCGCGAGCGCGGTCAATGCACCCTTCGAGTAGTAGCTCACGCTCGTATTCGGGCTGTTCGCTTCGGGCTTGTAGAGCGAGTCCCATGCGTCGAAGCTCGACTCGGCGAGACTCTGGCGAAATCGTCCCGGCGTTCGATAAACGCGCGTCAGGAGCTCCCCGAGCCGCCTGAGATAGGCTTGCACGCCGATGAGCCCGCTGCGCAACAGGATGAGATCCTGGTAATAGCTCGTGATCCCCTCGAAGACCCAGAGCAGCCGCGTATGGTTACGCCGGTCGAGCCGATAGGGTATGAACGCGGCGGGCCTCGTGCGCTTGACGTGCCACGTATGGAAGTACTCGTGGCTCGCGAGCGCAAGGAACCGCTGATAGCTGCGGGGCACGTCGGCTTCGCCGGGTTTCGGCAGATCGTCGCGGCTGAACAGAAGGCTCGACGATGCGCGGTGCTCGAGCCCGCCATAACCCTCACCGACCGCGAGCCCGAGAAACACGTACCGATCGAACGGCGGCGGACGGCCGAAAAAATCGATCTGCGCCTCGCACAGTTGGCGCAAGTCCGTCGCGACGCGCTCGAGGTCGGAGTCGAAGCGTCCCGCGATCACGAGCTCGTGCGGGACGCCGGCCGCCTCGAACGCGACCGCGGCGTGAGAGCCGATCTCGAACGGATGATCGATGAGCTCGTCGTAGTCGACCGCGCGATAAGCACCGAAGCCCCGCGCGTCGACTTCGCTGGCACGCATCGCCGTCGCCACTCGCCATTCCGCGACGGCCGCCTCCTGCGGCGACTCGACGACGACTTCGCACGGCTCGGCGTCGCGCCCTTCGGGCAGCAGGAACAAGCAGGTGCCGTTGAAATAGGCGCGACGGCGGTCGAGAAACGCGCCGCGCACGGATTGATCGAGCGCGTGCACGGTGGCGTGAATCGAAAGCTCGCCGCGCGCGCCCGAGCAGGTCCAGCTGTTCTTGTCGAGCTTCGTGATTGCAATGCTTTCCCCGCCGCTCGTCGCGGAGATCGCAACGACGTGGCGTGCAAACTCGCGCAGCAGGTAGCTGCCGGGGATCCACGAGGGCATCGACACGCGCTCAAGCGGAGCGGGATCGTCGATGCGACAGTCGACCTCGAAGTGGTGCCGGCTCAGGTCGGCGAGACGCACGCGATAACGAATCAGAGCGTTGCTCCTTGCGAGGATCGTCGGGTGCGCCATCTTGGCGCGAATCGGGTGCGGCTTGCAAAAGCGCGGGGCGGCTCCTATCGTAGCCGCGGGCGGTGCCCTTCGGGGTTAAAAGGGAACACAGTGCAAGCTGTGGCTGTCCCCGCAACTGTGTACGGCGAGGTACTGTAGCGAAAGCCACTGAAGCACGGGCTTTGGGAAGGCACGCAGCAACCGCTTAAGAGCCGTGAGCCAGGAAACCTGCCGCCGATGTCGTCCTTCCGCGCGCCGGGGAAGCGCACGGTGCGGATTGCCGTCGTGGCGACGAGTCTCCGAGGAGTTGGGCTCATGTCGCTGCGAATGCTGCTTTTTCAGCTCTCGCTCTTGCCGATCGTTGCGGTAGGCGAGCCGCTGCCTACCGTCGCCTCGATCAATCTTTGCAGCGACCAGCTCGTCTTGAGCGTCGCGGATCCGGAGCAAATTCGGTCCGTGAGCTGGCTCGCGGCCGATGCCGAGGAATCGATGCTCGCCGAGCAAGCGCGGCGGTATCCGCTCAACTACGGATCGGCCGAGGAAATCCTACGGTTCGCGCCCGATGTCGTCATCGCCGGCATGTATACGAGCACGTTCACGCGTCAGTTGTTGCGCGACTTGGGATACCGAGTCGTCGACCTTGCGCCCGAGAACAATATTGCCGACATCGAGCGCAACCTCCGCATCGTCGGCGCGGCGTTGCAGCGCGCCGACCGTGCCGAGTCGTTGATTCGCCAAATGCGCGCGACCGTGGCGGCGTTCGTCGCCTCGCGGCATTCCGAGCCCGTCGCGGCCGTCGCCATCCGCCCCGGCGGATTCACGGTCGGCGCCGAGACGCTCGCCGAGGAGCTCATGCGGCTCGCGGGCCTTCGCAACGTGGCGGCCGAGAACGGTCTCGATCGGTGGGGCAGTTTGTCCATGGAAACGTTGCTGCTCTCTGCTCCGTCGCTCCTGATCTACACGGGCTATCGTCGCGACGAGCGCTCACTCGCGAACCTCGTACTCGAGCATCCGGCGCTTGTACGCCTCGCGCGCAAGACGGCGACGGCGACGGTGGCGGCCAAATACTGGTCTTGCGGATTGCCCGAGAGCCTGCATTCGGTCGAGCTTCTCAAGCGCGCCGTATCCTCTCGGCAGTGAAGTCGAGCGCCGCATCGTTCAATTGGCCGCTGCACGCGGCGCTCGTCGCGGCGCTCCTCTTCGTCATACCGCTCGCGCTCCTCACGGGACGCAGCAGCGCCGGCCCGACTTTCGGCTTCGGCGGCCCCGACCTCGCCGCAGCGATCCTGTTCGAGATCCGGCTGCCGCGCGTGCTGCTCGGCTTGCTCGTCGGCGGGACGCTCGGGCTCTGCGGCGCGGCCCTGCAGGGGTTGCTCCGCAATCCGCTCGCCGAGCCGGGACTCCTGGGCGTTTCGAGCGGCGCGGCATTCGGTGCCGTGCTCGTGTTCTATTTCGGGCTCGCGGCCGCGCAATCGTTGCTGCTGCCGCTCGGTGCCGTCGCAGGCTCGCTCGCGGCGCTTGCGACGTTGTACGCCTTGGCCGGCCGTCGCGGCGACTTTCTCGGCATCATCCTGGCCGGTATTGCGATCAACGCATTTGCCGCGGCGCTGACCTCGCTCGCGCTCAACTTCGCGCCGAGCCCGTACGCGGCGCTCGAGATTTTGTTCTGGATGTTGGGCTCGCTCGCCGATCGAAGCCTCGCGCATGTCTGGCTCGTGTTGCCGCTCATGATCCCGGGCTGGGCCATGATCGTGCTGGCCGCGCGCGGCCTCGACGCGCTCACGCTCGGCGAGGACACGGCGCAGAGCCTCGGATTCAGCCCGAAGACGACGCAGTGGCTCGTGATCGGGGGCACGGCACTTGCCGTCGGCGCGGCTGTTGCGGTGGCGGGCGTCGTCGGCTTCGTCGGGCTCGTCGTGCCGCATTTGCTGCGCAGCGCCGTCGGTTACCACGCGAGCCGACTGCTCGGCCCAAGCTTCCTCGCCGGCGCCGTGCTCACGCTCTCTGCCGATCTCGCGATTCGGCTCATGCCGCCGGGGCCGGAGCTCAAGCTCGGCGTCGTGACGGCGCTGCTCGGGGCGCCCTTCTTCCTGCGGCTCGTGTTGCGCTCGCGGCGCGGGAGCATCGCATGAAGCTCGCGATCGATGCCGTCGCCGTGAATTACACGCAACGGATCGCGGTGCGGCCGACCTCGCTCGAGCTCGATAGCGGCCGCGTCGTCGCGCTCGTCGGACCCAATGGCGCCGGCAAAAGCAGCTTGCTCAAAGCCATTGCGGGGCTCGTGCCCCGGACCGGCACGGTCGCTTGCGACGATGCACGTCTCGACGCCGGCGATGCGCGCCGGCGCGCACGCACGATGGCCTACCTGCCGCAGTCCCCATTCGCGCACTGGCCGATGAAAGTCCGGGATCTCGTGGCGCTCGGCCGCCTGCCCCACCGCGCGTTCGGCGCGGGTCCGAGCCCCGCGGACCGCGATGCGATCGAGTGGGCCATGCGCGAGACGAAGGTCGAAACCCTCGCCGACCGCGCCGTCGACGAGCTTTCCGGCGGCGAGCACGCGCGCGTGCAGCTCGCACGCGCATTTGCGGTGCGAGCACCGATCTTGCTCGTCGATGAGCCCGTCGCCCAGCTCGACCCTTACCATCAGCTCGAGATCATGCGTGCACTCGCCGACTATGCACACGACGCGCTCGTGATCGCCGTCATGCACGACTTGACGCTCGCCGCGCGGTTCGCCGCACGCATCGTTCTCATGCACGACGGAGCCGTCGTCGCCGACGGCGCTCCGGAGCGCGTACTCGACGACAAGACGCTGCGCCGCTACTACCGCGTCGAGCCGTTTCTCGGCCGCAACGACGGCCAACCGTTGATCGTGCCGTGGCGTACGCTCGATTGAGCGTGCCGCCCCCGCCTGAGCGAACGCCCTACGGCGAACGCCCGAGATGCGTAGAATCTGCTCTGCTCACTGCGCCGGCAGGTGCGAGTCCGATGTCCGTCGAATTGCGTCACGTCAGCAAAGCCTACGCGGGACAGCCCGTCTTGAGCGATGCCAATCTCGAAGTCCGGGACGGCGAGCTGCTCGTAATTCTCGGGCGCAGCGGGTCCGGTAAATCGACCCTGCTCAAGCTCATCGGCGGCCTCGACACGCCCGATGCGGGCGCCGTCGTTCACGCGGGCCGCGACTTGAGCGCGATGAACGATACGGAGCGCACGCGCTTCCGGCGGCAGTCGTTGGGCTTCGTGTTTCAGTTCTTCAATTTGATTCCGACGCTTAACGTCGCCGAGAATATCCGCCTGCCCCTCGCATTGAACGGCTGCGCCGAAGCGCCCGCGGATGCGCGCATCGCGAGCCTGCTCCAAACGCTCGCGCTCCACGAATGCGCGGCGCGTTTTCCGGAGGAGCTCTCCGGCGGCGAGCAGCAGCGCGTCGCGCTGGCGCGCGCGCTCGCGCACGGCCCCCGCCTGATCCTCGCCGACGAGCCCACGGGCAATCTCGATTCCGAGACGGCAGAGCAAGTGCTCGCACTGCTCGACAAGACCTGCCGGGATTCCGGAACGACGCTCATCGTCGCGACGCATAGCAATGACGTCGCGGGAATCGCCGATCGCGTGCTGCGCATTCGCAATGCCGCTCTCGAGGCGGCTCGATGATGTATCGGCTCCTCGCGCGCTCCGCCGCGCGCTTTTATGCGCGCCACCCATGGCAGCTCGTGCTCGCGATCGCCGGCATCAGTCTCGGCGTCGCGGTCTATGTCGGCGTCGAGCTCGCCAACGACAGTGCGCGACGTGCCTTCGATTTGTCGACGTCCGTGATGCGCGGCCAAACGACGCATCGCCTGCTGCCCGTCGGCGGCCGGATCGCCGAGGAAGTCTACGCCGAGCTCATCCTCGAACGGCGCGCACGCGCCGCGGCGCCGGTCGTCGAGTCCGTCGTCGCGCTCGGCTCGCGGGGCGGCCCGCGTTACGCGTTGCTCGGCATCGATCCTGTCGAGGAAATCGGCTTTCGCGAGTATTCCGGCTTCGTTCCGGGACAAGACGCCGATTTCGAAGTGCTCATCGCAACGCCGGCAACCGTGCTGCTGCCGGAATCGGCGATCGCTGCGCTCGGGGTCGAGGTCGGCGCGCGCATCACGCTCGTTGCCGCCGGCGAAGCTCACGAGGTCGAGGTCGTCGGCACCGTCGCGGCACTCGGCACCGCGGATTCCGAGCCGCCCGTCATCGCGGACTTGAGCACCGCACAGGAGTTGCTCGGTATTACCGGTTGGCTCGATCGCATCGATCTCGTGCTCACGGCAGAGCAGTCGTCCGACCTCGCCGCCGCGCCACCGCCCGGCACAAGCCTCGTCGTCGCCGGCAGCGAATCGTTGCCGCTCACGGAGATGACGCGTGCGTTTCGCACCAACTTGAGCGCATTGGGATTGCTCGCGCTCGTCGTCGGGATGTTTCTCGTCTATGCGACGATCTCCTTCGCCGTCGTGCAGCGGCGCGGCATGATCGGACTGCTGCGGTCGCTCGGCGCACGCCGGCGAAGCCTGCTCGCGACCTTTCTCGTCGAGGCACTCGCCATAGGCCTCATCGGCACGCTCATCGGTCTTGTGCTCGGGCACGTACTCGCAGACGGCCTCATCGGGCTCGTTCTGCGGACCATCGGCGACCTTGCATTCGCAGCGACGTTGAACGCCGTGGAACCGTCGAGTGCAATCTACGTGCGCGGCGCCGCGCTCGGCTTGAGCGCGACGGCGCTCGCCGCGTTCATCCCGGCGCTCGAGGCTGCGCGCAGCGAGCCCGACGTCGCACTGAGCCGCGCCCGGCTCGAACGCACGACCCGCACGCACAGCCGGCTCGCGGCCTGGCTCGCCCTGCCGCTGCTCGCGTTGGCCGGCGCCCTGCTCGCGGCCGGCGGCGAAGGTCTGATCGTCGCGTTTGCGGCTTTGTTTCTGGTCCTCTGCGCGGGCGCGATGCTCGTGCCGGCGGCAACGGCCGCGCTCATGCGCGCGTTCGTGCCGGCCGCGCGCCACGGCGGCATCGCCTTGCTCATGGCCGTGCGCGGCGTCAGCGCATCGTTGAGCCGCACAGGTGTTGCCGCGGCGGCGCTTGCCGTCGCGGTCGCGACGGTCGTCGGCATCACTCTCATGATCGCGAGCTTTCGCGCCAGTCTCGTCGCGTGGCTCGACACGACTTTGACGGCCGACGTCTATCTTTCCGCGGACGCCTCCGACAGCGGCGACGCATTTGTGCCCGAGAGGCTCGCCGCGCTCGCGGCGCTGCCCGAGGTCCGGGCCTTGAGCTTGTCGCGCGTCGTGCGCTTGCCGACGCGTTTCGGCGAATTGCCGCTGCGCGCCGCAACGCCCGGTCCCGAGGGCTTCGGCCTCGACTTCGTAGCCGGCAGCGCGGAACAGGCCACCGCGCGGCTGCGCTCCTCGGCGAGCCTGCTCGTCGCCGAGCCCATGGCGTTTCGTTTTGGGCTCGAGCCGGGCGACGCGGTCGAGCTGCCGACGCCGTCGGGAACCGCCGTGTTCGAGGTCGTGGGCGTTTTTCGCGACTACAGCACGGCCGGCAGCGCGCTGTTCATGGAGCTCGACACTTATCGCCGGCATTGGGGCGACCTGCGGCTCACGGGCGTGGGTGTCCACCTCGCGCGCGACGTCGAGACCGCACAGGGCGTCGCGGCGGTCCGCGCCGCGCTCGCCGACGACGCCGCGATTCGGCTGCGCTCGACCGAGTCCATCGAGCGGCTGTCGCTGACCGTCTTCGATCGCACGTTCGAGATCACGGAAGTACTGCGCATTCTCGCCGCCGTCGTCGCCTTCTTGGGCGTCTTGAGCGCGTCGCTCGCGATTCAGCTCGAGCGCACGCGCGAGCTCGCCATCCTGCGCGCCATCGGCTTTTCGCGGCGCGATCTCGGGATTCTGGTTCTTACGCAAACAGGTCTCTTGGGGCTCGCGGCGGGCGTGGCGGCGATCCCGATCGGGGGCGTGCTCGCGGCGCTGCTCGTCCATGTGATCAATCGGCGTTCATTCGGCTGGAGCATGGATCTCGTCATCACGCCCGGCCCGGCCATGGTCGGCGTCGTGCTGGCCGTCGCTGCAGCGCTGCTCGCGGGCGTCTACCCGGCGGTCCGCGCGAGCCGCACGAATCTCGACGCGGCTTTGCGCGATGAATAGACGCACGCGCGTTCTCGCCCTGCTCGCGACGTCGGCATTGACGGCGTGCGGCGCGCCGCCGCGCGACGACGTTGCCGCTCCGGCGACGCTCACGGGCATCCGCTTTCTCGCCGATCGCGAGGCCGCGGACTTCAGCCGCGCCGCCGCGCCGCGCACCTTCGCTTTCCCCGAGGATCATGGCAGTCATCCGGATTACCGGACTGAGTGGTGGTACTTCACGGGAAACTTGGCCGCAGCGACGGGTGCGCACTACGGATTCGAGCTCACGTTCTTCAGAATCGGCTTGGCAAGGGCTCCGCGCGCGCGTGAATCGCGCTGGGCTACGCGGCAACTTTGGATGGCGCACTTTGCGCTTACCGATACTGCGGCCGCGCGCTTCGTCGCGCACGAACGGTTGAGCCGCGGGGCGCTCGGTCTCGCCGGCGCGGCGCACGACCCGTTTCACATTTGGGTCGAGGACTGGTCGGCGCGCGGCGAGCTCACGGACGGCGCGGGCAGCGTGCGTTTGAGCGCGGCCGACGACGACGCCGGCATCGAGCTTACGCTCAGCGGCTTCGAGCGCATCGTTCTGCAGGGCGACCGCGGCCTCGATGCCAAGGGGCCGGAGCCCGGCAACGCATCGTACTACTACTCGGCGCCACGCCTGGCCGTCACGGGTGCCGTACGTGCCGGACCGGGCGCTCCCGTTCCGGTTACGGGACTCGCGTGGATGGACCGCGAATGGGGCACGAGCGCGCTCAGCCCAGGGATCGAAGGTTGGGATTGGTTCGCGCTGCAGCTCGACGACGGCCGGGACCTCATGTTCTATCGTTTGCGAGGGCGCGACGGCACGGCGAGCCCCTTCAGCGGCGGCTCGCTGACCGATACAGCGGGGCGCACTCGCAGGCTCACGGCCGATGACGTCGAGCTCGAGGTCGTCGAGACGTGGCAAAGCCCCGCGAGCGGCGCGACCTACCCGGTGGCCTGGGACCTGCGCGTTCCCGTGGAGGCCCTGGAGCTACGTCTGACGCCCCGTATGCGCGACCAGGAAGTGCGTGTCCGGGTGCGCTATTGGGAGGGCGCCATCGAGCTCGAGGGCCGTGCTGGGACGCGCGAGATCGGCGGCCAGGGGTATCTCGAGCTCGCCGGTTACTGACAAGTCGCACGCGCTCGCTTGCGCCAACAAGTGTGAACTGCATCACAGTCTCGAGAGCCCGCCTCGAGCGCGTTGACATAAGCCCATTCCCCCCAATAAACAGTATGTTAGGGTTGCATCTGTCGGCGTATAGAGACACGCCGGCGCCACCACAGGGATGGCGGAAAGCTAACGTGAAGAAGAAAACGAACTGGAAGATCGGTACCGACGACGTCGGCCAAAGGGTACTGCGCTGGGACGTCGGCCGTGACAGCATGGATCGTGAGGACGCAGATCCGTTGGCGCAAACTTACAATTTTCTCAAGCGACTCGAGCTTGCAGGCTTGAGCCTCGCAGACGAGTCGGCGCCGCGGGAGGAATACGATCCTTACAACACGGGCGTGCATTCCGTGCCCGTGTTTCGTCGCGAACCGGACGACACTTAGTTAGCGCAGAGACGCAGGCGCGATCGGCGGTTGTGCCGGTTCGCTCGAGTCGTCAACGCATCGAGTAGGGCGCGGGGTTACCCCCGCGGCCCTCTCACACCACCGTACATGCGGTTCCGCATACGGCGGTTCCTGTCAACAACGGCCACATGCACCGCTGTGAGTTTCGTCTCGTTCGGCGTGTCGCCCGTCAGCCGTCG
>DATCIQ010000322.1:0-6212 GCA_036507635.1 Gammaproteobacteria bacterium
GCAACATGAAGCCTTTCTGCGACCCGGCGACGGTGACGTCGACGCCCCACTCGTCCATACGATAGTCGATCGAAGCGAGCGACGAGATCGTATCGACGATCAAGAGCGCCGGATGGCTTGCGGCATCGAGCGCCGCGCGCATGGCTGGAATGCTGCTCGTCACTCCCGTCGAAGTCTCGTTGTGCACGATGCATACGGCCTTGATCGCCCGGCCCGTGTCCTCGCTGAGCCGCGCTTCGATGGCTTCCGCGTCTGCGCCGTGCCGCCAATCAGTCGCGATGACTTCGGCGTCGAGGCCTAAGCGGGTCGCGAGCCGGCGCCACAGCACCGCGAACTGACCGGTCTCGCACATGAGGACCCGGTCGCCGGGCGACAGCGTATTGACGAGAGCGGCTTCCCAAGCGCCCGTCCCGGACGAGGGATAAATGATCACGGGGTGCTCGGTGCCGAAGATCGTGCGGATTTCCGCGAGCACGCGACGGCCGAGTACCGCGAACTCGGGGCCGCGGTGATCGATGGTCGGCCGCTCGATCGCGCGTAGGATTCGGTCGGGAACGTTCGTGGGTCCCGGAATCTGCAAAAAGTGGCGGCCGCTCGCGTAACTCATATGCACACATACAATACACGTGACCGGGTCGCGACTCACCAGCACGGTAGGCGATCACACGCCTTTTGCGTCCTCGTGGATGGGAAACTACGATAAGCTCGGAATCACCATGCCAAAAGAAGCCAATCGGGAAGAGCCGTTACCGAGCGGTTCATTCACGTTATGGTTGAAAGAGGTTCAAGCTTCGCTTGGGGCTGGCGGCGCCGTTGACGTTCCTTGCGGCAATTGCACTGCCTGCTGTCGGTCAAGTCAATTCGTTCACATAGAGCGCGAAGAGACGGAAACACTTTCCCGAATCCCTAAGGAGCTGTTGTTCCCTGCTCCCGGACAGCCAGAAGGCAACATGCTTATGGGTTATGGCGAGCATGGGTGTTGTCCAATGTTGGTCGATGACAAATGCTCCATCTACTCGCATCGTCCGAGGACGTGTAGAACTTACGATTGCCGCGTGTTTTCCGCAGCCGGCATTGAGGAGGCAAAAAACGAAAAACCGCTGATCGCACACCAAGCACAGCGCTGGGTGTTTGACTACCCGAGTCGAGACGATCACGCGCGGCATGCCGCGGTAAAAGCCGCTGCATCCTTTCTGCGCAAACATCCAGAGTGTTTCGCCGGTGGATCAGCGAGCAATGCGACACACCTTGCGGTGATGGCGATAAAGGTCCATTCGGTCTTTCTTCGATTTCATGAAGAATACGAAAAGACGGGATACACACCCGATGATCCGGAAATCGTGAGAGCGATCGCCAGGGCGAATCGGAACGCCTAAGTCGCTGCACGGCCGCGGCACGGCTAGGCGAGCGCGCATAGGCATACAATGCACGAATGCTCGAGCAGCGACTCAAGGCGGAGATTCAGGGCGACGTGCTGTTCGATGCATTTTCGCGCGGACGATACTCGACCGATGCGTCGATCTATCAGATCGAACCGATCGGCGTAGTAATACCTCGCACGGAGCAGGATGCGGTGCGTGCGCTCGAGATCGCGGCCGACGCGGGCGTCGCGATTCTGCCGCGCGGCGCCGGCACTTCGCAGTGCGGCCAGACGGTCGGGGCCGCGCTTGTCATCGACAACAGCAAGCACCTGAACCGCATCTTGAGCCTGGACACGGCCAAGGGTTCGGTTTGGGTCGAGCCCGGCGTCGTTCTCGACGCCCTCAATGCGTACCTCCGGCCGCACGGGCTCTGGCATCCCGTCGACGTGTCGACGTCGGCGCAGGCAACGATCGGCGGCATGACCGCGAACAATAGTTGCGGCGCGCGCTCGATTCGTTACGGAAATATGGTGCACAACGTCGCCGCCGTCGAGACCTGGCTCACGAGCGGTGAGACGGCGCGTTTCGCAGAGGTCGGCCCGATCGGCACGCGCGTGAGCGGGTCGCCGCATTATCAGCACCTCGTCGAAATCGTGCGCGGGTACCACGCGGCCGAGGAAGAAGAGATCGCGGCGCACGTGCCGACGGTCCTACGTCGCGTCGCGGGCTACAACCTCGACATGGTGTCGATGGGCTCGTTCAACATGGCGCATCTGCTCGTGGGCTCGGAAGGCACACTCGGTTATTTCCGCAAGATCGAGCTCAAAGTCGCGCCGCTGCCCGCGCACAAAGTGCTCGGGGTCGTGCATTTCACGACGTTCTACGAGGCCATGAGGCTCACGCAGCACGTCGTCGAGCTCGAGCCCACCGCGGTCGAGCTTGTCGACCGCACAATGATCGGCTTGTCGCGCGAGAATCCCGCGTTCAGAAGCGTCATCGACGCAGCCGTGCACGGCGACCCGGACGCGATTCTGCTCGTCGAGTTCGCGGGCGAGCAGCGCGACGAGCAGATTGCACAGTTGCAGCACCTTGCAGAGCTCATGGGCGATCTCGGCCTGCCGGGCAGCGTCGTCGAGATCGTGGACACGCATCTGCAACGCGACGTGTGGGAAGTGCGGAAAGCCGGCCTGAACATCATGATGTCGATGAAAGGCGACGGTAAACCCGTATCTTTCATCGAAGACTGCGCCGTGCCGCTCGAGCACCTCGCCGACTACACCGCGCGGCTGACTGCCGTATTCGAGAAGCACGGCACACGCGGTACGTGGTACGCGCACGCGTCGGTCGGTTGCTTGCACGTGCGGCCGATTCTCGACATGCGCATGGCGCGCGACGCGAAGAAAATGCGCGCCATCGCCGAGGAGGCTTGCGCGCTCGTGCGCGAGTACAAGGGATCGTATTCGGGCGAGCACGGCGACGGCCTCGTACGCTCGGAGTGGATCGAGCCCATGTACGGCCCTAGGCTCGCGGCCGCATTCGCGGCGCTCAAGCGCGAGTTCGACCCCAAAGGGCTCATGAATCCCGGTAAGATCGTCGCGCCGCCCAAGATGGATGACCGCAGCTTGTTTCGTTACAAGCCGGACTACGCGACGTTGCCCGTTGCAACGGGGCTCGATTGGTCGGCATACGAAGTCGGCGAGCACAACGTCGGGCGCGGTTTTGCCGCCGCGATCGAGATGTGCAACAACAACGGACATTGCCGCAAGTTCGACGCGGGCACGATGTGCCCTTCGTACCGCGTCACGCGCAATGAGCGAGACCTCACGCGCGGCCGCGCCAACACGTTGCGGCTTGCCGTCTCGGGTCAACTGGGCCGGAATGCGCTGTCGTCGCACGAGCTTTACCGCACCATGGAGCTTTGCGTCTCGTGCAAAGGCTGCAAGCGCGAATGTCCGACCGGAGTCGACATGGCGGCCATGAAGATCGAGTTTCTGCATCATTACCATCGCCGCCATCCGCGATCGCTCAAAGACAAGCTCGTCGCACATTTGCCGCGCTACGCTTCGCGCGTCGCTAGGCTCGCGGAAGTGCCGCGGCTGCGCGCGTGGATTCCCGGCGCGCGTTGGGTTGTCGAGAAGGCGATCGGCATGGCGGCGGAGCGGAGCCTGCCCGTATGGCGCCGCGACTACTTTCGCGGCCAGCAGGAGGTTCCGGCCGGGCGGCAGGGCCACGAAGTCGTGCTGCTTGCGGACACTTTCAATACTTACTTCGAGCCCGAGAACTTGCGCGCCGCGGTGCGCGTGCTCGTGGCGGGCGGCTACCGCGTGACAGTGGCGCAGGCCGCCGACGGCGAGCGGCCGCTGTGTTGCGGACGTACCTATCTCGCGACCGGCATGATCGACGAAGCCCGCGCCGAAGCGAAGCGCGTGGTTGCGGCGGTAGCGCCGTTCGTAGAGCGGGGCGTCGCCATCGTCGGACTCGAGCCTTCGTGCCTGCTCGGGTTGCGCGACGAGTTCGCGAAGCTCCTGCCCGGGGCTGCTACGCGAGCGCTCGCCGACGTCGCGCTGACTTTCGAGGAATTCGTGGTCCGTGAGCAACGTGAGGGCCGACTCGAGCTGCCGTTGCAGCCGCCGCAATTCAAGCGCGCGCTGGTGCACGGCCATTGCCATCAAAAGGCGTTCGGCTTGATGCCGGACGTGGTCGCGGCGCTCAAGCTCGTCCCGGATCTAGAGGTCGAATCGATTACGTCGAGTTGCTGCGGCATGGCCGGCGCCTTCGGCTACGACGCCCGTCATTACGCCGTCTCGATGGCGATGGCCGAGGACGCGTTGTTGCCGGCCGTGCGCGCGGCCGATGCGGACACGATCATCGTCGCCGACGGCACGAGCTGCCGGCACCAGATTCGCGACGGCGCGAAGCGTGAAGCCTGGCACGTCGCGCGCGTCATCGCCGACGCTTTGCCCCACGCGTAGCAGCGGCGTCCCGCCGCGATTCCGCGTAGCAGCGGCCTCCGGCGGCGTCGGTTACGATGGCATCTATGGCATCTTCGATTCACGTAAGCCTCGCGCAGGCTCTTAGCATGGGACTGCCGCCACCCGGAAATCTCGCGGTCCCCGTGTTCGCGCACGGCTCCCTCGAAGCGGAGCTCTATGCGCCCAAAGGCAAGGATCCACAAAAGCCGCATACGCGCGACGAAATCTACGTCGTCGTGTGCGGTCATGGGCAGTTCTTCGATGGCGTGTCGCGGCAACGCGTGGAGCCCGGTTCGTTCCTATTCGTGACGGCTGGCCAAGAGCATCGTTTCGAGGAGTTTTCCTCGGATTTCGCGACCTGGGTCTTCTTTTATGGCCCAGAAGGCGGCGAGCGCTAGGGGGAGGGAAATTCCCCGTTCGGCGCAGTAGGATTCCCGGCATGGCCAAGACATTGCGCCGCGGACGGCCTCCGCACGACGACGTTCTGACGCCCGCCGAATGGCGCGTCGTGCACGCCGTCCAGCACGGCATGACGAGCCGCGAGATCGCAGAGAAGCGCGGCATCAGCGTCGATGCCGTCAAGTATCACATCGAAAACGCGCTCGCCAAGCTCGGCCTCGAGAACCGCAAGGCGTTGCGGCAGTGGTTCAAGGTACCGAAACACAGTGCGCTCGCGCGCGAGGAAGAACCCGTGAAAGCAAAACCCGAAATCGGACGAATCGGTCAAATCGCGCGAACGGTCAGGGATATAGGGCAGGCCGAGAAGTGGTACCGCGACGTGTTGTGCCTGCCTCACTTGTACACGTTCGGTAAGCTCGCGTTTTTCGATTGCGGCGGCACGCGATTGTACTTGTCCGAAGGAGAAGAGTACGGGCCTAACGAGTCGGTTCTCTATTTCTATGTCGACGACATCGAAGCCGCGCGCGATGAGCTTGCGGCGAAGGGCGTCGAGTTTACGCATGCGCCGCACAAGATCCATACGCACGCCGACGGCACGGAAGAGTGGATGGCGTTCTTCAAGGATCCCGAGGGTCGGCCGCTTGCCATCATGTCGCAAGTAGCGCGGCCGTGAGGCGCGGCACCCGCACTTGACCTCGCCGCGGCGTCGGCCTAGGGTTTTAGCTTCAAGACCATCCCGTCCGGAGCCAAGAGACCCATGAGCGACTTCGACTACACCGTATCGCTGCGCATCCGTCACCCGTCCATCGACCCCCGAGAGCTCACGAAAAAGCTCGGTTTCACGCCGCAATACTCGTGGTGCGCCGGCGAACGTAAGCGTGACGCCTCGAGTGATGCCGGCGACGCGAGGTATCGCGAGACGTATTGGCTCGGCCGGCTGCCGACCGAGGCGATCGAGGCGATTCCGGATTTGCCGGTGGACAACGCGTTGATGTTTGCGCTGCTCAGGATTCAACGGTCGCAGGCTTTTTGGAATCTGCTGTTGACAGAGGGCGGCACCGCAAGGCTCATCATCGAGATCTTCGGCGCCGAGGACTTCACGCTGGATCTGTCGCCGTCGACGCTTGCCATGCTCGCTCGCTGCCGCGTCTCGATTTCGGTCGACGTCCACACCGAGCTGCGCGCCGTCGCCTAAGCTGCATGCCGTTCGTCGATCTGAGCCACGCCGTCGAGCATGGCATGGTTACCTACAAGGGTCTGCCGGCGCCCGTCATTTGCGATTACCTGTCACGGGAAGCATCGCGCGCTCTGTACGCAGCGGGCACGGAGTTTCACATCGGCCGCATCGACATGGTCGCCAATACCGGCACCTACATCGACGCGCCGTTTCATCGTTACGCGGACGGCATGGATCTCGCGGAGCTGCCGCTCGAGAGCCTTGCGAACCTCGACACGATCGTCGTGCATGCGCCGAACGAGC
>DATCIQ010000323.1:0-8226 GCA_036507635.1 Gammaproteobacteria bacterium
GCGCTCGACGCCCACTGGGCCCACATCGTCATGCACGGCGCGCTGCACTTGGTCGGCTACGATCATCTCACCGCGGCCGAGTCCGAAAGCATGGAGAAGCGCGAGCGCGCGCTGCTCGCGAAATTCGGCTTTCCCGATCCCTACGTCCCGTCTACGTGAGCGCTCGAGGCCGGGCGCGTTGCTTGCGCGACCCTTTCGGGCTGCAAGATAATCCGCGCATAGATGGCCGACGACATACCTCCCGCTAGCTCCTCGACCGGCCGCACGGGCTGGTGGACCCGTCTCTTCCAGGGCCGCGTCGACGAATCCGTCGACCGTAAAGAGATCATCTCGTTTCTCGGCGAGTGCCGGCTCCGCGAAGTTCTCGACGGCGACGAGTACATGATGCTCATGGGTGTGCTCGAGGTTTCCGAGACACAGGTGCGCGAGATCATGGTGCCGCGTTCGCGCATGGTCGTGCTGTCCCACGACGCGTCCCCGGATGAGCTGCTCAAGATCATCGTGGAATCGCGGCATTCGCGGTTTCCGGTGATCGGCGAGGACCGCGACGAGGTCGTCGGTATCGTGTTGGCGAAGGACGTGCTCAAGCAGTTGCTCGAGCAGGGCGGCACGATTCGCATCGCGGAGCTCTTGCGGCCCGCCGCCTTCATCCCGGAAAGTAAGCGCCTCAACACGCTGCTGACCGAGTTTCGCCAAAGCCACAATCATATGGCGATCGTCGTCGACGAGTACGGCGGCGTCGCCGGTCTTGCGACCATCGAAGACGTACTCGAGGAGATCGTCGGCGATATCGACGACGAGCACGATCCGGAGGAAGCGCAGAGCATCGTCGAGCAGGAGCCGGGCCGCTTCGTAGTGCAAGGGCTCACGCGCATCGAGCAGTTCAACGAGTTCTTCCACGCAAACTTCAGCGACGAAGAGTACGAAACCATCGGCGGGCTCGTCATTCACGAGCTCGGCCGCTTGCCGCGCCGCGGCGAGCAGCTCGATTTCCAAGGATTCTCGTTCAAAGTCGTGCGCGGCGATCGGCGCCGCGTGCAAACGGTCGAGGTCACGCGTCTCGATAGCGAGCCGGCGTAGACCTTCGCCGCCGATCGTGGCCGCTCGAATCCGTCTCGACATTGCGCTCGTGCTCGGCGCGGGCGCCGTCTTGCCGCTCGCGTTCGCGCCGTTCGATTTCTTCTGGCTCGCGCCGCTGTCGTATGCAGCGTTGCTCTACGCATGGGGAGGCGCCTCGCCGCGCCGCGCGTTCGGGCTCGGGTTTCTCTATGGACTTGCAAGCTTCCTCGCGGGTCTTCATTGGATCTACGTGAGCGTCCACGACTTCGGGCTCTTGCCCGTCGGGACCTCCGTGCTCCTGACCGTCGCGTTGCCGACAGCGCTCGCGGTTTATGTCGGCGCCGTGGGCTGGGTCGCGGCGCGCTGGTTTCCGACGGCGGGTCTTAAGGCTTGGCTCGGAGTCTTTCCGGCTCTCTGGGTCATCGCCGAATGGAGTCGCGGTTGGGTGCTCACGGGCTTCGGCTGGCTCGCGGCAGGCTACAGTCAGACGGATTCCTGGCTCATGGGTTTTGCTCCCGTCGTCGGCGTGTACGGCATGAGCTGGCTCGTCGTGATGCTCGCGGGCGCGGCCGTAGCGCTCGTCGTCGGACGTGCCCGGCAGCGCGCCGTCGCGGGCGCCGTTCTCGTCGCCGTGCTCGGTATCGGCTGGCTGCACACGACAGTGCGATTCACGCTGCCGCAAGGCGATCCGCTGACCGTCGCGCTCGTGCAAGGCGCCGTTCCGCAGACCCTCAAGTGGGCGCCGGAGCAACTGACCGCCACGCTCGCCCTGTACCGCCGCCTGACGCAAGCGAGCCACGGTCACGATCTCATCGTCTGGCCCGAGGCCGCCATCCCGGAGTTCTATGAGAACGTGGCGGCCCCCCTCGAGGCGATCGCGCGGGACGCCGCAGCGGCGGGCAGCGCGCTCATGCTCGGTATTCTAGAGCGTCATGCCGCAACGGGGACGTTCCAGAACGTGCTCGTCGCCATGACCGACCCGCCGGCGGTGTACGTCAAGCGGCATCTCGTGCCTTTCGGCGAGTATTACCCCGTCCCGAACTTCATGCGGGAACGGCTCCGTCTCATGAATTTGCCGTCTACGGACGCCGCTCCCGGCGATGCCGCGCAACCGCCGCTCGCAATCGCCGGGCAACGCGTCGCCGTCACGATTTGCTACGAGGACGTCTTCGGCGCGGAGCAACTGCACTCCTTGCCGGAAGCCACGCTGCTCGTCAACGTCAGCAATGATGCGTGGTTCGGCAATTCGATCGCTCCGCACCAGCACCTGCAAATCGCGCGCGTGCGCGCCGCCGAGGCCGGTCGCTATTTGCTACGCTCGACGAATACCGGCGTGTCGGCCGTCATCGACCCGGCCGGCGGAGTCGTCGCGACGCTGCCGCTATTCGAGCCCGGCGTGCTGACTGCGACCGTGCAAGGCTACACGGAGCTCACGCCGTACGCGCGTTGGGGCAACACCCCTGTCGTGCTCGGCATGCTGCTGATCTTGCTCGGCGCCAGGCTCGCGAGCAACGGACTCGGCGCGCGGCGCCACTCAAGCTCGCACTAGACATAATTCGACGCACCGGCAGGGTCCGCGATGCGATCTGCCTCTCAGCTATTTTGCCGATCAAACAATATGCTTGGCTCACGACCATCGTTCCGTACCGACGGGGGATCATCATGCGAGGGGCCAAGGCATCGAAAAAAGACGAGGTTGTAGACTCGGTCGTGAAGCAAGCATCACCGGCCAGCGACCGGCGCTTGCGATGTGTGATCGAGCTGTCGTCCGACTATTACTGGGAACAGGACGAGAATCACCGGTTCACGTTGCTGCTGCACCGAAACGCAAGTCAACCGGAGAACGATCCGCAGCTTTTTCTCGGCAAAACCAGCTGGGAGCTGGGCGGCATCCCCGCAGACGGCGGCACGTGGGAGGAGCACAAGGCGCTTCGCGAAGCCCGGCGGCCCTTTGAGGATTTCGTCGTGTGTCGGTCCAACGCGGCGATCGGCGAACGGTACTTGAGCATCAGCGGCCAGCCGGTATTCGGCGCCCGCGGCGAATTTCAGGGCTACAGCGGAATCGCAAAGGACGTCACCAAGGAAAGGCGGCACGAGCGCTTGCTTAAGCTCGAGCGCGTCGTTATGGGAGCTCTCGGCGACGCGGCGGACACAACCGACGCGCTGCCGGCGGCGATCCGCGCCATCTGCGAATCCGAGAGATGGGAGGCCGGTCAGTATTGGAGCCTCGACGAGAAGAGCAACGTCATGCGCTTCCATTCGGGCTGGAGTATCGCCGACACGACGATAGAGCGCGTCACCGCCCAGGCGAAGGATCTCGCGCTCGCACCCGGTGACGGTTTGGTCGGCGTTGTATGGCAGACGCAGCAGCCGCTGTGGGTCCCAGATCTCGGCAAAGAGAGCCGCGTGCTTCGCAAAGGCATCGAAAAGCAAACCGGTTGGAAGAGCGCGCTGCTATTCCCGGTTTTCTCGAAAAGCGCGATCATCGGTGTGCTCGATTTCAATGCCCGACATATCCCGAAACCGGACGAGCGCCTGCTTCAGGTCGTCCACGTTCTCGGCGCCCAGATCGGCAACTTCTATCAGCGGGCTATCTCGCTCCAGGAGCTCCGCGAAAGCAAAGAACGCTACTCGAGCACGATCGAGATCGCGGCCATCGGTATCAGCCATGTCGCGTTGGACGGCACATTCATTCACGTCAATCGACAACTGTGCGAAATGTTGGGCTATACGAAGGAGGAGTTGCTCGGACTCACCGTAAAAGAGATCTCCCACCCCGACGACGCGCGCGTGACGGATGAGAATAGGGCGAAGCTCCGAGCCGGGCTCATCGACTCGTTCAACGTCGAAAAGCGCTACCTGCACAAGAACGGCAGCACCGTATGGGTGAGAATCGCGGTTGCCATGATGCGCGGAGCCAACCGTGAGCCGCTCTACGATATCTCCGTCGTCGAGGATATTTCGGAGCGCAAGCGCGTTGAGGAGCGCGTCCAGTACTTGGCGACGCACGACGAAATGACGCGCTTACCGAATCGTGCGATGTTCACCGAGCTGCTCAACCACTCCGTCGACGTTGCAAAAAGATACGATCGCCGATTCGGAGTGCTGTTCATCGACCTGGACCGTTTCAAAATCGTCAATGACTCTTTGGGTCACGAGGCCGGCGACACGTTGCTCAAAGAGATGTCGTCGCGTCTCCGAGAGTGCCTGCGTGCGAGCGACGTCGTTGCCCGTCTGGGCGGCGACGAATTCGTCGTTTTGATCGACAACATCGATGAGCCGAGTCAAGCAGCGAGGGTGGCGCGCAGCATCCTCTCCACGGTAATCAAACCCGTCGAGATCATGGGGCAGGAGTGCCGCGTCACTGCGAGCATCGGCATAGCGACGTATCCTGCGGATGCGGACGATGCGCAATCGCTGATGAAGAACGCCGACATGGCGATGTATGTGGCCAAAGACGAGGGCAAGAACAACTATCAGTTCTACTCGAAAGAGGCCAGGGCTATGTCGATCGAGCGGCTGGCGCTCGAGACCAACCTTCGGCATGCTCTGGAGCGCAACGAGCTCGTTTTGCATTACCAGGCCAAGGTCAATTCCAAGACCGGCGAAATCAACGGCGTCGAAGCGCTGCTGCGCTGGTGGAATCATGATCTCGGCGCGGTATCGCCGGCTCAGTTCATTCCCGTCGCCGAAGACACGGGCTTGATCGTGCCGATCGGCAGGTGGGTATTGGAGACCGCGTGCGCCCAAAGCATGGCTTGGCAGCGTCAGGGACTGCCGGCGATCTGCATGGCCGTTAATCTTTCCCCGCGGCAGTTCAAGGACGCCGCCTTGCTCGACGACGTCAAAGAAGTGATCGATAAGACGGGAATCCCGCCGCACCTGCTCGAGCTCGAAATCACGGAAGGTATGATCATGAGCAACGTCGATCAGGCGATTGAAAAACTAAGGGCCATCAAGGGAATGGGCGTGCGTCTCGCCATCGACGACTTCGGCACGGGGTATTCCTCGCTTGCCCAACTCAAGCGATTCCCGATCGACACGCTGAAGGTGGACCGCTCCTTCATACGCGACATCCCGGAGAACGCCGAGGACAAGGCGATCGCCGAGGCCATCATCGCCATGGGGAGAACCCTGGGCGTGACGGTCGTGGCTGAAGGCGTCGAAACCGCGGAGCAACAAAGGTTTTTGAGCGGCCGTGGATGCGAGGGGATGCAGGGCTACTACTTCGGCAAGCCGTCCCACGCGGATCAGTTTGCAAGGCTGCTCCGCGGCGCCGTCCCGTCCGCGTCGGCAGGGGGCCGGGGATGACGCACCGCACGTGGCGTGACGCGGGCGCGGCGCGCTAGTCGCGAGCGTCTTCGACCGCGTCTTCCACTTCGTCGGCGACGTCCTCGGCTGCGTCTTCGACCTCGTCGCCGACTTCGTCGAGATCTTCGCCTGCGCGCTCCAACGGTCCCTCGTCACAGCCTGCCACGGCGAGGCCCGCCAGGGCCAAGAACAGGGACAGCGCGAGTGCTTCCAAAGACTGTTTTATCGCCTTCATATGCTTTCACCTTTCAGTTACGGATTGAGCCGTCTTCCTGGTCGATGTTGCTTTCGGACGCGCCTGCTTCCGGCTACTCGTCGTCCTCGTCCTCGTCGTCGTCTTCGGCCGCTTCGTGGCCGATGACTGCGCCGGCGGCTCCAGCCGCCACGTAACCGCAGCCGGCCTGCAACACGGACGTCGCCAGCAGCAACGCGAGCCAGATCCACGTAATCAACTGTTTCATGTCTCGATCCTTCCGTTTACCGAGCTTCACCGGTATGGATGCAATCGACGTGCCAGTGTCGTGCCCACGTGCATAAGGCCTCTGGGGCGCCAATGGCAACGCGCCGATTGCAATTCCTGGATTCGCAGTGCGGTTGTTGCAATGCAATGCCACGGCCGGCGAGCACCGACGATCGCGCAGCGGTCGAAACGCCCCGCCAATGGCTGCGCGTTGCTTCCGCTAAGCTGAAACATCCTCGATCATTTCCGCCGCCGTCCGCAGCGCGAGCGCGGCCAACGTCAACGTCGGGTTCGCCGTCGCGCCGGTTGGGAAGACACCGCTGCCGACGAGGAACAGGTTGGGGTGGTCGTGCGTCCGGCCGAAAGGATCGGCGACGGAGGTCACGGGATCCGTTCCCATGCGGTACGTGCCCATGATGTGGCCGGCGCCGAACAGCGAGTCGACGTGGATACGCCGCGTCGCGTCGAGACCGTCGAACACGAGGTCGGCGAGCCGTCGCGCCTCCTCGCGCGCGCTCAGCACGGAGTCGTCGATCGCGTACGTGAGCTTCGGACGCGGCAGCCCGAGCGCGTCGCGCTCCTCGGCGAGCGTGACTCGGTTGTCGGGGTCGGGGAGCTGCTCGAGCAGGGCAGCCAATCGCACCTGCCGCAGCCCCGCGTCAGCCAGAGCGGCGCGCAGCTCACGGCCGCGCTTACCTTCCGCGATGAACGTTTCGGCGAGCGCGACGATCGTTTCGCCGCCGAAGGACCAGCCATCGTTGCCGATCGGCATGCGAAATGCGCCATGACGGGAACGGAACGCGCCGTCGCGCATGTGCTCGATCCCGGAAATCTCGCCGGGACCCCGATATGGGTAGACGGGGTCGCGGGCCAGCGCGAGGCTGACCTGCACGGGGTGATCCATCAGATTGCGGCCCACCTGGCCGCTCGAGTTCGCGACGCCATCGGGCAGGCGATCGCTGCGCGACATGAGCAGCAGCCGCGGCGTTTCGACCCCGTGCGCGGCGATCACGAATTGCCTGCCGACCGCCTTGTGTTCGCTGCCGTCCGGGCGCTTGAACGCGACCGCAGTCGTGCGGCCTTCGGCGTCGACGTCGATCCGGTGCGCAATGGCCTGGTCGAGGATCCTCGCGCCGACTCGTTGCGCGAGTCTCGCGTGGACCGAAGCGTCGTACTTCGCACCGACCGGGCAGATCGGCACGCACGTGTTGCTGCCGCAGCACGGCGGTCGATCCTGGAACGGTATGGAGTTGCGCGCGTGCGGGCTCAGGCGCACTCGCATGCCGAGCGGCCGCAGGACCGCGTCGATGCGCCGGTCGACGTAGCTCGCCGGGATCGGTGGCAACGGATAGGGCGCGCTGCGCGGGGAGTCGAGGTCGTCTTCGGGATCGCCGGCGACACCGATCTCCCTTTCGGCTTCGACATACCAGGGCTCGAGCTCATCGTAATCGATCGGCCAGTCGTGTCCGACCCCGTACAGGGTCCGCAGCCGAAAATCGTTCGGCACGAAGCGCATCGCCGTGCCCTGCCAGTGCCACGTCGTGCCGCCGACCCGGCGCTCGTACGTGCTGCCGAACGTGGCCGGGCCGTCCTGCACGTAGTAGCCGTCGCGCAGGTCGAGCACGGTCGGCCGAGGCGCGTACGGTTGGGACGGGTAGGGCGCGTCCGGCGTCTTGATCGGGTTGCTTCGATACGCGCGCAGCGCTTCCGCCCGGTCGACCCACGGCCCCGCCTCGAGAATCAGCACGTCTCGCCCGGCCGACGCCAGCCGGTAGCCGACGAGCGTGCCGGCAATGCCCGCGCCGACGATCACGACGTCGGCCTCGTAACGCTCTGCCATCGCGGGCCGGCCCTCGTCAGCCAGCAGGCGGAACTTCCGCCCAATGCCCGAACGCGCCGCCGCAAGCGCTCGGACCGGCAGGCCGGTAGCCGAGCGTGCGCCAGGCGAGGGCGCCGGTGTAGGTCGCGACGCGTTGCTCGCCGTTCGGTGTGACGTACATGCCGCTGTACCAGTTGCCGGTGATCGTATCGGTGAGCTCGGCCATCGCGGGCAGGTCATAGACGCCGTGCGCCGCGAGATCGTCGATCGACGCGGGCGGCTCCGGACCTTCGAAGCCCCCGAACCGCCACAGCTCGACGAGACGCCGGCCTCCGCCCGGGCGGTTCCTCAGCGCTTCGAGATACTCCTGGCCGACGCTTTCGTCGGAGAGGTCGTCGAAGCCGGTCAGCACGCGGGAAATGCGCATGAACTCGTCGAGACCGACGTCCGGCGCCGCCCTATCCTGCGCGGCGGCTTGAAGCCACGGTGTGGTCGCGAGCCATGAGGAAGCGAGCAGCAGGAGGTCGCGGCGTGTCATGGCGACGGCACGCGCCGTCGCGACGCTGTCGTCAGGCAG
>DATCIQ010000324.1:0-2438 GCA_036507635.1 Gammaproteobacteria bacterium
GATCTCGACGGCCGCATGCCCCGAATCCATGACATAGACGGCCGTGTACTCGAACGCGTGAGCGGAGCCGCTCGAGTGCATCGATTCCGCGAGCACCAGGCCGCTGAACGCGCCGGCGTCGGCCGGCATGCGCACGACGACGCGTGTCGTGTACGGCCGCCCGTCCGCGGTGCCGGAGACGAAGTACTCCTTCGTTGCGTAACCGAAGTGATCCGGGCCGAGCCCGGGCGCCTGCGACGGAGCCGAATCGAACATCGCTCCCGGACCGGTGATTTCGGCGCTCATGCTCGGCAGCGCGACGGCCGTCGGCGCGGCCGGCAAATTGTCGGGCTGCGCCTGGCGCGGCGGTCCGAATCCCGCGGGCGGCTGCGCGACGCTCGGGCTTGAGAGCGCCAGAGCGGCGAGCGCCGCAAGCACGGTAACGACGAGATCAGGTGTGTGCCGCTCGAACCGCTGCATGCGAGTCTCCTCAATCCACGTAGGCCGGCGCCTTGGGCAGCGCGGCATGAGTTGCCATGTCGTGCTCGATCCAAAGCGTCGCACCGGTCGCTTTGAGGTACTCCTCGACCTTGACGCGCGACGCTCGCGATTGCTCGGCATCGAGCTCGAACGTCGGGGTGCGCCCCGTCGTGCGCTCCTCGGGATAGTGATAGAGGTCGCCGCCGAGCACGACGGTTCCATAGTTCGCGAGCTCGACCGCGACGACTTGATGGCCCGGTGTGTGGCCCGGCGTCGCCATGACTGTGACGCTGCCGTCACCGAAGACGTCGTAGTCCTCGTTGTCGAGAATGACCGCTTCGGCGTCGCGGAGCTTGTCGAAAGTTTCAGGCGCGATGATGCCTTGCGGGCTCTCGGCAAACATGAAGTCGCGCTCGGCCTTCTGCACGATCCAAGTCGCTGCGGCGAACTCGTTCGCGTTCGCCGTGTGATCCGAGTGGTAGTGCGAGAGCGCGAAGTGCGTCACGTCGGACGGTGTAAACCCGGCCGCCGCGAGTTGCGGCTTCAACGGCTGCGTCGCCGACATGATGCCTTCGGTGACGGGGCTGCCGTCGGCCGGGAACTCGCTGTCCGGCACCGCGCCCGTATCGAACATGAGCGCGCCGCGTGGATGCACGATCAAATACGAGATATTGACGAAATCGACTTCCGCGAGCTCGTCGCGAGTGAAGTTGAAGAGCGCAGGATCGAGGCCGCGGATGGCGCCGTTGTCGAAAATGTAGATTCGTGGCGTTGCGGGCGGGGCATTCGAGCTCTGCGCCGCGGCACCGAACGACACGACTGCCGTGAGCGCGGCCGCCGCGACGAGCCTTTTCTTGACGATCATGAGAGCTCCTCGATGGTTGTATTTATTGGACTGGAGCGCAGTGTAGCGCCTGCGGGCCGCGCGTTCACGCGAGCGGCGGCCGCCGCTTGTGCCATTCCGTCGCCTGCTCGTATGCGTGTGCGAGCGCGAGCATCGGCACTTCGCCGAGACGCGGGCCGCTGATCTGGAGCCCAATGGGCAGACCTGAGCCGCTGAATCCGCATGGGATCGAGATCGAAGGGATGCCATAGAGATTGAACGGGGCGGTATTGCGCACCGACGCCTCCGCTCCCGAAGCTTGCGCGGGATTTTGCGCGCTCTCGATCGGCTCCGGCAGCCGTGCCGTCGTCGGCGTGACGAGTAAATCGACATCCGCGAACACTTGGGAAATCGCCGCGCGCACGAGCTCGAGCTCGCGGCGCACGTTGATGTAGGCGGCCGCCGGTACGCGCCCCGCGGCTTGCAGACGCTCGAGTGTCACGGGATCGTAGAGCTCGCGGTTGGCGGCATCCGCGAGATACTGTTCGTGATACGCGTAGCCTTCGGCGAGAATCACGGCAAAGTCCGGCACCGGCGGCAATGTCACGTCGCGCGCGCCCGCCGTCAGATCGCCCAACACCTCGAGCGCCGCATCGACAGCCGCAGCGATGTCGGGATCGAGCCGCTCGTAAAAAGGCTGCCGCGGCACGCCGAGGCGCAAGCCTCCCGTGTTGCGGTACAGAGCGCTTGCGTAGTCCGGTAGATCGGCGCGGATGCTCACGGGATCGAGGGCATCGTAGCCTGCCATCACCTGTAGCAGCAGCGCGCAGTCGCCGACGGTTCGGCACATGGGACCGACGTGATCGAGCGACTCCGATACGGGAATGATGCCGCGGATACTCGCAAGCCCGTGCGTCGCTTTGAGTCCCACGATGCCGCAGTAAGCCGCCGGCATTCTGATCGACGCGAGCGTATCGGTGCCGAGCGCTGCACAGCAAAGCCCCGCCGCAACGGCCGCGGCGGAACCGCCCGACGAGCCGCCGGGGATGTGGTCGAGGTTCCATGGATTGTGGACGGGCCCGAAATGCGTGATTGCCGACGTGCCGCCGTAGGCGAACTCGTGCATGTTGAGCTTGCCGAGCAGCACCGCGCCCGC
>DATCIQ010000325.1:0-5646 GCA_036507635.1 Gammaproteobacteria bacterium
CGGCTCACGGACATTGAGCTATTGGTTGCCGTGACGACGACCTCCTCGCGCGGCGGCGGTCTCGTGCTCGCGGTCTGCTGCGCCGACGCTTCGTTCGCGCTCCAACCGGCCGTTGCGCTCGCAAGGATCAAGGCCCCGGCCGGAATCATGCGACGGCCGATCGTCATGCGCTCTCCCGGCTCTGCCATGGAACCAGCCGCTTGGTGAGCATGACGATCGTAAAGCGGAACAGAATGCCGATGACGGCGAGCGCGACGACGGCCGCGTACAACTCTTCGATGCGCAGCGTCTGCCACGACAGCCAAATCATCGACCCGAGCCCGTCTTGCGCCATCAAAAGCTCGACCGAAGTCGTGATCGTCAGCGACAGGTTCAGCGCGAGCCGTACGCCCGCCAGAATCATCGGCGAGCTGGCCGGCAAAATGACGCGCGTGAAGACTTTCCATGGGCCGGCACCGTAATTATCGGCGACCTCGAGATAGATGGGGCTGATCTGCCGCACGCCCGCCATCGTATTGATGACCATGGGGAAAAAGGCCGCGATCGCAACGACCAGAGTCTTCGACAACACGCCGATGCCGAAGACGATCATGATCAACGGGAAAATGGATATCTTGGGGATCGGATGCACGGCCGCGACGAGCGGATCGACGACCTGGCGCAGCGACGCGGACCAGCCCATGAGCATCCCGAGCGACAACCCGAGCAACCCGCCGAGCAAGAAGCCCGACATCACGCGCGTGACCGTCGCGAGGACGTTGGCCGTGAGCTCGCCGTTGCCGAAGAGACGCACGAGGGTGTCGATAATCACGCTCGGCGCGGGAAAGAAAAGCGGCGAAACGAGCCCCATGCGGCCCGCCGCCTCCCAGAGCGCAAAGAGCGCCAAGCCGATACCCGGCGCCCCCCATCGGAGCAGCTGCGCGCGGGCCCATTGGCCGCTCCGGCTCACGCGATGCCTCCGATACCGTTGCGCACTTCTTCTTCGAGAATGCGCCAGATATGGTTCTTGCGCTCGACGATTTCCGGGCGTCCGCGGTCGAGCAAGTCCCGCGGGCGAGTCAGCGGCACGGAGATTTCCTCGAGAATCGATCCGGGCCGGCCGGACATGACGAGCACGCGGTCGCCGAGCAGCAGCGCTTCCTCGATATCGTGCGTCACGTAGACCACTTGCTTCCTGTGCTCGCGCCAGATCCGGAGCAATTCTTGCTGGAGAATGACCTTCGTCAGGGCGTCGAGCGAAGCGAACGGCTCATCCATGAGCAGCACCTCCGGGTCCATGATGAACGCCCGGGCCAGGCTGACACGTTGACGCATGCCGACGGACAACTCGTGCGGATAGCTGTAAGCGAAAGCCGAGAGGCCGAATTGCTCGATGAACTGCATGGCCTGCGCGTGCCGCGACTTGCGCCTCACGCCGCGCATCTCGAGGCCGAGGCCGACGTTGTCGAGCACCGACATCCACGGAAACAAGCCGTGCTCCTGAAAGACCAGCGCGTTGCGGGGCCTGCCGTTCGCCGCCGTCGAATTGAATACGATCCGCCCCGACGTCGGCTTGAGCAACCCCGCGACGATCTTGAGCAATGTCGTCTTGCCGCAACCGCTGGGGCCGACGATGCAGACGAACTCCTGCGCGCGAATCTCGAACGAGATATCCTCGAGCGCCACGACGCTGCCGTTGCGCGTCGGATAGCTCAAGTGGATGTGTGTGCCGGCGATGCTCATGCGGGAGCTTAAGGACCGCCTCCGGATTCCGCCAAGGACCGGTTGGCCGCCTCGAGGAATCGCGGATCGTGCATTTCCTCCGTCGACACGATCCGGTCGATGAGGCCGCGCTCGAGCGCCCATTCCTGGTATTGCTCCAGGCTCTGAACGCGCACGCGTCCATCGTCGTCGAGATGGGGCCAACAGGCCTCTTCGAGGGTCGCCTCGTCGAGGCTCGTATGCTTCATGAGTATCGCGAGATGGCGCGGCGACTTGCCGTCGCGGTTCAGTTGGCGCGTCGCCTTGAGGTACGCGGTGAGAAAACGCTCTCCGGCCTCCGGATTGTCCGTCAGCAAACTCGGGCCGTACAAGAGATAGCCGAACTGGAAATCCGGCAGATAGTCGCTCGCGCGCGCGAACAGCACCGCATGACCGCCTCGCCGCAAGCGCGTCAGCCACGGTTCCGAAACGGTCGCGATATCGAGCGCATCCGTTGCAAATGCATCGAGCTCCGCGGCGACGGGCAAATCGACGATGCGCACGTCCTCCAAGGTCAAACCGCCCGTGCTCAAGAGCTTGTCGAAGCGATAATAAGAAGTCGTCGTGCGCTCCGTGGACACTCGAAGGCCCGCCAGATCCGCGGCGGTCTTGAGTGCCCCGGACTCGACGAGATCGCGCCGCGCCATGATGCCCGAGTAGGTGCATCCCTCGGTCGCGTAATGCCCCCGGCCGGCGACGATTTTCATCTCGCCGCCTCGCGCGATCACGTTCACGTAGGCGGGCATGATCGCGGCGGCGAGGGCATCGACTTGGCCCTGGACGAGCGCGGGAATCAAGGCGGCCTCGCTGCTCACGCGCAGGAGCTCGACCGCCAAGCCTTGCTCGACGAAAAAGCCCTCTTCCTCGGCGATGAAGAACGGCGCGTACGACAGATAACTCGAGACCGCGACCTTGAGCGGGATCGGGCGCGCATCCGGTTGCGCGGCAGCGGACTGTCCGATGAGCATGCCGGCGGCGAGCACCGCGGTGATCATCAAACGCATTGTCCGAGTGTTGCGCATCAGTCTTGCGCCTCCGCGCTTTCGACCGCGGCCTTCGACCGGCTCGCGAGGTGCAGCGGCATGAGCTTGCCGCGGTTGGTCCAGACCGGTTTCATGCGCTTGACTCTGAGCGAATGGGACTGCGTCCAGAGCGCCCGCGCGCCGTCGGCGCTGTCGCTGCCTTTCCCTAAGGATTCGAGCACCGTCCGGATCACGGCCGACTCGTCGTCGATCGAGACGGAGGGGCTCACGATCAAGCTCCGCCTCGTGAAGCCCTGCTCGTCTTCCTCTTCGTAGAGCTGATAGTCCTGGGGGCTACCGCCGAAAGCGGCCGGCAGCACCTCGTCGAGAATGCGCTCCATTTCGCTGCCGACCAGCGTCATGCCCCCGCCGGTCAACTTGCGATAGCTGCGAATCTCGCGCACGTGTTTCGTGAAACCGAGCTCTTCCCAAGGGCAACCGCAGGAGCGGTCCTCGATGACGCCGTAGTCGTCGATCTCGACGTTGAGCAATAGCTTCGGCGCGGTCGCCAGTAAGGTCGTCAGCGTGAAAGCGTCGACCGTGACGTCGGAGCCCGGCACCTTGCGCGGATACTGAAACACTTCGAGATGATCCGTGACCAAGTGCTGATCGTTGCAATCGATCGGATGCGTGCAGGCGAGGCCGACGGCACCGGCCTCTGAGAAGTGGTAGCTTGCCAAGCAGCGCGCCCCCGTGCTCGTGATGGTTTTGACCTTGGCTTCGGTCGGCGGCTCGCCGCCTCCGGAGAGCACCGCGCCCGTCAAATCGACGCCGAGCTCTTTGGCGGCGACCGCGATTCGCAGCGACAAGCTGACGCCGCTGCTGACGTGGCACGACCCCTCGTCCCGTAAAGTCTCCTCCATCCAACGGACGATGATATCGGCTCGATCGAGCGGCACGCGTTCCGGCGACGGCACCGGGACGCCGTAAAGGCGGCACATCCGGATGATGTATTCGTTGGCGAGGCGATATTTCAAGGAGGGCTTGCGATCGCGCGCCATCAACGGCGAGAACCACTTGCGCGGAACGTTGCCGAGCACGCCCGAGGCGATCATGTTGTTGACGCCGGTGGCATTGGGCAGGATGCTGCGCCAGAGGGCCCTCGGCATGCCCGCAATGCCGTGAAACTGTTCGCTGAGGAGGCGAATGGGAAGCCGCGCCGCCATATGCTCGAGGTCGTGCGATACGCGCGTGCCCGAGCCCGTGCTGCCGCCGCTCTCGCCGACGTAACTGCTCTTCGTAAACGGATTGTCGAAATCGCGGGCACGAACCGGAAACACGCGCCCGCCGCGCTCGATCGGTTGGCGCCCCTTGAACTCGTCGAACGAAACGTAGACGCCCGCTTCGCGCAGCGTGCGCAGCGTGTGCGTGAGCCCTTCCGTGCGACAAAGGCGCTCGACGTCGCCGAGCTCGCAACCGGCCCACTCCAACAAGGGGCGGTAGGGGCTCAGCCGATAACCGTAGACGCCCCTCTTCAGGACGCGCAGAAAGTTCGCCTCGCGCTGCGCGAGATTCGCGCGCACGATCGCGCGGGCTTCGTCGGGCGTGATTCTGGTTTTAAGAAACTTGCGAAGGCCGAACGCAAAACGCGCGTACATCCTCGCGTCGTCGAGCAGTTTCATTGGCGCCTGCTTCTGCTTGTGGACGCCATTGCATCACAGACAGTACCAGTTACTGCAGCAATTTGTCATAAGCGATTGAACAGTCTACGAAAAAGCGCAATCGAGCGTCCGCGCTCAATAGCCTAGCGCAAGCGGAGACTTGTAAGCCCTGGCGCGCCCGAGCTCAGTCTCGGTCAACGCAGGCGTACGGCGATAGCCCATATCTTCGTCGAGCTCTGCGAGCGTACCGATGCCCGAAATCACGACCGACACCTCGGGGAATGCCAAGTCGAATCGCAACGCAGCCTGGGCCATCGTGCGCCCGGCGGCGGCGAGGAAGCGGAAATCCTTGGAAACTTCGACGGCCTTGCGCAATCCACTCGCCGTCGGCGTCATGAATTCGGCCTTGAGCGGCTGCACGGCGTCGGTCAGCACGCCGTGCGCGAAGGCTTGCTTGGCGATGATCGCGACGTTTCGCCGGCGCGCCTCCGGAAACAGCACTTCGGCGGCGCGCTGATTCATGAGGTTGAACGGCACCTGGATCGAGGCAATCTCGGAATGCTCGAGCACGAGCAAAGCGTCGTCCACGTCCATGCAATAAACGCCGAAGTGGCGGATTTTCCCCTGCGCGCGGAGCGACTGTAAAACACCGATAAATTCACCGCGCTCGATGACCTCACGCGGCGGACAGTGCATCTGCACGAGATCCAGGTAGTCGGTTTGCAGCGCTACGAGGTTATCCTCGACCGCCTTCGTGATGTGCTCGCGTGTGTACGAGAACCGCGTCTTGGCATACATCAACTTGTGCAATCGAGTTTTGATCGGCGCGAGCACGCGGCGAAGGGGCTTCAGCACGTAACGAGCCTGAGCCAGCGGCACGAGCGTCCCCGGATAGGTTTCACCGACCTTGACGGCCAGAACGATGCGGTCGCGCTCATGGCGAAACAGATCGCCGATCAGTCGCTCGGTGTTGAGTTGGCCGTAAGACTGGCAGAGGTCGAAGAAATTGACGCCCTGGTCGAATGCCTGTCGCAGAATCTCGCGCGTCGACTTGGCATCGACGGGCCGAAACAAACCGCCGGCGAAAGACTGGCAGCCGATCCCGAGCTCCGAGACGCGCAGGCCGGTGTTCCCGAACGACCGCCGAGGCACGAGAGACGGCTCGGCTTCGGTGCTGTGTCTATGCGGAGAAACGACCATCGGTTCCACCTCCCTGGGTCTCGAGCACGCTCTCGTACAATCGAACGTGTCTACTGACTGCGATGTCCGGCTCGTAGTGTTCT
>DATCIQ010000326.1:0-17480 GCA_036507635.1 Gammaproteobacteria bacterium
AACCGGCGCGGCAGAGCCTCTCGACCTCGAAAAAGACGAGCTCAAGCTCGGCTTCATCAAGCTCACGGACATGGCGCCGCTCGCCGTCGCTTACGAGCTCGGCTTTTTCGAGGATGAAGGTCTCTACGTGACGCTCGAGCCGCAAGCCAATTGGAAAGTGCTGCTCGATCGCGTGCTGACGGGCGAGCTCGACGGCGCGCACATGCTCGCGGGCCAGCCTCTCGGCGCCACCATCGGGTTCGGCACGGAAGCGCACGTCGTCACAGCGTTCTCGATGGATCTCAACGGCAACGCGATCACCGTGTCGAACGAGGTCTGGGAGGCCATGAGGCCCCACGTTCCTTTGGGAGCGGACGGAAAGCCCGTGCACCCGATCAAGGCCGATTCGTTGAAACCCGTCGTCGATGAGTATCGGGCCGAGGGCAGGCCATTCAACATGGCTATGGTGTTCCCCGTATCGACGCACAACTACGAGCTGCGCTACTGGCTCGCGGCCGCAGGCATTCACCCGGGCTTCTACTCGAGCACGGACATTTCCGGCCAGATCGACGCCGAGGCGCTCTTGTCCGTGACGCCGCCGCCGCAAATGCCGGCGACGCTCGAAGCCGGAACGATCTACGGCTACTCGGTCGGCGAGCCGTGGAATCAGCAAGCCGTCTTCAAAGGCATCGGTGTGCCGGTCATCACGGACTACGAGATTTGGCGCAACAATCCCGAGAAGGTATTCGGCGTAACCGCGGAATGGGCCGAGGCGAACCCGAACACGCACGTCGCCGTCGTCAAAGCGCTGATTCGCGCCGCGATGTGGCTCGATGCCGACGACGACGCGAATCGTCCTGCTGCCGTCGAGATTCTGGCACGCCCGGAGTACGTCGGCGCGGACGAGGAGGTCATCGCGAACTCGATGACGGGCACGTTCGAATATGAGCGCGGCGACGAGCGCGCCGTGCCCGATTTCAACGTGTTCTTTCGCTATTACGCGACGTATCCGTACTACTCGGACGCCGTCTGGTATTTGACGCAGATGCGCCGCTGGGGGCAGATCCCGGAGGGCAAGACCGACGGTTGGTACCACGAGATCGCGAAGTCCGTGTACCGGCCGGACGTCTATCTCGAGGCCGCGCGCCTGCTCGTCGAGCAAGGGCACGCGAGCGAGGCGGACTTCCCGTGGGATACGGACGGCTTCCGGCCTCCGCAGAGCGAGTTCATCGACGCCGTCACGTTCGACGGTCGCGAGCCGAACGCCTATCTCGAGCGCTTTGCGATCGGCCTCAAGGGCGATGCGCGCGTCACAAGCAACACGATCAGCGCCAACTGAGCACAGGCGAGGAGACGAGCCATGTCTTGGGATCGCTACTTGGCACTGGTCGGGCTCGGCTGGTTGTTGCCCCTCGGCCGCATGTTGACGGGCAAAGACCCGGCGGAGCAGGCCAAGGAGCTCTGGCAACTGCTCGGCATTCCGTTGCTCGCGGTAGTGCTCTTCATCGGGCTCTGGGGGCAAGTGGCGGCGCGCATCGATACGAGTCTCGGTGCGATGCCGGGCCCCGCCGCGGTCTGGAACGAAGCGCGCAATCTCGTCGTCGAGCACGGCGCCGAGCGCGCCAAGGAAGCCCTATTCTACGCGCGGCAGGACGCGCGCAACGGCGAGCGCGCCGCCGCGGATCCGACCGCCGAGGTCCGCGTGCGCCAGTACACGGGCAGACCCACGTACTTCGACCAGATTGGCACGAGCCTGAAAACCGTGTTCACGGGCTTTGTGCTCGCGACGCTGATCGCCGTGCCGCTCGGCATCGTCGGTGGGCTGTCGCGGGGTTTCAACGCGGCCCTGAACCCGTTGATTCAGATTTTCAAGCCCGTGTCGCCGCTCGCGTGGCTGCCGATCGTGACGATGGTCGTCAGCGCGACGTACGTGAGCACCGATCCCATGTTCGAGAAGGCGTTCCTGAATTCGGCGATCACGGTCATGCTGTGCTCGCTCTGGCCCGCGCTCATCAACACCGCGCTCGGCGTGGCGACCATCGACAAGGACCTCATGAACGTCAGCCGGGTGCTTCAGCTCGGTTGGTTCACGACAGTCCGCAAGATCGTATTGCCGTCCGCGCTGCCGCTCATTTTCACGGGTATGCGGCTCTCGCTCGGCGTCGGTTGGATGGTTCTGATCGCCGCCGAGATGCTCGCGCAGAATCCCGGACTCGGTAAGTTCGTCTGGGACGAGTTTCAGAACGGCTCGTCGGAGTCGCTCGCGCGCATTCTCGTCGCCGTCTTCACGATCGGCCTGATCGGCTTTCTGCTCGATCGGCTCATGCTCGCGCTGCAAACGGCTTTCACGCATTCGGCTTCACGCTAACGGAGCGTCGCGATGGCGATCATGGAGCTCAAGGGAGTCGGGAAGTCATACGCGCGGCACGCCGACGAGATCTGCGTGTTGCGCGACATCGAGCTCGCGATCGAAGAAGGGGAGTTTCTCGCGATCGTCGGCTTCTCGGGCTCCGGTAAGACGACGCTGATGTCGCTGCTCGCGGGGCTCGAAGCACCGACGACCGGCGCCATCACGTTCAAAGGCGTGCCCGTCACCGGCCCGAGCGCGGAACGCGGTGTCGTGTTTCAGAGCTACTCGCTGATGCCGTGGCTCTCCGTCGAGGCGAACGTCGCGTTGGCCGTCGACGCCGTGTTCCGCGCCCGCCCGGCTCGAGAGCGGCGCGCGATCACGGCCCAATACGTCGACATGGTCGGTCTCGGGCACGCGAAGGATCGCCGGCCCGCGGAGCTCTCGGGCGGCATGCGGCAACGCGTCGCGGTCGCGCGGGCGCTCGCGACGTCGCCGCAGATGCTCCTGCTCGACGAGCCGCTGTCGGCGCTCGATGCCCTGACTCGCGCGAAGCTCCAGGACGAGATCGAAGCGCTGTGGGCGCGCGGCAAACAAACCGTCGTCATGATCACAAACGACGTCGACGAGGCCATCCTGCTCGCGGACCGGATCATTCCGCTCGATTTAGGCCCTGCCGCATCCCTCGGGCCCCAGTTTCACGTCAATATTCCGCGGCCGCGCGACCGGCGGGAGGTCAACGACAACGCCGAGTTTCGCCGCTTGCGCAGCGCCGTCACGCGTTGCCTGCTCGAAGCCGGCCGCAGCCGGCGAGCGCGTGAGCCCGAGCGCGAGCGGTTGCTGCCGAACGTCGTGCCACGGGCGGCCAAAGCCCCGCCGCGAGCGTACCTCGAAGCCGCGGCGAGCTGGCCCACGCGGCATTTCGTCGAGTTTTTCCGCACGACAAAGATCTATCCGACGCGCAACGGGCCGCTCACCGTCGTCGACGGGTTCGATCTGCGTATCAACAAAGGCGAGTTCGTGTCGTTGATCGGGCATTCCGGCTGCGGGAAATCCACGGTTCTCTCGATGGCGGCCGGGCTCACGGAAGTCTCGAGCGGCGGCATCGTCGTCGACGGGCGCGAGGTCGTAGCGGCCGGACCGGAGCGCGCCGTCGTGTTCCAAGCGCCGAGCTTGTTTCCGTGGCTCACGGCCGCGGAGAACGTCGCGCTCGGCGTAGACCGCGTCTATCCGCATGCCACGCCCGCGGAACGCTCGGACGTCGTCCACTACTACTTGTCGCGTGTCGGCTTGAGCTCCGACAAGGACAAACTCGCGAGCGACCTGTCGAGCGGCATGCGCCAGCGCGTGGGGCTAGCGCGGGCGTTCGCGCTGAGTCCGAAGCTCCTGCTGCTCGACGAGCCTTTCGGAATGCTCGACTCGCTGACTCGCTGGGAGCTCCAGGAATTGCTCATGGAAGTGTGGCTGCGCACGCACGTGACCGCGATCTGCGTGACGCATGACGTCGACGAGGCGATCCTGCTGGCCGACCGGGTCGTCATGATGACCAACGGCCCGAACGCGAAAGTGGGCAAGGTCATGACCGTCGACTTGCCGCGCCCGCGCAGTCGCAAGGTACTGCTCGAGCATCCCGATTACTACCGGTACCGGCAGGAGCTGCTCGAGTTCCTCGAAGGTTGTGATGGTGCGTTGCCGGCGGCGGCGCAGGCGGCTTAGTGCTCACTACAGGGAGAGTTTTATGAAGAAGACATCTATCGTGGTCATGGCGTTGCTGGCAAACGGGCTGTCGGGGGCGGCGGCCGCGCAGGGCTTCGGCGATGCCGTTCGCGAATCGAAGTTCAACATGGATTTGCGGGTCCGCCACGAATCCGTCGATCAGACCGGCATTGCGGACACGGCCGATGCCGTCACTTCGCGCGTGCGCGCCGGGTTCACGACGGGCGCATTCCATGCGACGTCGCTGCAAGCCGAGGCCGTGATCGTCGAGGACTTTGTCGACGACTACAACAGCACGCTCAACGGCAACGTCACCTATCCCGTCGTTGCTGATCCGACCGACTTCGCGGCCGTCAACCGTTTCGCATTGATCAACAACTCGCTGCCGAAGACGACGCTGACGCTGGGGCGCCAGCGCATCGTGCTCGACGACCATCGGTTCGTCGGCAACGTCGGCTGGCGCCAGCATGAGCAGACCTACGATGCGCTGCGCGCCGTGCGCGCGGGGGCGATCGTCAAAATCGATGTCACGTACGCCGATCAGGTCAACCGCATCTTCGGCCCCGACTCGCCGGTCGGTAACTGGCACGGCGACGTCGCGCTCACGAACTTCTCGCTGTCGAAGCCGTGGGGAACGTTGACGTTCTTCGATTACCTGCTCGATCTCGAGGATGCGCCGGCCGCGTCGAGCAACACGGTAGGCGTGCGCCTCGCGGGCTCGAAGCCTTTGGGCTCGCTGACGGGCCTCTATACGCTCGGCTACGCGGCGCAAGAGGACGCCGGCGGCAATCCATCGATCGTCAGCGAGCAGAGCTATCTCCTCGAAGGCGGGCTCAAGATCGCCAAGCTCACGGCGTCGCTCGGTTACGAGCTCCTCTCGGGCAACGGCACGACGAGCTTCCAGACACCGCTTGCGACGCTGCACGCTTTCCAAGGCTGGGCCGACAAGTTTCTCGCGACGCCCGCGAACGGCATCGAGAACGGCTACTTGACGCTCGCTTACCAGACGGGCGCCGTCGGACCCTTCAGCGGCCTCGCGGCGCTCGCCGTGCTGCACGAGCTCAGCGCCGACTTGGGCTCCGCGCACTACGGCGACGAGGTCGATCTTCAGCTCGTCGCGCGCACGGAGCGGCTCACGTTCACGCTCAAGTACGCGACTTACGAGGCGGACGAGCTCTTCACCGACACCGACAAGTTCTGGCTCGCGCTGGACTATGCGTTCTGAGCGAATTGTCACTGTAGGAGCGAGCTCCGCTCGCGATCAACAACCTGTAGGAGCGAGCTTTGCTCGCGATTCTTCGTCGCGAGCGGAGCTCGCTCCCACAACCCGTCGCCCCCGGCTCGCGCTCGTCGGCAACGGCATGGCCGGCATGCGCGCGATCGAGGAGCTGCTCGAGCTTGCGCCCGACAAGTACGACATCGTCGTCTTCGGCGCCGAGCCGCATGGCAACTACAACCGCATTCTGCTCTCGCCGCTGCTGGCCGCCGAGAAATCCGTCGACGAGATCATGCTGAATCCGCGCCAGTGGTACGCGGAGCGCGGCATCACGCTCCACGCCGGACGCTCCGTCGCGCGTCTCGACAGGGCGCGCCGCCGTATCGTCTGCGCAGACGGCTTCGAGACGCCCTACGACCGCGTCATTCTGGCGACGGGCTCGAATCCGATCGTGCTGCCGGTTCCCGGCGCTGATTTGCCGGGCGTCGTCGGCTATCGCGACATCGCCGACGTCGAGCGCATGGTCGAAGCGGCCGCGGGCTTTCGCCATGCCGTCGTCATCGGCGGCGGCCTGCTCGGTCTCGAAGCGGCTTACGGGTTGCAGCGGCGCGGCATGGACGTGACCGTCGTGCATCTGCTCGCAACGCTCATGGAGCGCCAGCTCGACGCGACGGCGGCAGCGCTGCTCAAGAGCTCGCTCGAGGCGCGCGGGCTCAAGTTCCTGATGCCGGCGGAGACTTTGGCCATCAACGGCACGGAACGCGTCGCGAGCGTGACATTCAAGGACGGCACGGAGATTCCGGCCGATCTCGTCGTCATGGCCGTCGGCATACGCCCCAACATCGCCGTCGCGAAGGCGAGCGGGCTCGCGTGCGAGCGCGGCGTGCTCGTCGATGACACGCTGCAAACTTTCGATCCCTGCATCTACGCCGTCGGCGAGTGCGTGCAGCATCGCGGCGCCTGTTACGGCCTCGTCGCGCCGTTGTTCGAGCAGGCGCGCGTGGTCGCGAACCATCTCGCGGAGCTCGGCATCGCGCGCTATGGGGGCTCGAAAACCTCGACGAAGCTCAAAGTCACCGGCATCGACGTTTTCTCCGCGGGCGACTTCGTCGGCGCCGATGCGACCGAAGAGCTGACATTCCACGACGAGGCGCGCGGCGTCTACAAGAAGCTCGTCGTCAAGGACAACCGCATCCACGGCGCCGTGCTCTACGGCGACACCGTCGACGGCGCCTGGTATTTCCAGCTGCTCCGCGACGGCACGGACGTTGCGGAGCTCCGCGAGACGTTGCTGTTCGGGCAAGCGCACGTCGGGGATTCGGGTACGGGTGGCGTCGATGCCGTTACGAGCCTTCCGGACCGAGCCGAGATCTGCGGCTGCAACGGTGTCTGCAAAGGCGACATCGTGCGCGCGATCACGGCCAAGAAGCTCTTCACGCTCGAGGAAGTACGCGCGCACACGAAGGCATCGTCGTCGTGCGGGTCCTGCACGGGGCTCGTCGAGCAGCTGCTCGCCAATACGCTCGGCGGTGACTATTCGACGGCGCCGGCGAAGAAGCCCATGTGCCCGTGCACGATTCATACGCACGAGGAGGTGCGTGCGGCGATTCGGCAATATGCGTTGAAGACGATCTCCGACGCCATGCAATTTCTCGAATGGAAGGCACCCGATGGTTGTCACAAGTGCCGGCCGGCGCTCAACTTCTACTTGCTGTGTGCGTGGCCCGGCGAGTACGTCGACGACAAGCAATCGCGGTTCATCAACGAGCGGGCGCACGGCAACATTCAGCGCGACGGCACGTATTCGGTCGTGCCGCGCATCTGGGGCGGCGTCACGTCGCCCAAAGAGCTTCGCGCGATCGCGGAAGTCGCGGAGAAGTACCGCGTGCCGACGGTCAAGTTCACGGGCGGACAACGGCTCGATTTGCTCGGCGTCAAGAAAGAAGACCTGCCGAAGATTTGGGGCGACTTGAGCGCCGCCGGATTCGTTTCCGGGCACGCGTACGGCAAGGCGCTGCGCACCGTCAAAACCTGCGTCGGCCGGGAATGGTGCCGATTCGGCACGCAGGACTCGACGGGTCTCGGGATCAAGATCGAGCGCATGACGTGGGGCTCATGGCACCCGCACAAGGTCAAGCTCGCGGTTTCCGGCTGTCCGCGCAATTGTGCGGAGGCCACGATCAAGGACTTGGGCGTGGTGTGCGTCGAGTCGGGCTACGAGCTCCACGTCGGCGGCAACGGCGGCATCAAGGTGCGCGGCACCGATTTTCTATGCAAGGTCGAGACGGAGGACCAAGTGCTCGAGTATTGCGGCGCCTACTTGCAGCTCTACCGCGAGGAGGGGCGCTATCTCGAGCGCACGGCACCATGGATCGAGCGCGTGGGGCTCGCCTACGTCAAGGGGCGCATCGTCGACGACGCGCAAAGCCGCGAGGCGCTGCACGCGCGCTTCCTCGAGTCGCAGAGGTACGCGCAAGTCGATCCGTGGGCGGAACGGGCGCGCGGCAAAGATGCCGAGGAGTTCGCGACGTTGAGCTCGGAAACGGAGCTCGAGTCTCAAGCGACCGCGGAGGGCACGACGTGACCTGGCTCGACGTCGGGAGCTTGAGTGCCATTCCGCGGCGCGGCGCGCGCGTGGTTAAGACGCCCGCGGGCCCGATCGCGGTGTTTCGGACGAGCGCCGATCGTGTCTTCGCGTTGCGCGATCGTTGTCCGCACCGCGGCGGTCCGTTGTCGCAAGGCATCGTGCACGGCGAATGCGTCACGTGTCCGCTGCACGATTGGGTCATCGAGCTGGGGAGCGGGACCGCGCGGGCGCCCGATGAGGGCGCGGTCGAAACATTCGCGGTCCGCGTCGAGGACGAGCGCGTGCTGATTGAAGTTCCGTCCGCGGCGGCGAGCCCCGTCTCGGCGCCGCCGTTCGCGGAATCGTCGAGACGAATCGCGAGCGGAGCTCGCTCCTACGGGCGGTCGTGATAGAGATCAGAACCACGTGTCCCTACTGCGGCGTCGGCTGCGGCCTGACCGTCGCGCGCGGCGGCACGGGGGTTCGCATCGAAGGCGATCCCGTGCATCCGGCGAATTTCGGCCGCCTCTGCTCGAAAGGCGCCGCGCTCGCCGAGACGCTCGACCTCGACGGCCGGTTGCTGCAAGCGGAAATCGGCGGCCGGCCGTCGAGTTTCGAGACTGCGCTCGATACCGTGGCGCGCGGGTTCACGCACACGCTCGCCGAGCACGGTCCCGAGGCACTCGCGTTCTACGTCTCGGGACAGCTCTTGACCGAAGACTACTACGTCGCGAACAAGCTCATGAAAGGCTTCTTGGGCAGCGCGAACATCGACACGAACTCGCGACTTTGCATGGCGTCGGCCGTGGCCGGACACAAACGGGCCTTCGGCGCGGATCTCGTGCCTTGCTCCTATGACGACGTCGACGCGGCCGATCTCGTCGTGCTCGTCGGCTCGAATACGGCGTGGTGTCATCCGGTGCTCTTCCAGCGGATCGTCGCTGCAAAGGCCGAGCGCGGGGCGCGCGTCATCGTTATCGACCCGCGCCGCACGGCCACCTGCGACGCCGCGGATCTGCACCTGCCGATTCGGCCCGGAACGGACGTCATGCTCTTCAACGGCCTGCTCGCCTATTTGCAGGCGACCGGCGCCATGGATGCACGGTTCGTTGCGGCGCACACGGAGAACGCCGCCGCGGCGCTCGCGGCGGCGCGCGCGGATGCGCCGTCGATCGATGCCGTCGCCGCGGGTTGCGGCATCCCGGCCGGTGCCGTCGCGGAGCTCTATGCGTCGTTCGCGGCGACGCCTCGAGCCGTCACGCTGTTCTCGCAAGGCGTGAATCAATCCTCCTCGGGCACCGACAAGGTCAACGCCATCATCAACGTGCATCTCGCGACGGGACGCATCGGCCGTCCGGGCGCGGGGCCTTTCTCGCTCACGGGGCAACCGAACGCCATGGGCGGCCGCGAAGTCGGCGGGCTCGCCAATCAGCTTGCCGCCCACATGGATTTCACGCCCGAAGCGACCGACCGCGTGCGCCGCTTCTGGAACGCGCCACACGTTGCGACGCGGCCGGGCCTCAAGGCCGTCGAGCTCTTCGACGCGATCGATTCCGGAAGCATCCGCGCCGTGTGGATCATGTCGACTAATCCGGTCGTCAGCATGCCGGATGCCGACAAAGTGCGGCGCGCGCTCGAGAGGTGCGACCTCGTCGTCGTTTCCGATTGCGTGCGGCGCACGGATACGACCGAATGCGCCGACGTGTTGCTACCCGCGGCGGCTTGGGGCGAGAAGTCGGGCACGGTCACGAACTCGGAAAGACGGATCTCGCGGCAGCGCGCGTTCCTACCGCCGCCCGGCGCAAGCCGTCCGGACTGGTGGATCGTGAGCCGCGTCGCGCAGCGCATGGGTTTCACGGAGGCGTTCGATTATCGGGGTCCGGCCGACATTTTCCGCGAGCACGCGCGCCTGTCGGCGTTCGAGAACGGCGGCACGCGCGACTTCGATCTCGGCGCGCTCGCGACTTTGAGCGATCTCGAATACGAGACGCTCGATCCCGTGCAGTGGCCGGTTTCGGCATCGCCGGATCTGAATGCCGCCGCGGCCCTCGCGGCGGGCACCTTTTGCACGCCGAGCGGCAAAGCGCGATTCGTGGCCGTAACGAGCCGGCCGCCGGCCGCGGTTGCGACCGCTCAGTATCCGCTGCTCTTGAATACGGGACGCGTTCGCGATCATTGGCATACGTTGACGCGCACGGGCCTGTCCGCAAAGCTCTCCCAGCGCGACACAGAGCCGTTCGTGCAAGTGCACCCGGACGATGCCGCGCGGCTCGGCATCACGGACGGCGATCTCGGTGAGCTCACCGCGCGGACCGGGCGCATGCTCGCGCGCGTGCAGGTCACGGGCGACGTCCGTGCCGGCGAGCTGTTCGCCCCGATGCATTGGAACGCTCAGTTTGCGAGCGAAGGCCGTGTCGGCACGCTCATCGATGCCGTCACCGATTCCATCTCCGGACAGCCGGAGCTCAAGTGCGCGGCCGTGGGTCTCAAACGTTTTGCGCCGTGTTGGCACGGTTTCTTGGCATCTCGGCAGCGGCTCGAGATCGCGGACGTGAGCTATTGCGTCGCCGCCAAAGCCGACGGCTACTGGGCGTATGTGCTCGCCGGCGACGCGGTGCCCGGCACATGGCGCCAATGGAGCCGCGCGATCTGCGGCACGGATTGCGACTGGATCGAGGTCGCGGACGCCGCGGCCGGCCGGTATCGCGGTGCGGCGCTGCGTGACGGCCGGCTCGTCGCGTGCGTGCTCATTGGATCGCGACCCGTGATGGGCGCGCGCGACGCCTTGGCGGAGCTTTTTCGCGGCGGAGCGATCCCGGCTTCCGCCCGGCTCGGCATTCTCTCGGGCAGCCTCGGGAGCGTGGATGCGGATCGCGGCGCGATCATCTGCTCGTGCTTCTCGGTGGGGCGCGCGACGCTCGTCGAAGCGATTCAGTCGCAGCGCTTGACGTCGACGCGCGAGATCGGCGCGGCGCTTCGGGCCGGTACGAGCTGCGGCTCGTGCCTTTCCGAGCTGAGCGCCTTGCTTGCGGAGGCGCCGACATCGCCGAGTGGCTTACGGCGCAGCCTCGCTGCTCGATAGGTAGCTGTCCGCGTCCGGAACGAGGCGCACGTCGACGCGGTGGTTCGCGGCAGCGATCTCATTCCATTCGTCGGCCGTGAGATAAGCGTTCAACAGCGGATACTCGATCGCCGGCCGGTCGGAGGCGGCCGAAACGGTTGCAACGCGAATCCCTGTATCGGTCGTCGCGGTGGCGACGGTATTGGCGAATGCGAGCGTTTGCCGCCGACCCATGGCGGTGGCTTCCGCGGGCGACCAGCCGATTTGCAGACAATCGCCGGCCGGCTGATTGGGAGGTGCAAGCATGGGCACGCCGTCCGCGTCGAAATTCATGCAGAACTGGCCCACGTGCACTTCGATGGCGATCGTGCCGCTGAAGCCCGCGTCGTCGAGATACTGAACGAGGCGGCCGATCACCTGCGCGCGATTGTCGTCGAGCGGGACTTCATCGAAGGCATAGCCGCCCGCGAGATTCATCGCCCATTCGACGGCATCGAGGAGACCCCCGTTACCCGTGGCGCGCACGGGCTGGGCGCTCAGCACTTGCGCGCTTGCGGCATTGAGCTCGGCGGAGCTCGCGATGAGCTCCGACGAGCGTTCGGTCGCATCCTGCAAGAGACGATTGGCATTGAAGTAGAGATACGCAAACGTCACCGCGACCAGCACGAGTGCGCCGGCCACGAGGCCCGATACGCCGAGCAGCTTCGGCGGCACGCCCGAGATCGCAGCGCCCGCCGCGGGCGGCGGCGCTTGTGTCGATGCGAGCGCACGCTGATAGCCTTCGCGTATCTCTTCGCGCAGCGCCGAGCGTTGCTGGTAAAAGAGCTCTTCGAGCAGCTCCTTAACGCGATGACTGTCGGCGGCCTCCGCGGCGCTCTTCGGCGGCGGGCGCGCGCCTTGGTCGGGTTCGGGCGGACCGGGGATCAGGTGCAGGGCCTTGAGCACCCGCGCGACTTCCACGGGCTTCAGGTCTTTGGGGAGCACACCGAAAGCGCCGAGCGCGCGTGCTTGCCCGACGTAGAGCTCGCCTTCCTGCGACGTATACATCATGACGGGAATCGTGGCCGTGGCGGGGTTGGCTTTGATGGCCTCGAGGGCCTCGAAGCCGTCCATGCCCGGCATCAAGTGATCCATGAAAATGACGTCTGGGCGCCGCTGCCGCAGATAGTCGAGCGCGGCTTCGGCCGACGGTGCCGTGTCGGCGGCGAGCTCGTGCTCGGCGAGCAATCGACCCAAAGCGTGCCGGGCGACGGGGGAATCGTCGACGATCAGCGCGGTCTTGCTCATCTTGCCGGCCCTCAACGGACCCCATCGGGTGCGGACTTGGTTTACCGTACTCGCAAGCGGCTTTGGCGGCAAACGACGCAGTTCACGGTGCGCGTCGCCGCATCGCGATCACGAGGATGCCGAGGACCGGCAGCGCGAGCGAGAGCAACAGCGTCGACGCGACTCGGACGCCGTATGTGAACGCCGCGAACACGCCTTCGCCCGCTGTAGGGTCGACCGCGGCCAACGACGGCGGAAATCCTTCCCGAGCCATCATGAGCGTGACGATGGCCGTGCCGAAAGCAATGCCGATGACGTTGCCCGTGTTGCGGCACAAGTTGACGAAGCCGGCTGCGAGCCCGTGCGAGACGGGCTCGACGGAGTTCAGTATCGACGCCGAGTTCGGTGCGCTGAACGACGACATGCCGAGCGCAAGGATCATGAGCCCTACGACGATGAGCCACGTGGGGGTGTCCGGGTCGAGCGTCGTGAATACGAGCAAGCCCAAGATCGCCACCGAGAAGCCGATGTTGGCGAATAGCCGCACGCCGAACCGATCGGCGAACCGGCCGACGAACGGCGCCGCCACGGCCGTGACGGTAGCGGAGGGCAGCAGCAAGAGCCCCACTTGCGCGGGATCGAAACCGCGCACCGCCTGGAGGAAGAACGGCGCGAGGAAGCGCGTCGCCGAAAGCGCCATGAAAACAACCACGGCGCCGAGGGCGCCGAAAGCGAAAGCACCGTTGCGAATCAGCGCAAAATCGAGCATCGGCGCCGGATGACGTTTCTCGACGACGACGAAAACGGCGAGCGTCATGGCGAATAGCGCGATGCCGCCGAGCGTGCGTGGAGCGAGCCAGCCCGCGCCCGGGCCCAACGTCAACGTCAACAACCCGGCCGCGAGCACGATCGCAAACAGGGCCGCCCCCGCCACGTCGAACGCCGGGCCGGCCGGAGGCGGTCGTTCGGTGCGCCGGCGCAAGACGCGCTGCGCGGAGATGGCGATCACCGCCATACCCAAGGCCGTGATCACGAACAAGGCGCGCCAGCCGACGGCGCCGACGACGAAGCCGCCGAGCGCCGGTCCAGCGATTGCGCCCAAACCGACACCGCTCATTTGCAGTCCGAGCATGCGCGCGCGCTCGTGCGTCTCGAAGTTGCCGACGAGGATCGCCATCGCCGTCCCCTGAGTCATCGCCGAGCCCACGCCGACGAAGACGCGCGCGCCGATGAGCGCATAGATCGACGGTGCGAAGGCGGCCACGAGAGCCCCGAGCGCGAACAGACAGCAGCCGAGCACGTAGATTCGCTTGCGTCCGATGAAATCGGAAAGTCGTCCCATCGGCACGAGCAGCGCAGCGATGGTGAGTGCGTTGCCGATGATGACCCACTGCGCCGTCGGCAGATCCGTGCCGAACTCGAGCGCAATCGTCGGCAGCGCGACGATCGACGAGCTCGTATCGAAGACGGTCGTGAAAACGCCGGTCGCGCAGACCGCGAAAACGCGATAGCGGTGCTCGAGGTCTATTCGGATAGGTCGGCCTTGAACCCCGCTTGCTCGATGCCGTAGGCGCAGATCGCCTCGTCTTCGTCACCGGTGCCGCCGCTCGCGCCCGCGGCGCCCAAGATGTTGCCGTCCGCGTCGCGGATCAAGACGCCGCCGGGTTGGGGCAGAAACTTGCCGTGCGCGGTGGCGGCGAGCGTCACGAAGAAGTTCGGGTTGCCTTTGGCGCGATTGGCGAGCGCGCGGCTCGAGGCCCCCATGGCGACCGCTGCCCATGCTTTGCCCATCGCGACGTCGAAGCGGAACATGCTGGCGCCGTCCTCGCGCTGCACGGCTTTCACGTGACCGCTGTCGTCGAGTACGACGACGGTCACGGGTTTTATTTTCATTTGTCGTGCCTTATCAATAGCTTGAGAAATTATCTTATTGGCACTTATCAGGTGTATTTCCGGCATGTCTCACTCCGCGCGCTTGCAAGCAGGCTAGCAGAATAACGGCCCCGCGTTTCTCTGCAAGATCGCTGGAAACAGCTCGCGACGGCGGACGCAGATTCGCGGCACCATGCGCACGCGCAAAAAAAAGCCCGACAAGTTCTTTGCCGGGCCGAGTCTTCAGGGGGAAAACGAGAGGAGCATGACTCCGAAACTGGCAGTGATTATGACGAGCGGGGCCGCGGCCTACTGCGACGCAGCTCACAGTCTTGACATAACTCGGGCCGTGCACCGGTGCCGGCACCCGTGAAGAGCTCGAGCAAACTTTGGCGTATCGCGGTCGCCTGTCACTTCGTCTTGAGCACGGTGGGCTTTTGGCTCGTGGCCGTCGTTGCGTTTGCGGTCGCCGAGTCGAACTATGGCCCGGCGCCTTGGTGGCTCGCTCCGCTCGAGAAGGTCGTGAGCTTCGGTTTGCTCCAGCCCGTCGCATACTGGATCGTCACGCTCGCGACCTTGCGCTATTGGACTTGGACCGGCCTTTTTCTTTCGACGGCGGTTTTCGCCGCCAACAGTCTGGCGGCGATCGGTATCTGCCGGGGGATCGCGTATCTTGCGCGGCGCAATAGATAACGCGTGAGCCCTTGCGCAGCCGGGCGGAGCGGCTGTGCTTTCCGCCCCCCGAGCGAGGATTTGCCGTGCATGCCAAGACGTTGAGCGCCGCTCTCGCGGCTTTATTCGTGTCGCACACGGCGCTCGCGCATCACAGCGTGTCCTCGTGGTTCGATACGCGCGAATTGGCGGAGCTCGAAGGTCGAGTCACCGAGCTCAAGTGGCAGAATCCGCACGTGCGCTTCACGCTCGCCGTGCCGGAGCCGGGCGGCGCAACCGTCGAATGGGACATCGAGACCCTGTCCTTGAGCGGGATCAGCCGCTGGGGCATTACCGAGGGCCTCATCGGAGTCGGCGCAGAACTGCGCGTTGCGGGCAACCCGTCGAAGCGCTCGCTCAACAACTTGTTCGTGCGCAATATTCTGCTGCCGAACGGCGAGGAGATCGTGCTCGGCGGACAGCCGCGTTGGTCCGAGCAGACGAGACGGGCCGGCGAGATGTTGGCGCCCGCGGAAGGCGATACGTCCGACCCCGAAAGCGGCATTTTTAGGACCTGGAGCAGCGGCTCGGGCAGCTTCCTTTTCCCGGAAAACATCAATGCGGATTTCGACTTCAGCGTCTACCCGTTGACGGTCGCGGCCCGCGCGACGCTCGCATCTTTCGATCACGTCGCCGACGACCCGACCAACGACTGCGCGCCGAAGGGCATGCCGACCATCATGGAGCAACCGTACCCGCTCGCTGTCGTGGACAACGGCGATCACATCCTGTTGCGCCTCGAGGAGTACGACACGCGGCGCATCATCCACCTGCGCGGCGCCGGAGACGCCGCGAATGTGGCACCGTCGCTGCTCGGCTACTCGGTGGGACGCTCCGAGGGAATGACGCTCGTCGTGACGACGGCACGCGTCGACTGGGGGCACTTCGACACGGTCGGCATCCGCTTAAGCGGCGACGCGGTCATGGTCGAGCGGTTCACGCCGACCGCGCTCGGTGACCGCCTCGACTACGAGCTCACGGTGTCGGATCCCGCGACGTTCACCGCCCCTGTCGAGTTGAGGAGCCATTGGATCTATCGGCCCGAGATCGAGCTCGGCGCGTATCGATGCCTCCCTGCGTAGGAGCGGCCTTAAGGCTGCCCTTAAGGCCGCGATCCGGTAATGGTTTCGCCGATTGCGGTCCGCGCGCCCCGTATGGGAGACTCGATCGGCAGGAGGGGCAGATGAAAACAACAACGTGCCGGCGCCGTCTCGCCGCATTGACGATTTCGGGTTTGGCGCTCGTGGCGCCGCAGCTTTTAGCCCAGGCGGCGGGCCACCCCGACTTCCAAGGCATCTGGAGCGGCGTTTTCACGACCCAGGACAACGAATTCTGGGGGGTCGAGGACTATGCATGTTTCGTCGGCTGTCCGCCGACGGGTTACGAGTACCTACGCGCGCTGCTCGACGATCCAGCCAACGACGCGCGTCCCGTCGACGAGCTCATCGGCGAGATGCGCGGGCACGTGCGCGCGCATCTCGCGAGCAAGTTCACGCCGGCGGGCCTTAAGTTGCAGTCTGCAGCCGGCGTTGCCGAGGACACGGTTTTCGACTGCCAACCGTACGGCTTCGTGCGTCAAACGACCAATCCGCTGCCGCTCGAGATTCGCGAGGAAGGAGATACGCTCGTGTTCGCGTACGAGGAGTGGAACGGCGTACGCACCATATATATGAATGGCTCCGTGCCGCCGCTGGAGCTCAAGGGCACGTTGTTCGGGCGTTCCGTGGGTCGCTACGAAGGCGACGTGCTCGTCATCGAGACTACCGACGTCGGACCGGACATTTTCTATTCATTCATGAGCGGCGGGGGTTACAGCGATCAGTTGCGCGGTGTGGAACGCTATACGCTCGCGAACGGCGGCCGGCAACTCGATCTCGAGCTCACGATCACGGATCCCGTCATGCTCAAGGAACCCGTGGTCTTCACGAAAACTTGGATCGCGACGCCCGAGCTCGAGCTGCTCGTCGACAGTTGCGAGGACGTTCCGGGACGGCCTTGAGGATACGACGATGAATTCGAAACTCATGACGCTTGCATTCGCTGCGTCGGTTGCGTGCGTGGGACTCGCGCAAGCACACCACTCGGCGGCGGTACTGTACGTGCTCGACCAGGAGCAAACCATCGAAGGCGTTGTCAAAGAGTTTCGGCTCGGCAATCCGCACGCGCGGATCTATTTGACGGTCAAAGGTGAAGACGGCGAGGATCAAGCGTGGATGGCGGAAGGGGGCTCGCGTACCGTGTTACTGCGCAAGGGTTGGACCGGCGACGAGGTCAAGCCGGGCGACTATGTCAAAATCGTGGGGCACCCGTCGCGCGACGGTTCTTTCCTCTTGCATTGGCAGACCCTGCACTTGGCGGACGGTGCCGAGTTGTTCGGCGAGGACCTCGATCCGAGTCTGCTCGAAGAGCGGCGACGGCGCCGCGAATAACCACCGAAACGGCGCCTCGACGGCGCGGCGCGCTGCGGCGCAAAACCATGAACCGCGTAGAGAAATTCCTCTATGCGCGGTACTATTTGACTGCAAGACGAGGACAGGAGAAGTAGTGGCGGCGAGAGACACAAGCGTCTCGTGGCTGGCGTTGTCGGCAATGCTGCTGGCGGGCTGCGAGCCCTCGCACGAGGAGCTCGTCGCCGAGCATTCCTCGGTCGTCCGAGGATTCTGCCTCGACTGTCACAACGACGTCGAACGCATCGCAGACCTGTCGCTCGAAAGTCTCGATATGACGGCCGTTGCGGATCGTCCCG
>DATCIQ010000327.1:0-84189 GCA_036507635.1 Gammaproteobacteria bacterium
CGAATGCGAACTTCTGCGACTATTTCAAGCCGAGCGCGGCGGCCTTCGACCCGGCGGGCAGCGCTGCCGAGGCTCGCGCCCGGAGCGAGCTCGATGCATTGTTCGGCAAGCCCGCAGGTGCACCTTCCGGCGGCGCGGCGGCGCCCGAGCAACCGGACAAGGTTTTGGAGGACGCGCGTGCGCTCTTCAAGAATTGACCGTTTGACCGTGAGTCGACGGCTGGTGCTCGTCATCGTCTGCCTCGGGCTCGCGGCCTGCGCGAGCCAACGGCAGCGCACGGATTGGAGCGAGCCGTTGTCGAGCGAGCCGTATCAGCAGGATACGGTGCTGCGTGAAGCGGAGGCGTTTTTCGGCCGCGGCGCTCAAGGCCTCGCGGACGTCTTGAACCGCGTGTTTCGCGATCGCGGCCCTCCCACGGGCTACATCAAGGGCGAGGAAGGCGGCGGCGCCGTCGGCGTGGGGCTGCGCTATGGTCACGGCACGCTGTACATGCAGAACGGCGAGTCCGCCAAGATCTATTGGCGCGGGCCCTCCGTCGGCATCGACGTCGGCGGCAGCGCCGCCAAAACGTTCATACTCGTGTACGACCTGCCGACGATCAACGCGCTGTTCGATCGCTATGGCGGCGTGGAGGGAAGTCTATTCTACGTGGGCGGCGTCGGCGTCAATTACAACCGTAAAGACGACACCGTGCTCGCTCCCGTGCGTTTCGGCGTGGGTTGGCGCCAAGGCGTCAACATCGGCTACCTGCATTTGTCGCCCGAGCGTTCGTGGATTCCGTTCTAGCGGCTAGCTCTTGCCTTGGTTCTGTCCCGCTTTGCGCCGGGCTTCGCTCAAGGGGCGGCGCATATCGATCGCAATCGTGTGCTCGGGCTGGGCGACGTCGGTCGATTCCAACTGCAACGCTGCCACATCGGTAGCCGAAAGCGTCGGCAGCTCGGCCGAAGTCGCCGCCGCGTTACGGCCTCGCAGCGCCTGATACTTCTTCTTCCATTGTTCGCTCGTCCGCTTGAGCTCGGCAATCGTTTCTACGTGCTTGTTGATGGAAGCTTCGAGGTTCAGCACGATTTCGCGTTTCTCCTCGAGCCGGCTCTCGAGCGTTGACACGCGGTCCGCGTCGGCGCGCAGGCTCTTGATGAGCGTCTTGCGTGCGTCGAGCTCCGCGCGTACCGCTTCGAGCTCGGCGGCCCCCTCACTACTGTGATCGTCGGCGTTCTCACGCAAGGTCTCGAGCTCGGCATCGAGCTCCGCAAGCTGCTTCTCGGCCTGGCGCCGCTCCTTTTGCAGAGCGCCGATCTCTTGATCTTTGGCTTTGCTTTCGGCTCTTAGCCGCTCGACACCTTCCGCATCGCGGCGCAGCGCTCGAATCAGGTCTTGCTTGCTCTCGACCTCCGACGCGAGTCGCTCGACCTCGAGGTCCTTGGCGCGGACCTCATTCCGCAACTCCGCGGCCGTGGCAGCTTCGGCACGTAGCGTTTCCATGAGCTCCGCTTGACCGCTGACTCGGTCTTCGAGCGTCTTCAAGTCCCGGCCGTAGTTCTCGTAGCTCGCCGTCTGCTCGGCAAGCTTCTTGCGCGTCTCGTCGAGCTCGCGCAACAGCATGGACATCTCGGCGCCCCAATCCGCGAGCAAGCTCGTCAAACGCTCGCGCAACACATCCGTGCTTGTTTCTTGACGTGCCATACTGAAAACTTAGCCAGTTAACACAATGAGCGCTAAGGTGCCGGGTTTGGCAGCCGAATTCGGTGACTTGGGTCACATCCCGGCGAAAGTCGGGGCGCACCGTCCGACGAGAGGCGGATACGGGCGGATCAGCGGAAGCGTTGGTTGGTCGCCGCGAGCGCCGCGGCGCCGGGACAGAGCTTGTCGTACTCGACCGCGTTCAGGGGTACGCTCGTCGTCCCGTTCACTGCATGCAGGTCGGGCTCTCCTTCGTGCACGTATAGGAGTCCCGTGACGAACTCGCCCTCGCGTTGGTGGGCGCGGACGTAGTCGATCGCGGCGCCGCGGTTGTGCATGTTGTAGCTATCGCTGACCTTGCGGAGCAACAAACGACTGCCGTCATGAAGCTCCACGGGCATGACCTCGCCGCGGTTGTATGCGACCGTGATCTCCTCCGTGGGCGGCACGAAATCCGCGTGCACGACCGGATGAAAGTGCTCCCGCGCGTAGGCATAGCTCTTGGTCGAAGCTTCGTGATCGTTGAAGGTCACGCATGGAGAGAGCACATCGAGCAACGCAAAACCGCGATGGCGAATGCCGGCCTTGATGAGCGGCACGAGTTGCTCTTTGTCACCGGAAAAGCTGCGCGCGACGAACGTGCCGCCGAGCGCCATTGCGAGCTGCACGGCGTCGATCGGCGGCTGGCGATTGACCTCGCCGCGCTTGGCACGCGTTCCGATATCGGCAGATGCGGAAAACTGGCCCTTGGTGAGCCCGTAAACACCATTATTCTCGATGATGTACAGCATGTCGAGGTTGCGTCGCACGGCATGCGCAAACTGTCCGAGGCCTATGGAAAGCGAATCGCCGTCGCCGGATACGCCGATCAAGTGGAGCTCGCGGTTGGCGGCCGACGCTCCGGTCGCGATCGACGGCATGCGTCCGTGCACGGCGTTGAATCCGTGCGACGAGCCTAAGAAGTAGGCCGGCGTTTTCGACGAGCAGCCGATGCCGCTCATCTTTGCGACGCGGTGCGGCGGAATCGACAGCTCGAATACCGCCTGAATGATCGCCGTGGTCACCGAGTCATGGCCGCATCCCGCACACAACGTCGACATGCCGCCTTCGTAATCGCGGATCGTCAAACCCAGCGCGTTGCGCCGCAGGCCCTCGTGAACGATCTTCGGCTTGGCGATGGAAGTCATGCGGCCGCCTCTTGCGCCGTCGCGGCGCGCACTGCGTCGATGACGCACCGGCAATCCATCGGCAGCCCGCCGTAGCTTAGGATCGAATGCATTTGGCGTTTCGGATAGTCGAGCTCGAGGGCGAGCAGGCTCTTGAGCTGCGCATCCCGATTCTGCTCGACGACGAAGATTCGCTCGTGTTGCTCGAGGAATCGCTGCACCTTCTTCGTGAACGGGAACGCGCGAATGCGGCAGTAGTTGACCTGGATTCCGTCCCTCGCCAAGCGATCGATTGCCTCGTTGATTGCGGGATCACAACTGCCGACGGAGACGATTCCCCACTTGGCGGGCTTGCGCGCGCGGCGCACGATGGGTTCGGGGACGAGCCGTTTCGCGGTCTCCCATTTCTTCAGCAAGCGATCCACGACTTGCTGGTATTCGACGGCGTCCTCCGTGTAGCTGCCGTATTGGTCATGCCCGGAGCCGCGGACGAAATAAGCGCCCCTCGGGTGGACACCGGGCAGAGTGCGGTACGGGATACCGTCGCCATCCCTGTCGACGTACCGATGGTAGGCCGGCATATCCTCGAGAGTGCTCGCGTCGAGCACTTTGCCGTAGTCCGGCCGGTAAGCGGCGTCCCACTGGAAATCTTTGCACATCCAGTCGTTCATGCCGATGTCGAGATCGGACAACACCAAGACCGGCGTCTGCAAGCGATCGGCCAAGTCGAATGCTGCGACCGACAGCTCGAAACATTCGCCGGGGTCGGCGGGGAACAGCAAAACGTGCCGCGTGTCGCCGTGCGAGGCGTGTGCCGCGGCAAGGATATCCGCCTGCTGAGTGCGCGTCGGCATGCCCGTCGATGGACCGACCCGTTGAATGTCGAACACGACGGCCGGCAATTCCGCGAAATACGCGAAACCGAGAAACTCGTTCATCAACGACAGGCCCGGCCCACTCGTGGGCGTGAACGCGCGTGCCCCGTTCCATGTGGCTCCGAGCACGATTCCGATCGCCGCAAGCTCGTCCTCGGCTTGAACGACGCAATAGTTGCGCTCGCCCGTGTCTGGGTCTTTGCGAAGACGCTCACAGAATGCCTTGAACGCATCCATGACCGATGTCGACGGCGTGATCGGATACCAAGCCCCGATCGTCGCGCCCGCATACACGCAGCCCAGCGCTGCCGCGGTATTGCCGTCGATCATGATGTGTCCCGATGTTCGATTCATGGCTTTGATGCGCGTCTCGAGGGGGCATTCGAAGTTCTCGAGCGCGTAGCTCATGCCGAGATCGATCGCCTGCATATTGGCATCGATGAGCGATGCCTTGCTCGCGAACATCTCTCGCACGAGCTCGTCGATGACTGTGCGGTCGATATCGAGCAACGCCGTGAGCGCGCCGACATAGGCCATGTTCTTCATGAGGATGCGCGTGCGAGCCTTGGCGAAATGCTCGTTGCACATGCGCGCGAGCGGGATGCCGATAATGCGGATGTCGGCGCGCGACAAGAGGCGGTCGCGCGGCCACGTCGAGTCGTAGATCAACGTGCCGCCGGCGCTCACCTCGCGCATGTCTTGCTCGTAGGTGCGTGCATTCATCGCGACCATGACGTCTACCGCGCCGGAACGGGCGAGATATCCGTCCTTGCTGACTCTGACTTCGTACCAAGTCGGCAGGCCCTGAATATTCGACGGGAAAAAATTCTTGCCGGTCACGGGCACGCCCATGCGGAAAATCGCCTTCATGAGCAGCGAGTTCGCGCTCGCGGAGCCCGTACCGTTGACGTTCGCAAGCTTCAGAACGAAGTCGTTTACCCTGCTTTTCGCGCTTTTTGCCACTGCTCGTCGTTTCGCTCCGCCTCGTCGATTGCATACGGGATCCGCACGGTGGACTTCTGCATGTCCCACGCTCCCGTAGGACACCGCTCCGCGCAAAGGCCGCAATGCACGCATATATTCTCGTCCTTGACCATGACGCGCCGCGTTTGTTTCAGCTCCTCCGACACATACAAGGGCTGCGAATCTTCGCGCCGCGGCGTCTTGAGGCGCGCCTCGATGCTCGCTTGATCCCCGTTCGCCGTAATAGTGAGGCAATCGACGGGGCATATGTCTATGCACGCGTCACACTCGATGCACAAAGGTGCGAAGAACACCGTTTGCAAATCGCAATTCAAACAACGCTCGACTTCGGTCACGACTTGCTCCGCTGTGAAACCGAGCTCGACTTCGATGTTGAGCTTCTTGAACCGGCTCTTGAGATCGACATGCGGCATGATGCGCCGCACCGAAGGATCGTAGGCGTTGCTGTAGCTCCACTCGTGTATGCCCATCTTCGCGCTCGTGAGCGTGACGCCGCGCGGCAACCGGTCCGTGATTGGCGTGCCCGTGCAGTGCTTGTGTATCGAGATCGCCGACTGATGCGCGTGTTCGACGGCCCAGATGATGTTCTTCGGCCCGAACGCCGCGTCTCCGCCGAAGAACACGCCCGGCCGCGTCGCAGCGAACGTCACGGGGTCGACGACCGGTACGTTCCACTTGTCGAACTCGATACCGAGATCGCGCTCGATCCAGGGGAAGGCGTTCTCTTGTCCGATGGCGAGCACCACGTCGTCGCATGGGAAAAACACTTCCTCGACGACGCGACTATTCAATATCTCGCCGGCGTCGCCGAGGTCGTACTCGATGCGCTCGAATCGCATGCCGACGAGCTTGCCGTTCTCGACGACAAATTCCCGCGGCGCATGATTGACCACGATCTCGACACGCTCCTCCTCGGCGTCGTCGAGCTCCCATTGGGACGCTTTGAAGTACCCGCGCGGCTTGCGCGCCATGACCTTGACGTCTTTGGCGCCGAGGCGCAATGAGCTGCGGCAGCAATCCATCGCCGTATTGCCGACGCCGATGATGAGAACTCGCTCGCCGATGCTGTCGACATGCCCGAAGGCGACGGACCCGAGCCACTCGATGCCGATGTGAATCCGATCGCTGGCATCGCGTCCGGGAATACGCAGATCCTTGCCCTTGGGCGCGCCGCTGCCGATGAACACTGCATCGAAATCTTGTTCGAGAAGCTCACGCAGGCTGTCGACGGGCGTCGACAATCGTAAGTCCACGCCCATATCGGTGATGTACGCGATCTCCTCGTCGAGAACCTCGGCGGGGAGTCTGAATGCCGGTATGTTGCTCCGCATGAGGCCGCCCGGCTTATCCATTGCTTCGAACATAACGCACTCATAGCCGAGCGGCATGAGATCGTTGGCGACGGCGAGCGAAGCGCAACCTGCGCCGACGAGCGCAACGCGCTTGCCGTTTTTCCGGCGTGGCACGGAGGGTAGCCGCGACCGAACATCGTCGCGGTTGTCCGCTGCCACCCGTTTCAGTCGGCAGATTGCAACCGGCTTTGCCTCGACCCGCCCGCGTCGGCATGCCGGCTCGCAAGGGCGATCGCACACGCGACCCAGTATGGCCGGAAATACGTTGGATTCGCGGTTCAACAGATACGCGTCCGTGAATCTGCCTTGCGCGATCAGACGAATGTACTCGGGCACATCCGTGTGCGCGGGGCAAGCCCACTGGCAATCGACTACGCGATGGTAAAATTCGGTGCCTTCTGTCTGCGTGGGGTCCATGGGTTGCGCGGCGTGGTCGCGCGCTCGATTACGCTCAGTCTACGCGCCAGGCGCTGCTCGATCTTTGAGCTTGGTCTCGGGGGAGATTATCCTTGAGATCATGGCCGGGCGACATAGTGAACCTTTCTGGTCTCGGCGGGAACAACTCAGCGGTGTGATCGCATTCGAAGCTGGCGCGCCATTATAGACTTCGGCCACTCGGCGACAAGCGGCGTACGATCTAAATTTGGATAGAATGATTCGCGATGCCTCGGCTCCGTGAAATGCTCTTTTTTTGGCTGCGGACCCGTTCCGGGCTGCGTGGCCTAGTGCGCACCCTTTGGGTCTTCGGAGCGGTCGCGGTCTGTGCGGCGGGTGCGCATGCCCAGGATCCGGCGGAAGACTCTCCGCCCGTCGAAAGTGAATTGGAAACGGATACGCCGGCGCCCGAGATCGCCGCCGATCAACGCATCGTCACGCGCTTCGAGGCCGAGATCGAGATGCGGCGCTTGACCGCCGAGCAGCGCTACGCCGAAGCGGAAGAGATCGGCATGCAGCTCATCCCGCTGACCGAGGCCGAGTTCGGTCCGAATAGCTTGGAAGCGGCTCGAGCACACATGACTTTGGCTGCGGTGCAAAACGAGCTCGAAGAGTATCCGGCGGCCGAAGCGAGCTACTTGCACGCGTTGAGCATTTACCGCGACGCCGAGGGATCGTTCGCACGCGTGCTGATAGAGCCCCTATTGGGCCTCGGCGACAACTACCACGACAGCGGCCAGTACTCGAATGCAGTCTCCGCGTATAACGAAGCCCGTACGGTGAGTCGGCGCGTCGAGGGCCTGCTCAATGAGAACCAAATCGTCATGCTCGATCGAATGACGGCATCGTTCGAGCGCCTCGATCAACACGAAGAGGCTCACGAGCGGCAGCTCGAGGCGCTCATGCTCGTGGAGCGCAACCACGAGCCCGCGGACCCGGAAATGCTCGAGGCGGTCTACAAATACGCGGCGTGGCTGCGCAGCGTGAATCGATATCCCGAGGAGCGCGAGCAGTATTTCCGGGCGGAGCGCATCATCCGGGAGCACTTCGGCGAGGACAACCTGTTGCTCGTGCGACCGCTGCGCGAGCGCGCGATCAGCTTCCGCGTGCAGGGAAACGCTGCGCCGCAGGGCATCGGCGGTCTGCGCGATGCGCTCGCTCTGATCGAAGCGCAGCCTGAGCCGGACTCTTTGATGCTCGCGGAAGTTCTGCGCGACATCGGCGACTGGGACGTTGCGTTCGGACGCGCCGGCACGGACGGCGCAGACTACCTGCGCTCATGGCGCGCGCTCGGGGACGTGCCCAACGGCAGAGAGCTGCGCCAGATTTGGTACGAAAGTAACGTGGTCGCGTTCAACGCGCCGTGGAACCGTCGCGGCTTGAGCAATGACCCGGAGGCCCCGCGCGGTCACGTATTGGTGCGCTTCGATGTCGACCAGTACGGCCGCAGTCACAACGTCGCGGTCGTGAGCTCCGATCCCCCGGGCCTCAAGGATGACGCCATTGCTCGCTACATCCGCGAATCGCGTTTTCGTCCGAGAATCCTAGACGGTCAGGTGGTTTATACGTCCAACAAGGCGCTCGACGTCATCTTTCGGTACACTCCCGATGAAGAGGAACAACAACAGGATTGACTTTCGGCCGGCGACGATTTGGAGAATAGGTCTGTGCATCGTCTGCGCGGCGACCATCGACTTGCGCGCGCAGCAACAGCTCGAGCCGGAGAACGCGCCGCTCGATGAGATCGCGGTGTTGCGGTCGGCGCGCGACAATTTGGTAGCGGCGCAAGATTTCGTCGGGGCGCGCGGACCGGCCGAGCGCGTAATCTCCTCGCTCGAGGAAACACCCGAAGGACCGCTGGCCAACGACATCCTGCATCTTGCGCGTATCCAGGCGGAGCTTAAGGAATTCGACGCAGCCGAAACCACTTTTCTGCGCGCGATCGAAATGCTCGAGACGAGCGGCGGCGAGTATTCGACTGCGTTGATAGCGCCGTACCACGCGCTCGGCCGGACGTACATCAACAGTCGCAGATTTCCCGAAGCGGTTGCGGTGCTCGAGCAGGCCCAGCACATCAGCCAACGCAGCGCGGGCCTCTTCAACGTCGAGCAGTCCGACATCATCGACGACATGACCATGGCGCATCTTGGCGTCGGCAACACCATGGAAGCGCGCAGCTTGCAGCTGCAACGGCTCGACAACGCCGTGCGCCGGTTCGGCGTTGACGATCCGCGCGTCATCCCTTTCCACAACCATCTCGGCGATTACTACGACCGATCGCGACTACGTCTGAGTGCGCGAGAGCAATACGCCAAGGTTCTGTCGATCCAGGAGCAGGTATCGGGTGCCGACGATCCGAGCTTGCTCCCGACGGTGCGCAAGATCATGCAGATCGACTTATTGCTCGGCCGCAGCGAGGAAACCAGAGCGCGCCTCGACGAGCTGCTCGCGAATGCCGAGGTCGACGCGACGGAGCGCGCATTATCGCTGGCCGTGCTCGGCGACTGGGCCATCGTGCAAGAAGATCCGGCGCTGGCACGTCAATACTATTTGGACGCCTATCTCGAGTTGGAAAGACAAGATTCTACTCAAGCCGAGGAACTGTTTGCCAAGCCCACGATGATCGATTTCATCCCGCCGTTGAGTCCCGTCGATCGCGGCACACGATCACGCCGCCCCTATGCGTGGGGTTCCATCGTGCTCGAGTTCGACGTTTCTGCCGACGGGCGTGCCTCGCAAGTGCGCACGGTGTCGGCCAATCCGCCGGATCTGCTCGATACGGCCTATAGTCGCAGAATCCGCGAAGCGCATTTCCGGCCCAAGCTAGTAGGCGGTGAGCCCGCGGCGACGTCGGACGTGCAACTGACGCACTATGTCCGCCTCTACGTTCGCAACGATGATGACGAAGACAAAGAGGAAGAAGAGAAAGCGGAGAGCGCGGAACCGGAAGCGGCGCCCGAACGCGAAGAAGAGTAGAGGGGCTCGCTGCCGCGGCAGCGAGCCCGCTCACGACCTGTATGCTTCAGCCGCGCGCCGCACGGCGACGTGAGCGCGTGTCGAGCCGGCGATCTACGCGGTGCCCGCGCCGATCGAGGCGTTGGTCGACACGGTTGCCGCGCCGATCCAAACGTCCGTCGATGCGATCGCCCCGGCGGTCCAGGCGTCGGGCCGCGCGATCGTGGTCGGTGTCCGCGGCTCGATCCGAGGCCCGGTCGAGTCGGCCATCGATGCGATCACCGCGCCGATCGAGTCCGTTCTCGACACGGTCGCCGCGCCGATCGAGGCGTTCCTCGATGCGGTCGCCGCGATCATCCGCGCGTGCCGCTGCGGCGGGTTCATCCGCTGCAACCGCTTGCACGCTCAAGCATAAGGCCAATCCCAATGTCACTATTCCTCGGTTCACGGCGCCCTCCTTGTCGGCGTTGATCGGAAACTCGCTAACAACAACGCACCGACCCGGAGGCCGTTGACCGGCTGAAGCTTATGTCAAGCATGCGAGACGACCGCGTGCCACGATGGTTGGAGCCGCGGGGCCACAGTCTGTATTTTTCTCAAGGCCGAAGCCGCAAGAGTCCCGATGGGCTTTGGTTGGCGCGCGTCTTATGGCAATTTGGTCCCCACGGAACCCCCATGACCGCCAATCGCTTATTGATCATCGATGACGACGTCCGCCTGACGGAGATGCTTAAAGAGTATTTGGCCTCGGAGGGAATCGAGTTGAGCTCCGCATCGTCCGGCGCCATCGGGCTCCGCGACGCGCAGCGCAACGACTACGACTTGATCATTCTCGACGTGATGTTGCCCGGCCTGTCGGGCTTCGAGCTGCTGCGGCAGCTGCGTGATTCCGGCTCGCGCACGCCCGTGCTCATGCTCACGGCGCGCGGCGACGACGTCGACCGCATCGTGGGTCTCGAAATGGGCGCGGACGACTATCTGCCGAAGCCCTTCAATCCCCGCGAGCTCGCCGCGCGCATCAAAGCGATACTTCGCAGGACGGCCGACGAGGTCGTGGACGACGTCACCGACCTCGAGGTCGGTCCGCTGCGCGCGCACCTGCCCCGCCGTGAAGTCTCGTTGCACGGACAACCGCTCAGGCTTACGAATGCCGAGTTCGTCGTGCTCGTGACGCTCATGCGCGCGCCGGGGCAGACCGTGTCGCGCGAGTCATTGACACGCGCCGCACTGGGGCGGCAGTTGCTGCCCGACGATCGCAGTCTCGATACGCACATCAGCAATCTGCGCAAGAAAGTCAGCGACGGCTCGGAACGCGCCCCAGAGATCCGCAGCATCCGCGGCAGCGGTTACGTGCTCGTGCCGCCGGAAAGCGCGCCGTGAACCTGTTCTGGAAAATATTCATCACTTTCGGCGTCGCGATGACGCTGACGCTCGTCGGCGCCGTGTTCGTGAGCTTTAGCCTCGCCGGCCTCGCGTTCGACCAGACCAACATCGAGAATCGGGAAGTCATCATCGAGCGCGCGGCGGCGGAGCTCGCGCAAGGCGGCGAGGACGGGCTGCGGACATGGCTCGCACGCAATCCAAGCCCGACGCCCGGCATCGTGCTCCTGATTCTCGACCCCCAAGGGGAAGACCTCCTCGGCCGCCCGTTGCCGCAACGATTCGAACAGTTGCTCCGCTCGCGCTCGTTCCGCCCGCATAGTGCGCCCTCGAACTTCCGCCCGCCCCAATTCACCTCCAATCTCGTCGCCCCCGATGGCAGCGAGTATCGACTGTTGTTCGACCGCACTCGAGTGACGGTGCTCGGCGGGGTGACGTGGCCGGCCACACAGGTCGCGGTGCTCACGCTATCGATTCTTGCGGCGGCTGCGACTTCGTTGCTGCTCGCGCGGTATTTGTCGTCGCCGATCGTCCGCCTGCAGCGTGCGAGCCGCTCGCTCGCAGCCGGAGCCCTCGAGACGCGCGTCGGCGGCCCGTTCAACCGGCGCAAGGACGAAGTTGGAATCCTGGCCCGCGATTTCGATGCCATGGCCGAGCGAATCCAGGCGCTCGTTAACGACAAGGACACGCTGCTACGCGACGTTTCGCACGAGCTGCGCTCTCCGCTGGCGCGCCTGCGCGTTGCGCTCGCGCTCGCGCAACGCAAGGCGAACGACGCGTCGCAATCGGATCTCGACCGGATCGAGCAAGAGACCGAAAGGCTCGATGCCCTCGTTGGGCAGATCCTCATGCTCGCGCGATTGCGCTCGCCGCTCGCGGGTCGTCACGAGATGCTCGAGCTCGACGAGCTCGTCGAGGAAGTAGTAAGCGACGCGCGTTTCGAATACCCCGACGTCGAGCTCACGCTCGAGACAACCGAGTTGCCGAAGGTTTACGGCGACCGTGTCGAGCTCACGAGCGCCATCGAGAACGTGATCCGCAACGCATTGCTTCATGCCGGCGCCAGCGGCCCCGTGCGCGTGACGGTCAAGGCAAGGAACCGCGAGATCGAAATATGCGTGAGCGACCGCGGCCCCGGCGTGGCCCCCGAGGATTTGCAGCGCATCTTCGAGCCTTTCTACCGCGTCGATCCGAGCCGCGACCACCAACGCGGCGGCTACGGCTTGGGCCTTGCCATCGCCGCGAGCGTGGTCGCCCGACACAAGGGCACGGCGCGGGCCCGCAACGGCGCCGATGGAGGACTCGAAGTGATCCTGACGCTGCCCATCGGCGCCGCCAAAGCGGCTCAAAGGTTGTAGCCGCGCTCGTCGTGCTGCGAAATGTCGAGGCCCTGGTTCTCGTCCTCGGCGGAAACTCGCAACGGCACAAAAAGGTTGACGACTTTCAAGATCACGAAGGTCCCGACTGCGCACCAGACGACGGTCGCTGCGGCACCGATGAACTGCACGCCGAGTTGACCCGCCATCGTCTGACCGTCCGGTAGCCCCAGCCCGCCCGCCGCCGCGGAGAACACGGCCGTCAGCATGAGGCCCGTGAACCCGCCGACGCCGTGGACCGGAAACACGTCGAGCGAGTCGTCGATGCCGAGCTTGCGCTTCATGAACTGCGTCGCCAGAAAGCACACGACGCCCGCGACGAGACCGATGGCGAGGCCGCCCATGGGACCGACGAAGCCCGACGCCGGCGTGATCGTGCCGAGTCCGGCGACCATGCCGGTCACGATGCCGAGGACGCTCGGCTTGCCGAACTTGATCCACTCCATCGACATCCACGCGAACGAGCCCGCGGCCGCCGAAATGTGGGTCACGAGCATCGCCATCCCGGCCGCCGTACCCGCGGTCAGGGCGCTGCCGGCATTGAAGCCGAACCAGCCGACCCACAGCATCGAGGCGCCCGCCACGGTGATCGTGAGATTGTGCGGCGGCATCGCAGTCGCCGGGAATCCTTGGCGGTTGCGCAGTACCAACGCCGCCACGAGCGCTGCGACGCCGGCATTGACGTGGACGACGGAACCGCCCGCGAAATCGCGGAATCCCATCGCGAAGAGCCAGCCCTCGCTATTCCATACCCAATGCGTCACCGGGAGATAGACCACGACGACCCACGCCACGGAAAACCACAGCATCGCGGAGAACCGTATGCGCTCCGCGAATGCGCCGACTACGAGCGCCGGTGTAATGATCGCGAACGTCAACTGAAACATCGCGAAAACGGTCTCAGGAATCGTGCCGCTCACGCTTTGGAGCTCGACACCCGCAAAAAAGGCCTTTGAGAAATCCCCGACGAGCCCCCCGGCCGCGGTCGGGCCGAAGGCCAGCGAATAGCCGACGACGAGCCACAGCAACGACACCACGCAACAGATTGCGAAGCACTGCATGAGCACCGAGAGCACGTTCTTCGTGCGCACGAGGCCTCCGTAAAACAGCGCGAGCCCGGGTAGTGTCATGAACAACACGAGCGCCGTGGAAGTGAGCATCCACGCGCTGTCGCCGCTGTCGACGGTTTGGCTAAACCCGGCAGCCGGCCACAGACAGGCCACCGCCGGCACTGCGTGCCGTAAGTTTCTTGTTGTTATCATTTTGAGCCCCCAAGTATGGATTAGATCGCCTGATCGCCGGTCTCGCCCGTACGAATGCGGTGGACCTGCTCGAGACTCGTGACGAAGATCTTGCCGTCACCCACCTTGCCGGTCTTCGCCGACTCGACGATGGCTTCGATCGCCCGCTCGACGAGCTCCTCCGTAACGGCGACCTCGAGCTTCACCTTGGGAAGAAAATCCACGACGTACTCGGCTCCACGGTACAACTCCGTGTGGCCCCGCTGGCGGCCGAATCCCTTGACCTCGGTGACCGTCATGCCCTGCACGCCCACTTCGGCCAGCGCATTGCGGACGTCATCGAGGCGGAACGGTTTGATGACTGCTGTGATCAGCTTCATGAGCGCCCCCTAAAGCCTATTGTTATTGAAAAACGGCCTAAGGCGGGCCGTGCGCTTATTCTACAATGCCTAAGCAGAAAATCGTCCCGGCATGACTTCTGCGGTCATATATAGCACGATAGCCATGGACGGTTTGCGACTACGGATTGGAGCGGTGATTTGCCATGCGCCAACGAAAGCACACTATCAGACCCTCCGAGATTACTCCGGAAGATGCGTTTTTTAACCGCCGGGACCTCCTCAAGGGCGCCGTTGCGCTCGGCCTACTGCCGTCTCTAATCGCACGTGCCGCGTCGCTGCCTCCGAACGGCGAGTTCGCGGGCCGGGTCGCGTGGCCGGGATCCCTTGCCGAGCCGCCGAACTCCTACGAGCACATCACGAATTACAACAACTATTACGAGTTCGGCACCGGGAAGGGCGACCCTGCAGAGAACGCGCATTCGCTTGTGACGAGCCCTTGGTCCGTGGCCGTCACCGGCGAGGCCGACAAGCTCGGCACGTATACGCTCGAAGACATCCTGGCGCCGCACGCGCTCGAGGATCGGGTCTACCGGTTCCGCTGCGTCGAGGCGTGGTCGATGGTCGTGCCGTGGGTCGGCTTCCCGCTCGGCGACCTGCTCGAGCGCTTCGAGCCGAGCTCGCGCGCCAAGTACGTTCAGTTCTTCACGCTGGCCGACAGGAAGCAGATGCCTGGCCTGCGCTATCCCGTGCTCGAATGGCCTTATCGCGAGGGATTGACGATCGAGGAAGCCATGCATCCGCTGACGCTCTTGACGGTCGGCGTCTACGGCAAAGTCTTGCCGAATCAGAACGGCGCGCCCTTGAGGCTCATCGTGCCGTGGAAGTACGGCTTCAAGAGCATCAAGTCGATCGTCCGCATCCACTTCACATCGCGCCAGCCCGAAACGAGCTGGAACATGGCGGCCCCCGAGGAATACGGGTTCTATTCGAACGTGAACCCGAACGTCGATCATCCGCGTTGGAGCCAGGCGGAGGAAAACCGCCTCGGCCGCGGCTTGTTCGCCGCGAAGGTGCCGACGCTCTTGTTCAACGGCTACGCCGAGGAAGTCGCGAGTCTCTACAGCAGCCTCGACCTGGTCCGCAACTACTGACCGCAGCGCGCCGGCGCCACCCATGGCTCCGCGATACGTGGCGATCGCCAAGGTTTTCGTCTGGTTGCTATGCCTGGTGCCTTTGGCTTGGCTCGTGGCACGCGCATTCGCGGTCGCCGGCACGAGCTTGGGCGCCAATCCTGTCGAAACGGTTCTGCACACACTCGGCAAGACGGGTCTCAATTTGCTGTTGATCACGCTTGCCGTGACGCCCATCCGGCGCCTGACGGGATTCAACGTTCTCATCCGCTTTCGGAGGCTCTTGGGTCTCTTCGCGTTTTTCTATTTGGTGCTGCACTTCACGACGTACGCCGTGCTCGATTTGCGCCTACAGTGGAGCATGCTCTTCGTCGACATCACGGAGCGGCCGTACATCACCGTAGGCATGCTCGCGCTCGCCGGGATGATCCCGCTCGCGTTGACGTCCACTCAAAAGATGCAGAGGCGGCTCGGGCGTAAGTGGGCCACGTTGCACAAGATGATTTACCCGGTCGCCGTGCTTGCGATCGTACACTTCTTGTGGCAAGCGAAATCCGACTTGGATCCTGAGCCGCTCGTCTATGCGGGCGTGCTCACGCTGTTGCTCGGTTACCGGCTCGCATATTGGCTGAGCCGCCGTCGGCGCACACGCGTCTAACCAGAACCGCGTCCTTCCGTGGGAGCGGCGTCCCGCCGCGATTCAATACACCCTGAAGCCCCCGTGCCGGCGCCGAATCAATGCGTCGAGCCACCACCATCCGGCGACGAACCCCGCAATCAGCGTCACGACGAGAGCGGCCGCAACCCAGGTCAGCGGCAGGGCGCCGCGGTAGGCATCGAGTTGCTCTTCATAAGCTTCATTCTCTTGCTTCAACCGGGCGAGTGTTTCCTGAATGGCATCGCTCGAGCTCGTGGAGTCGGCCATTTGCTGCGTCAGCCGACTGGCGGTCTCTTCGGCGGTATGCTGCGCGGCCTTCGCGTCCGTAAGATCGGTGCGCAGACGCTCGAGCTCCGCTTCAGTCTCGGCGATCCGCGCTTGCGCCGGCTTCTCCTCGACGAGATACGCGGATTTCACCCATCCTTCCTGACCCGCCGCCGTTCGCACACGGGCGAAGTTCGGGACACGCTCGAGGACTTCGAGCTCCGTGCCGCTGACCAGGTTGTCGAACGGGCGGTCGCTCGTGTCCTCGGCCCGGTGCAGGCCGAGCCGCAGAATGTCGGTGACGTAGGCCGTCTCGGCGGCCGCCACAAGGGGACACAGGCCCAAGATGTACATGAGCACGATCTGTTTCTTCATCGCTCGCCTTTAGAGCCGACTTGACAGAATGTGCCCTATTATAGGTTGGCGCCGCGATCGGAAGTGTGAACTGAGGTCAAGATTGGCCGTGCGCAGCGGCGAGGCGAGCATTCGCGTCGCCGAAGACCTGCGCCAGCGGCGTCGGGTGTCCGTAGTAGTAACCTTGCGCGAGATCGACTTCGAGCTGTTGCAGCTTTTCCGCGATGGCTTGGCTCTCGACGTGCTCCGCGACGGTCAGCAGGCCGAGCGTCTGAGCAGCTTTGGCGAGACCCCGCACGAGGGATTCCGCGTGGATATCGTCGAGCACGCGGCGCACGAGACTCCCGTCGATCTTCAAGTAGCTGACCTTGAGTCGCTTGAGATGCGCGAGTGAGCTCAATCCCGCTCCGAAGTCGTCGAGCGAGATATGGCAGCCGGCTTCCGTCAGCGCCTTGATGAAGCGCTCGGCGTCACGAATGCTGTTGACGGCGGCCGATTCCTTGAGCTCAAAACAGAACAGCTCCGGCGGCAACCCGGCGGCCCCGATTTGCTCGAGCACGAAGGCCGGAAAGTCGACATTGGCGAGCGTTGGCGCCGATACGTTGAGCATGACGCCGAGTGGCAATTGGCGCAGCTCGTCTTGATAAGTCTGCAACGTCTTGACGACGCTCGAGACTACCCACCTGTCGAGCGCCGGCATTAGACCGTAGCGCTCGGCGGCTGCGACGAACTTTTCGGGAGATATGAGCGCCCCCTCGAGATCGCGCATCCTCACCAGAATCTCATATCCGAGCACGGTGCCGGGCGTGTGGAATAGGTCGACCACAGGCTGCGCCTGCAGCCGAAACTCGTTGCTCTGCAGCGCTTGCTTCAAGCTTGCCGCCGCTATGAGCTCGCTCTCGCGACGCGGCGAAACCGCCCCATCGTAAATGTACGCCTCGACTCGATTTCGCCCGCTATCCTGCGCTCGTTTGCACGCGATCTCGGCGGCCGCCATGAGGTGGTCGAAATCCCGGTGCGTGTGATCCACGCTGACGAGACCTGCGCTGACGGACACAGGCACGGCGTCGGTACCCTTCATATAGCCTAAGTTGGTCATCGCACTCAGCAAGCTCTCGGCAACGTCACGCGCGGCGGCTTCGTCGCAGGCAGACATGAAGATCGCGAACCGGTCTCCGCCGATTCGACAAGCCAGATCGTCGTCGCTCAAGCGGTTGCGAATCAATTCCGCAAAGCGCTGGATGACTTCATCGCCGGCATGAAAGCCGAAGGCGTCGTTGATGAGTTGCAGACGATCGATATCCAGGTACAGCATCGCCTGAGCGCCTGGCGACTCCACGTCGAGAAGTCTCCGCACGCGGCGCCCGAAGATCAGAGGATTCATGAGGCCGGTGAGCGCGTCGTGCTGGCTGTTGAGAATGCCGATCGCTTTGCGGCTCACGTACTCGAGTATGCGAACGTCGCGAATCTCGAAGTTCGGAGCATCGCCCGAGCGAAACAGCGCCAGCAACCCGGTGACTCGATTCTGCGGATCGCGAGCCGGGCAGGAAAGTATCTTGTACGGCGCCACACCGCCCTCGCCGCCGACACGATTGACGACCATGGGCCGATTGTTGAGTTGCGCCCAAGCGAGCAGATGCTTCTGAGTCCTGTCGAGGAGCAGCTGTGCTTCGGCCGATTGCGCGGCGACTCGGTTCGCGATGACGCTGAGATTCTTCTCCGGCACGAGGAAAGCGCCGCTCACGCAGTCTAGGCTTTCGACGCAGTGAGCGACCAAACGCTGCAGCGCGCCCGACTCATCCGCGTCCTGCTCGTCGAGAGCCAACAGGAGGTGCAGATCGTCCGATGGCTGCGGTTGGGGGCGCGTGGCGGCTTGTTCCAGGCCGATGCGCTCCGCGAGACACTCGACCACCGGGCGGAGCAGGCTCGGCGCCATGGAGCCCGACTTCATGTCCGACCGTCCGCCTCCCAGTTGCACGACAACGCAACCCAAGGGGCCGCCGGAACCGATCCGCAGCACCGCTGCATACGCGGTCATGCCGTTGGCGGTCTGCCGGACCTCGCCGGCGGCGGGCTCCGATTCGCCGTTCTCGCCTTTCAACGCCTCGACGAGCTCGCGGAAATCGGGTCGCTCGAAGCCGTCCGAGCACCACGCGAGGTCGCCCGAGGGCCCGTAAATCGCAATGCAGCCCGAGCTTGGCACCAACATCTTGATGAGCTGCGCATAGGGCTCGAACCTCGAGAGGTCGGTTCGCTGGTCGCCAGGGTGGGTCAGGATTGCGCTGGTCGGCTCGGTCATCGCGGCGATTAGGCTGCTTCGGCAATGCCGAGCGTGCCGCAACAAGCCGGTATTCGGCGTTGATCGACGTCGCAATCCCAGCAAATAACGCGTTCCGGGAGCTTTTTTGGGACCGGGAGCTCTCAGCCTTTGCGGACCAGAAACCGTGGTGGCGTCCGCTCCAGAGCTTCCACGACTTTGAGCGGCTCCGGGCGCCGCGCCTGGCTCAGGAGCTCGGCGTATAACCGGACGATCGTCTCCGCGTGCCACACGGCCTCGCTGGCCGACATCTTCTGCACGCTCGCTTTGACGGGCGTTTCCTTGCCGATCGGTGCCACGCGGTGCAGAGCAGCATGCAGCTCGGCAAAGGCACCGTTGGCGTTGACGGGCAGCTCGAGGCCCCGCAGATCCTCGAGATGCCCCGAGTAAGCCTGCACAAGCCGCTGTTTGACGGGGCCGTCGCCGATCAACGCGTGTACGGCCGCCTCAAATCGCTCTACGAGGTGCGCCATGGTGGAGCCTTCGTTTCTTATCGTTCTTTAACTAACCGTGCGCGGGATGCCCGCGCAAATCACCGCCCTATTTGTGGACGTATACCAGATTCTGGGAACTACTCGCAAGTCCCTGTGGGGAATCGTGGATTTCTAGGCGGCGCCCCCGCGCGGACGGGAGATGCCGAACTTCTTGAGGCGATCCGTCAGTGTGGTGGCTTTGATACCGAGCAAGTGCGCGGCGCCGTTCGGGCCCGATACACGCCAGTCTGCGATACGCAGAGCATTCAACATGTTCGTTCTTTCGAGATCGCGGAGCCGATCTTCCGTCATCACGACGGACTCGGACGGCTTCACGCCATCCGACGGGCGCTCCCCAGCACCGTCATCGAGAATGTTCGCCATCGCGAGATCGAGCCGCAGCACTTTACCCTGCGACAAAATTACGGCGCGTTCGATCACGTTCTTGAGCTCGCGGACATTTCCCGGCCAGTCATACCGTTTGAGAAGCGCGGCCTGCTGGCGCGACAACGTGAGCGGTCGATTGCCGAAGTCCTTGCAGGTGCGCTCGAGAAAATGACTGGCGAGCTGGACGACGTCGTCACTGCGGTCTCGTAGAGGCGGCACGTCGATGGGGAAAACGCTGAGACGGTAGTACAGATCCTCGCGAAACCGGCCTTCTGCGACAGCCTTCTCGAGGTCGCGGTTCGTGGCAGCGATGACGCGCACGTCGACACGGTGCGTCGCCTCGTCCCCGACCCGTTCGTACTCGCTCTCTTGTAGCACGCGCAGCAGCTTGCTCTGCAGCGAAAGTGGGATTTCGCCGACTTCATCGAGAAAGATGGTCCCTCCATCGGCAAGCTGGAAGCGCCCCACGCGGTCGCGATGAGCTCCCGTGAATGCGCCCCTGACGTGACCGAAGAACTCGCTCTCGAAAAGCTCATGCGGGATCGATGCGCAGTTGACCTTGACCAGCGGGCCGTTGCTTCGAGGGCTCCGCGCGTGGATCACGTGCGCGACGAGCTCTTTGCCGACCCCCGACTCGCCTTGTATCAGCACGCTCGCGCCGGTCTGAGCAACCGCTTCGAGCCGCGCGAGCATTTTCTTGAGCGCCGGGCTCTCGCCGATGATGCGTCCGAAGTTCATCGACACTTGCACTTCCTCACGCAAGTAGTCGCGTTCCCTCTCGAGCTCCTCGCGTAAGCGCGCGTTCTCCTCGAAGGCCGCGCGCAAGCGCCGCTCCGCCTCGTTGCGCTCCGTGACGTCCTTGCTCGCAACCAACAAAGCAATGAGCTCGCCGTCGGGTCCGCGCTCGGCCGCCGATGACACGAGCACTTCGACGACATCGCCGGCCTTGGTCACAAAACGCCGCGGCTCGTTGTTGAGCTCGCCTTGGCCGAGTAGACCGTCACGGCGACGTTGATCCAGCGTTGCGCGCATATCCTCGGTCATGAAATCGGTAATGTGCCGGCCGATGACCTCCTCGTGCCGGTAGCCGAGCTTGGCCAACCAATGATTGCTGACGTGCACGATGCGCCCTTGCTTGTCCACGGTGTGCAACATTGCGGGCGTGGCGCGATACAGGTCGCGGTAATGCTGCTCTAGCCGCGCCTTGCCTGACACTTCCGCATAGACGGCAACAGTGCGCAGGTAATCGCCTTCGGCCCCGCGCTCCACGATCGCGCTCGCGAGGCAATCGACACGGTCGCCGCTGCTGGTTGCCAAGTCGACCGGCACGTTATCGAGCCGGCCAGTCCGCCGCAGCAGCGGTAGATATTCCTCCTCGATGCGCAGTGCCGATTCCGGACTGGCAATGTCCTGCGGCCGGAGCTCGCGGATTTCCTCGCGCGTATAACCGAAGCGGCCGAGCCATGCCTCGCTCGCATCGAGAAAGTACCCATCCTCGTCCAGCGAAACCGTGAGCGCCGGGCTCTTACGGAACAGCCATTGATATCGATCGGCAAGCGACATCGGCCAATGTTACGGAATTCCGTTGTCCGACTCAACGATAATTCGTAAATTTACGAAATTCCGTGGTCAAGCCTTTTCATAACATATTGTTTTACAAAGGGCTTGAATCTGGCACGGACGATGCATATATGTTGCCTACGAACGAACTTATCCGGTTTATGGTCTATCGGAGTTTCGTAAAGGACGAGAGATGTTGACGAGCAAACTGAACAAGCCCATGACGGCCCTCATCGCGGGGCTCGTCGCGGGTCTCTTGAGCCAGACCGCGGCAGCCACCGAAGAGGTTGTGGTTTACGGCACTGCGGCCGCGGAGCCGGCGCAAAGGCGCGAAGCGGAGTTTCAATCCGAAATCAAGGCATACGCGCAGTCGCTCAACGAAGACCTCAAGGCTACGCTCGACAAGGAGCTCAAGAGCTTGCCGGCGCCCAAGCTCGAGCTTGCACTCAGTGAGATTGAGACGCGCGGCTAAGCGTTAAAGGGGCGCCCCCGTTACCTCCCCCCAACGCGGGCGCCTGCCGAAGCCGGTAGGCGAATCATTGGGGACCGGGTTTCCCGGCATCGAACTTGGGATATTGCTTGCAAAGAATATGGAAGTTCGGCCCTGGTCCCCTTCTTTTTTGTCACAGGCTCATTCTTAGGAACTCGATCGTCCTCGCCCAGGCATCCTCGGCCGCTTCGGCGTCGTAGGTCAAGCCGCTCGGATTTGCAAAGGCATGGCCGACATCGGAATAGATGTAGACAGTCGATTGCTTGCCGAGCTCCATCAAGCGCGTGCGAAACAACCGGGCGTCGCGAACAGGAATCGATTCATCGAGCTCCGCGAATAACCCGAGGATCGGCATGTTGAGGCGCTCGAGTTGTGCCGGCTCCGTGACGGCCTGGCCGTAATACATGACCATCGCATCCAACTGTTCGGGGAGCGCCAGCGCCGTGCGCAGCGACCAGGTGCCGCCGAGGCACCATCCCAGGGTTGCGATCGACGGCGCGAACGCGTATTTGTCGAGGTAGTCGTAGGCTTGGCGGAGGTTGCCGAGCGTCGCGTCCGGCGCGTCCATGACCCCGGCCATGAGCCGCTCCGCGTCTTCGGGTGTGGTCGCAATTGCACCGCCGTAGAGGTCGACCGCAAGCGCGACGAAGCCTTCGGCCGCCAGCCGCCGAGTCATGGCCCTGATGTTGTCGTTCAAGCCCCACCACTCGTGAATCACGATGACCCCGGGCAGGGGCTCGAGCGCGTCCGCGGGCATCGCCAGATATCCCACGAGGTTGTGGTCGCCCGCCTCGCCGTAGGCCAGTTCCTGCTCGAGCAGCTCACGCGTAACGGGCTCGGACGTTATCGGTGTAGCCGCCGGCGCATCTTCGCCATGCGCATGCGCCGTCTCTGCGACGTACGCCTCGTCGCTCGTCGTGCCGGTTGCCGCATCTTCGTCCGATTGGCAAGCGGCGAGCCCGAGCACCACCGCGAGCCAGAAGCCCAGAGCCGCTTTGGCGTTCATCATCGAGCCTCGTCGTAATTCCGACTCAAGCGCCGGCAGTGCACCACATTGCGGTTCTTATTGGCAAGAACGGTTTCGAGCGCTCGCAGCCCATTAGTCGCGGCCGGCGAACTTGAGCTCCGCGCCTGTTGGTTCCGTCGTGACAGCGCCGTGATCGAAAACGATTCGGCCGCCGAGCAGCGTCATGACGACCGCCGAATGAAAACGGCTCCCCTCGAAAGGCGACCACGCGCATCGGTAGCGGATTTGATCCTTATCGACGACGGTGCTCGCCTCCAAATCGACGATCGCGAGATCCGCAATGTAACCCTCGCGAATGAAACCGCGGTCCTTGATGCCGAACAACAGCGCCGGGTTGTGCGCGGTCTTGCGGACAATCGTCTCGATGCTGAAGATCCCTCGCCGTCGCTGCTCGAGCAGCAGGTTCAGCATGTGTTGCACCAACGGCAGCCCGGATGGAGCATCGAAGTAGGACTGCGCTTTTTCCTTGCTTGTATGCGGCGCGTGGTCCGTCGCGATCACGTCGATGATGTCGGCATTGACGGCCGCGATCAGACCGTCGCGATCCGCCGCGCTTTTGATGGCCGGATTGCATTTGATCCGCGCGCCGAGGTCCGCATACCGGGCAGCGTCGAACCACAGATAGTGTACGCACGCCTCGGCGGTAATTCGCTTGCCCTCGATGGGTCCGGGCGCAAAAAGCTCGAGCTCGCGTGCCGTGCTCAAGTGCAGTACGTGGAGTCGTGTGTCGTGCCGCTTCGCCAGCGCGATCGCCTGCGCGGACGACGTGTAGCAAGCCTCCGCCGATCGAATGTTCGGATGCTCCCACATCGGCACGGCCTCGCCGTATTTCGCCCGCGCGCGCTCCTCTGCGGCGCGAATGAGCGGCGAGCTCTCACAGTGTGTCGCGATCAGCAAGGAAGCATCGGCAAAGATCGCGTCGAGCGTGCTCTCGTCGTCGACAAGCATGTTGCCCGTGGAAGCGCCCATGAACACTTTGACGCCGCAAGCATCGGCTTGCGTCACCCGTCTGACCTCGTCGAGATTGGAGTTCGTTGCGCCCAAATAGAAGCCGTAGTTGGCGAAACTGGTGCGGGCGGCGATGGTTTTTTTTGCCGCGAGCCCGGCACGATCGATGCAAGGCGGCGAATTGTTGGGCATGTCGAGATAGCTCGTGACGCCGCCGCAAATCGCGGCCAACGACTCGCTCGCGATAGTGGCTTTGTGCGTCTGCCCAGGCTCGCGAAAATGTACTTGGTCGTCGATGAGGCCGGGCAACACGTAGCAACCCTGCAGGTCGACGACTTCGGTATTCGCCGGCACTCGTCCCGCGCCGACGCGCTCGATCCGCCCGGCCGCGATCAGCACGTCCTGCTCGCCGATGCGCTCTTCGTTGACGACGCGGCCGTTGGCGAGCAGCAGCCGACTCACTTGGCCGAGCCCTGTGAGAAGCGGTCGGTGGCGAGAATCAGCTCGTGCGTGATGCCGGGCTCGTACGCAGAGTGCCCCGCGTCGGAAACGATGCGCAGGTCCGCTTCAGGCCAAGCGCCGGCGAGGTCCCAGGCGCTCGCCAGCGGACAGACGACATCGTAGCGGCCTTGCACGATGACCGCGGGCACGTGCCGGATCCTCGCGACGCCGCGCAGCAAGTGGTCCTCGCGCTCGAAGAATCCGCGGTTGACGAAGTAATGCGTCTCGATGCGTGCGAGCGCCAAGGCGAACTCGTCGGCGGAGAAATCCGACTCGCGCTGCGGATTCGGCGCCAATGAGCTCGTCGCGCCCTCCCATAGCGACCAGGCTCGTGCGGCTTCGAGCCGCACCTCGAGATCGGCATCGATGAGTCGGCGATGATACGCGGCGATCAAGTTATCGCGCTCCGCTTCGGCGATCGGCGCGAGAAACCGCTGCCACTGCTCCGGAAAGATCTCGCTGGCGCCGAACTGGTAAAACCAGCGCAACTCCTTGATGCGCAGCATGAATATGCCGCGCAGCACGAGCTCGGTGACGGCGTCGGGATGCAGCTCCGCATAGGTGAGCGCGAGCGTGCTGCCCCAGGAACCGCCGAAAACGAGCCAACACTCGATACCGAGACGCTGTCTCAGCCGCTCGATGTCGGCGACGAGATGCCAAGTCGTATTGTTCGCGAGCGATACCTTCGGAAGGCTCCGGCCGGATCCGCGCTGATCGAATAGCACGATTCGGTACTTGGCGGGATCGAAGAAGCGCCGCGCGTTGACGTCGCCGCCCGCGCCGGGGCCGCCGTGTAGGAACAGAGCCGGCTTGCCCAACGGATTGCCGCATTGCTCGTAATAGACTCGGTGGCCCGCGTCGAGCTCGAGGAATCCGCTATCGAACGGTTCCGTGGGAGGGTACAGTTCGCGTCTGATCATGGCGAAGGAAATTCCGCGAAGAACGCGCGCGAGCACATTAAGGCATCGTAATATCTATGGACTTGAATCGCTATTGAGGGCTATGCAGAATTGAGCGCCGATCCGGCGCCGCTGTCGCGCCCATCGTCACGGAACGGAATGCTCGCATGATCGACTGTCAAGGGTTGACCAAACAGTATGGTCCGCTGCGCGCCGTAGATAATTTGACCTTCAAGGTGCAAGCGGGCGAGGTGCTCGGATTCCTCGGCCCGAACGGCGCCGGCAAGACGACGACGATGCGCATCATCGCGGGCTTCCTCGACGCAACCGCCGGCCGCGTCTCCGTCTGCGGCCACGACGTCGAGTCGGAGCCGACTGCCGCCAAGCGTTGCATCGGCTACTTGCCCGAAGGGGCGCCGACATATCCCGAGATGACGCCGCGGTCTTTTCTCGAGTTCGTGGCAGAAGCCCGAGGCATACCACCGGCCCGGCGGCGGCAGCGCTTGCAGGAGGTTTTCGGGCTGTTGCATCTCGAGCACGTCCTCGATCAGAGCATCGAGACTCTATCGAAGGGCTATCGCCGCCGTGTCGGGTTGGCGCAAGCCATCGTCCACGATCCGGAAGTCTTGATTCTCGACGAGCCGACGGACGGCTTGGACCCGAATCAGAAGCATGAAGTCCGGCAGCTCATCGGCAACATGGCCAAATCCAAGCTCGTGGTGATTTCGACTCACATGCTCGAGGAAGTCGATGCTGTGTGCAACCGCGCGATCATCATTGCGCACGGCAAAATTTGCGTCGACGACACTCCGGCGGCGCTCGAAGCGCGTTCCCGTTTTCACAATGCCGTCTCGATGAAGCCCGCCGACGCGACGAAGCTCGCCTCGATTCGCAACGCCGTTGCAAAGCTTGCCGAGGTGGCAAGCACGGAGATCGATTCGGTTTCCGGACGCCTCACGGCGTTTCCGGCGCAGGGCAAGCTGCCGCTGCGCCCGATCAGCGCCCTTGCGGAGCAGAACGGTTGGGAGCTCGCAGAATTGCACCTGGAATCCGGGCGCCTCGACGAAGTGTTCCGCACGGTCACCGGAGGTGCGAGCGCATGAACCTGGTCTCCGCGGTATTCAAGCGCGAGCTCCGGAGCTACTTCGTAACGCCCGTTGCTTACGTGTTCATCGTCGTTTTCCTGCTGCTCTCGGGTTGGGTCACGTTCTTCCCGGGTGGCTTCTACGAGAGAGGCCAAGCGGACTTGAGCGCCTTCTTCAGTTTCCATCCCTGGCTCTACCTGTTCCTCGTTCCGCCCTTGAGCATGCGTTTATGGGCGGAGGAGCGCCGCCAAGGAAGCATCGAGCTCCTCATGACGCTGCCGCTCGAGCTGTGGCATGCGGTCCTAGGCAAGTTTCTCGCCGCGTGGGCGTTTACGGGTATAGCGTTGGCATTGACGTTCCCGATCTGGCTCACGGTCAACTATTTGGGAGATCCCGACAACGGCGCGATCTTTACGGCCTATGTCGGCAGCCTGCTGCTCGCGGGGGGATTCCTCGCCATCGGCGCTTGCGTTTCCGCGCTGACCAAAAACCAGATCATCGCCTTCATCATCACGATCGTCGCCTGCTTGCTGCTCGTGCTCGCGGGCACGCCCTTCGTTCTCGACTTCTTCTCGGGCTGGGTTCCGTCCGCGATCATCGATGCCATTGCGAGTTTGAGCTTTTATACGCATTTCAACAGCTTGAGCCGCGGCGTCATAGATTTGCGCGACGTCGCATTTTTCGCGCTGCTCATCGGCGCCACGCTGTACGCCAACACGATCATCTTGCGTCTCACGAAGGCGGACTGAATCGATGAGCGCCGAGCAGAAAAAGCGATTCGGCTACCTGACTCTCGTGCTGGTCGCCGTCGCGTTCATCGCTGCCGTGACGGCGAGCAACAGGTTGTTGCGCGGCATCAAGCTGGACTTCACCGAGGACAACCTTTACACGCTTTCACCGGGCGCCAGAGCGTTCCTGGAAAAGATGGCGGAGCCGATCAACGTCTATCTGTTTTTCTCGGACCGCGTGACGGCGGACAACAACAACCTTCAGGGCCTGCGTCTCTACATGACGCGCGTCCGGGAGCTGCTCGAGGAATTCGAAACCGCGGCCGCGGGCTCCCTGAGCCTGCAGATCATCGATCCGTTGCCGTTCTCCGAAGACGAGGATCGCGCCGCCCAGTACGGGCTCACGGACCTCGCCGGCGGGGCGCTCGCCGATAGCATCTACTTCGGCTTGGCGGCCACCAATTCCGTCGGCGAGGAGGCGGTCATCGAAGTCTTCGATCCCGCCAAAGAGAGCACGCTCGAATACGACGTGGCCCGGTTGCTCTTCAGTCTCGCAAGCCCGGACAAGAACGTGATCGGTCTCGTGAGCGGTGTGCCGATGAGCGGCGGGTTCGACCCGCAGACGCAGCAACCGCTGCCGCCGTGGATGATGAGCCAGCAAGCGCGCCAGCTGTTCGAGGTCCGCACGCTCGCGCCGGCTTTCAGCGCAATCGAGGCAGACGTCGACATGCTGTGGATCGTGCACCCGCCCGTCCTTGACGAGGCGACGGTGTATGCGATCGACCAGTATCTGCTGCGCGGAGGCCGCGCTCTGATCTTCGTCGATCCGCTCGCCGAAATCGCGAGCGTCGGGGCCGATCCGAGCGGCTTCGGGGGCTCGCAAAGCTCGAACCTCGAGCGCCTGTTCGACGCGTGGGGTCTCAGTTTCGACGTCAACAAAGTCGTCGCCGACAATCGCTACGGCCTCAGCGTCGACACGGGCTCCGGCGCGCCCCTACGGCACATCGGCCTCGTCGGCCTCGATGCAACCGCGATGAACCCAACGGATCTCGTGACCGCGGGCCTGGAAACCGTGAACGTCGGCACGGCGGGCAGCCTCGCGATCGCGGATGGATCCGCGCTGACGTTGACGCCGCTCCTGACGTCGAGCACGGAAGCTGCGCTCATCGATAGCGCCCGATTTCAATTCCTCACCGACCCCGAGGATCTGCTCGACGCTTTCGCGCCGAGCGGCTTAAGTTACGTGATCGCCGCACGCCTCGGCGGTACTTTGACCACGGCGTTCCCCGACGGGCCGCCCGCGCCCGATGCCGCACCCGATGCCGCACCAGACGCGGCGCCCGAGCCGCCGGACCCGGACAGTTCCGGTGACGCCGGGGCCTCCGACTCCCCCGCGCCGGCCACGACCACGGACAATCCGAACGTGATCGTTGTCGCCGACGTCGATGTGCTCAGCGATCGTTTGTGGGTGCAGGTGAGGCGTAGTCTATTCGGCCAGCAAGTGGCGACAGCGTTTGCGAGCAACGGCGATTTCGTCACCAATGCCTTGGCCAATCTTTCCGGCAGCGCCGATTTGATCGGACTGCAGAGTCGCGCGACTTTCTCCCGCCCGTTCGACCGCGTCGAGGCCTTGCGCCGCGAGGCCGATGCGCGCTTCCGCGCCACCGAGCAGGACCTCCAAGCGGAGCTGGCCGAAACTGAGCGACGGCTCGGTGAATTGCAGTCGGCGCGCGAGGATACGAGCTCGTTGCTCATGAGCCCCGAGCAACAGGCCGAGGTCAGGCGCTTTCAAGAGCAGCAACTGCGCATACGCCGCGACCTGCGCGCCGTACAGCGCGAGCTCGACAGCAGCATCGAGCGGCTCGGCACCGTGCTTACCGTCGTCAACATCCTTGCCGTACCGCTCGTCTTGCTCCTCGTCGGGCTCATCGCCCTTTTTCTCAAGCGCGACAGATCGAGTACACGAGCATGAATCGCCGTTCGCTGCTCGTCGTTGCCGCTATCGCCGTGGTTGCCGTACTTCTCGCAATCGTCGGTCGCAGGCAGTCCACTCCCGAGACGGATGCCGGCGCGCTGTTGCTGCCGGGGCTTACGGAATTGCTGAACGATGTCGAGCGCGTCGTGATCAGCAAGGCGCAAGGGGAAATAGTTGCGACTCTCGCGCGCGGCTCGGCCGGCTGGAGCGTCGCGGAGAAGGACGACTATTCCGCGGACGTCGCGAAGATTCGTCAGGCGCTGGTCGCGCTCGGTGAAGCCCGAATCGTCGAGGAGAAAACCGCCGATCCGGCGTTCTATGACCGGCTCGGCGTCGAATCGGTCGAATTGCCGACGGCGAGCGGCACGGCGGTCGCGATCGATGCGGCAGAGGCCGAGTTTCCCGTGCTGATCCTGGGCGACGAGGCGAACAGCGGGAGCCGCTATGCGCGACGCGCCGACGAAGCACGCAGCTTTCTCATCGACCGCAATCCGGACGTCCCGCGCAGCACGGCGCAGTGGTTGATTCCCGACATCGTGGACGTGCGCGGCACACGCGTGCAAAGCGTCACGATCACGCACGCCGACGGCGAACGCCTGGCGATCAGCAAGGACGACGAGACTGAAGCCAATTTCTCGGTGGCCGACATACCCGAGGGCAGGGAATTGTCGTATCCCGCCGTCGCGAACGTCATCGGCAACGCCTTGCGCGAGCTCAAGCTCGACGACGTCGCGCGCGTCGCGGGCACAGCAGGGGAGCCCGCCGTCGTCACGGAGCTCAGCACCTTCGACGGCCTCGTGGTCACGATGACCGGCACGATGATCGGCGACGAGGCATGGGTGACCTTCGCCGCGAGCGCCGCGCCGCAGCCGGCGGTCGAGACTGTTCCGGCAGAAGCTCAAGTCGAAGCCGAAGCTCAAGATGCCGCGGCGAGCGCTGCGGAACCTCCCGATCCGGCCGCCGAAGCGGAAGCGATCAATGCGCGCGGCGGCGGATGGCGCTATCGCATCCCCGAGTACCAGTATGACCAACTGACGAGGCGCTTGGCGGACCTGCTCAAGGCCCCGGACTGACGCCGGGGCTGGTAACATAGCCCACGCCCCACCCGTGGGCTTAAGCCAAGCGAGTCGACCGCGGAACCACCCGCCCCGCGACGCCATGAACCATCGTATCTCACGTTCCTTGTTGTCGGAGTACGTCGAACGTATCGCCCGGGCGCAGGTTTACGACGTCGCCGCAGAAACCCCGCTCGATCATGCACCGCGCCTTTCAGAACGCCTCGGCAATCACGTCTACCTCAAGCGCGAAGATCTGCAGCCGGTTTTCTCGTTCAAGTTGCGCGGAGCACATAACAAGATCGCGCATCTACCGGCGGCAACGCTGCAACGCGGCGTGATCTGCAGCTCCGCGGGCAATCACGCGCAAGGCGTCGCATTGGCGGCGCAGCGCCGCGGCATACGCGCCGTTATCGTAATGCCCGAGAACACGGCTTCGATCAAAGTCGAAGCCGTGCGCGCGTTGGGCGGAGAGGTCGTGTTGCACGGCGCTCAGTACGACGACGCGAATGCGCGCGCTCTCGAGCTCGCAAGCGCGGAGAACCTCGAGCTCGTCCACCCGTTTGCCGATCCCGACGTCATTGCCGGTCAAGGGACCATCGCCGTCGAGCTCGCGCGGCAATGGAGCGAAGTGCCGGTCGCCGTGTTCGTGCCCATCGGCGGCGGCGGACTCGTGGGCGGGATCGGCGCCTATATCAAGTACTTTTTCCCGACAGTCAAAGTCATCGGTGTCGAGCCGATCGATGCCGCCAGCATGCATGATGCTTTGCTGCATGGAGGGCCCGTCACGTTGGACCGCGTAGGTGTTTTCGCCGACGGTGTCGCCGTACGCCGCGTCAGCGACGAGACTTTTCGCATCGCTCGCGAGGTCGTCGAAACCGTCGTCCTCGTCGACACGGACGAGATCTGCGCAGCCATCAAGGACATTTTCGAGGACAGCCGCACGGTCGTGGAACCATCGGGGGCGCTCGCCGTTGCCGGACTCAAACGCTACCTCGAGCAACATCCGACAAGCGGCGCAACTTACATCGCAATCAACAGCGGCGCCAATATGAATTTCGACCGCCTGCGCCACATCAGCGAGCGGGCCGAGCTCGGCGAGCATCGCGAAGCATTGCTGGCCGTGGAGATCCCCGAGCGCCCCGGCGCTTTCTTGCGCTTCTGCGAGGCGATCGGCGCGCGCAACATCACGGAGTTCAACTACCGCTATGCGCCGTCCGAGCAGGCGCAAATCTTCGTCGGCGTCGGACTGCATGGCGCCAAGAACGAGACGCACGAGCTCATGCGACAGCTATCGGCGAGCGGCTATCGAGTGCTCGACTTGAGCGACAACGAGCTTGCGAAGCTGCACTTACGGCACATGATCGGCGGTCACGTACCCTCGCTCAAGAACGAATCGATCTATCGCTTCGAGTTTCCCGAGCGGCCCGGCGCGTTGCTCAAGTTCTTGCAGGCAATCGGCAATACCTGGAACATCAGCCTGTTTCACTATCGCAACCACGGCTCGGACTACGGTCGGGTTCTCGCCGGCGTGCAGGTGCCGGCTGCCGACCGCGCGCGCTTCACGGCCCATCTCGACACGCTCGGCTATCCCTATCGCGAGGAAACCGCCAACCCCGCGTACCGATTGTTCTTGGGCTCGGACGGCGGCTGAACCGTGCCGTTCCGCGGCGCGTTTCAACCGGTTTCGATATGGTCGATCTTGGCGCCGCGGGTCAAGCGGTAGAAGTATCTGAGCTCGCGTTGCAGCTCGTTCCAGCCGACCCCGCTCGACAGCTGCGGCCAGAGCTTCCGACAGTACTTACCGGCGTAGTGATTGGCGCGCTCATAGCGCTCCTGCTCGCCGGCCGAGAGCTCGTCGACGAGTCGCGTCTGCTCGAACAGCCAATGGTGCAACGCTGCGGGTGGCCGCTCGCCCTGGTCGCGTAAGAGCGCCGTGGTCGCTACGAACTTGTCGACTTCCGCTTGCAGCTCCATTTCGAGAAGTGTCACGGAACGATCATGCGTCGCGCGAAACGCGTAATAGGTGAAGTGGCTGACGCCCTCGAGCGCCGTCCAGAAATCCGCGAGATTGCGTTCGTCGAGGCGCGCGGTGGGATCGTTCAGAGCCAGCCTCTCGATGAGCTCGCGCTTGAGATACAAGGAGACCTCCGCCTCGCCGTTGTGCTCCGCGATGAGCAGCTTCTCGTCATTGTCGCGTCCGTCGCGGTCGAGCGCCAACGCGAGGCACCGGTCCGTGATCAGGAAGTCCTGGATCGGATAGGCGATTTCAAGCGCGTAGAAGTCCGTCAACCACGCTTGCAAATTGCCGATCAGCATGACGCCTCAATGCCGCGTCTGTAAGACCAAAGTTCGTTGCGGCTCGATTCCCTGCTTGCGCAACAAACGAGCCGCTCTTTCGCTGCCGGTGCGTAGCCAAATCTCGTACGTGCGCAAGACGTCGATGGCCTTGCTGTTGGCCTCGGCTCGGACTTCGTTCAACACGTCGACGAAGACTTGGAACTTGTCCGCAAGCTCCGCAAAGACCGCGCCGAATGCACGCCCGCGCGAAGATCCGCGCACGCTTTCCGACAGCGCGCCGTAGGCTGAGCCGCCCATTTGCACGTAGTAGTCGACGTCGACGAGCTTGGCCGCGAGCCCGTCGGCGAGAAAGCCCGCGACGAACAGCGATACGTCGCCGACGCGTTGCAGCGCGTGGCGGCGCTCCTCGGCGAGTTCCGCCGCGATGGATTCGGCCAGGACCTTGGCGAGCGGTTTGAGCTCGATGCCGTTCTCCGTCCGGTCGAAAAGGGCTTCGGAGCGCGCGAACAACGTCAGTAGATTGACGACGTAGTAAGCGGTGTGATCGTCGGCCGTGACTCGTTGTCGAGCCATCGCCGAAGCCACGGAGTCTTTGAAGAACTCCTGTAAGCTGGCCACAGGTCGAATTCGGTCGAATTGCTCCGTCGCCATCTCGCTGCCTCGTCTCAGCGACCCAATCCTCAGTATAGGAATGGTACCGACTCACGCTCGTGAGGCAAATCACGTTTCCCGAGATTGTGCGGTCTCGAGCCCGCTCGATGGCGCCGCTGGCGGCCGCTCGAGATCCGTGGAGACGAACTCGAGCATGCGCACGCAGTGGGCGCGCAGACGATCGTGCCAATGCCGTTGCCGCAGCGAGGCCGCTCCGTTGAGCTGGTAGCAGAGCGTCAAATGCAGCAGCGATCCCGATTCAATGGGATGCAGCCGCCAGCGCAATTGCAGGCGCACGCGACAAGGTGGGTCGTGCAAGGTCTCGTAGAGCGTCAGAGAGACCGGCCGAATGACCTCGAGCACGCGACCGCGGCGCAGCACGGATCGGCTCTGGCGCGCGTAGCGGCAACCGACCTTCGGCTGCGCTTGCTCCTCGCCGAGCCGTCCCAGCACGCCCCAACGGTGCTTGGCCAAGACTCGATTGAGCGCCGTGAACACGGCAATCATCGGCTGCGCGTAACGCGCTTCGTGCTGTTGGCGCGGCACGTCGCTCTCCCGGACAGCGCCTTGGGACGCTCACGTTATGCGCGAGCGGCGCCGCGATCGAGTCGGGAATCCGTCGGAATTGCAGAGTAATCGCCGCCGTGCAAATCGCCGCGTCCGGCCGAACGATACGTCACGCGGGAATCAGCACCGTGCAACCCGTCGTCCTGCGCTGCTCGAGGTCGGCATGCGCCGACGCGACGTCGTGCAGTGCATACTCCTGATGAATCTCGATACGAAGGCGCCCGCGGACGACAAGCTCGATGAGCTCGGCGGCGCCGGCTTCGAGATCCGCGCGCACGCGAATGAAATCGAACAGAGTCGGCCGTGTGACGTACAGCGAGCCGCGCTTCTGCAGCTCCACGGGCGCAAATGGCGGGACCTGTCCCGAGGAATTACCGAAGCTGACCATGATGCCGTGCGTCCGCAGGCAATCGAGCGATTGCAGGAAGGTATCCTTGCCGACCGAGTCGTAAACCGCGGCAACGCCCGCGCCGCCCGTAAGCTCGCGAACGCGCGCGACGACATCGTCCGTGCGCGACACCAAGACCTGCTCGCATCCGTGCTCGAGCGCGAGACGACGCTTCTCATCCGTGCCCACGATGCCGATGATGCGCGCGCCGAGCTGCTTGGCCCATTGCGCGGCGATGAGCCCGACGCCGCCCGCCGCGGCATAGAGCAGCACCCAATCGCCGGGACGCACGGGATAGCTGCGTTTGAGCAGATACCAGCTCGTGAGACCCTTCAGCATCATCGCCGCGGCGGTCTTGTCGTCGATGTCTGCGGGCAGCTTCACGAGCCACTTGGCATCGATGAGCCGTTCGTCTGCATACGCATCGAGCGGCGCGGGGCTCGCGTAAGCGACGCGCTGACCCAGCTCGAAGTCTTGAACGCCGTTGCCGACCGCGGTCACCACGCCGCTCGCTTCGGCACCGAGGCCGCTCGGCAGGGCGAGGGGATAGACGCCGTTGCGATAATACGTGTCGACCATATTGAGCCCGACGGCGCGATGCGCAACGCGGACCTGGCCGGGACCGGGAGTGCCGACCTGCACATCCTCGATGCAAAGCACGTCCGGCCCGCCGAACTCGTGAATACGGATTGCACGTGTCATGGCGATGGCGAAATATAGCACCTCATGCACGAGCAATTGGCGATCATCGGCGCCGGTCAGGCGGCGGTTCAAGCCGCGCAAACGGTCAGGCAGAGCGGCTTCGAGGGCAAGATCACGCTGATCGGCGAAGAACGTTTCACACCGTATCAACGTCCGCCTCTTTCCAAGAAGTATCTCGCGGGCGCGCTGCCGCGCGAGCGATTACACCTGAAAGCGGATGCTTTCTATGCGAGCCGCGGGATCGATCTCCATCTTGGCGTTCGCGCGGAGGAGCTCGACGCGGCGACGCGCCGCATCCGTCTCTCCGACGGCCGAACGTTGATATACGATCGCTTGTTGCTGGCCACGGGCAGCCGGGTTCGCCGCCTCGACGTGCCGGGCGTCGGTCTTCGCGGTGTCCACTATTTACGCTCGATCGACGACGTCGATGCGATCGCCCCGGGCCTTCATCCGGGCGCGCGCCTCGTCATCGTCGGTGCCGGATACATCGGTCTCGAGGTCGCCGCCGTTGCACGCGAGCTCGGCGTCGACGTGACCGTGCTCGAAGCGGCGGATCGTGTCATGAGCCGCGTCGTATGCGCGCAAATGTCCGACTTCTACGCAAAGTATCATACCGCCGCCGGCGTCCGCATTCGCTGCAACACGCAGGTCGCCGAGTTTCGCGGCACCGGGGCCGTAAGCGCAGTCGCGAGCGCGGCGGGCGAGACATTCGATTGCGACCTTGTAATCATCGGGATCGGCGTCGTGCCCAACGTCGAGATTGCGGCGCGCGCCGGCCTCCATTGCGACAACGGCATCCGCGTCGACACATGCGCCCGCACCGCCGACCCGCGCATCGCCGCGGCGGGCGACTGCACGAACCATCCGCATCCGTTCGCGGCGCGCAATGTGAGACTGGAATCCGTGCACAACGCCGTCGAGCAAGCCAAGAGCGCCGCGGCGAGTCTGCTCGGTCAAGAACGTCCGTTTACCGAAGTTCCTTGGTTTTGGTCCGATCAATACGATCTCAAGCTGCAAATCGTCGGGCTCGCGCTCGAGTACGACGAGGTCGTGCCGCGCGGCGACATGGGCGGCAAGCAATTCGCGATGTACTACCTTGCCGAGGGACGGCCGATCGCGATCGACGCGGTGAACAGTCCGCGGGATTTCATGCACGGCAAGAAGTTGCTCGCGGCGCGCCCGAGGATACCGGCCGCGGCGATCGCCGATCCGGCGATGGATCTCACGCGATTCTGCGAGTGACGCTTACTCGGCGAGTCCGACGATCGCTTCGCCGGAGTCTGCATCGACGGTCTCGTCGAGTGCAATCGCCAGTGCGCCGCGCATGGCCTCGATGCCTCGCGACGAGCTGAATTTCTCGAGGTTGTAAGTCTCGTGGGCGACGCCGCTCATTCCTTCGAATGTGCCGCTTACACCAACGACCTCCGCCGTCCCGCGCGGGCCGGGTCCCGCGGTCACGGCGTAGCTCGCCGGTCCTCGCCACTCGCGCTGCAAATAGGTTACCGGGATGAAAGTGTCCTTGAGCAGTGGCCACACGTTGTTATGCCCCTCGACATAGAGCGTCCCTTGTCCCGGCACGGTGACGAGCCAGTGATCCGCGACGATGACGCCGCGCAACAGCAAATCGGTATCAGTCGAGGGAACGCTCACGCGCGTGGCGAGCGCCTGCGGCGTACCAGCGGGATCCTCGAGCACGAGAACGTTCAGGATCATGCTGTTGATGCCGGTTTCCCAGAGCGCGGCGATCTCTCGGGGAATGCTCGGCAAATCGAGCTGTCCGCCGTGCGTCAAAGCGATCGCGCTGTCCCCCGGGAAATCGTACTCGAGCGTCCATCCATCGTTGGACGTCGTCGCGGCTTGCGGCGCGTTCAGTGGATTGAAGTAAAGCGCGAGGAGAGCCGCAGCCATACCGAGCAGCACTCCGCCGAGCGTTGCGAATAGATATTTCATCCGCCGCGCCGACTCACGGTATCGAGCTCGATGGTGCCGCGGATCTCGCCGCTCTCGCCGATTCCGGTGATGTTCCAAGTTTCCGTGTACGCGACGTCGAGACCTGCGAATTCGCGGCTGCCCACCACGCTCTCGGCCGTCGCGCCGTCGCCGACCATGGCCAGGCTGAGCTCACCGCTCCACGGGGAGCCGCTCGTATAGCCGCGGTCCGTCAAGGCCGCGTCGACCACGCCGGGCGCCTCGCCGGGCGCAGCCAATACCAGGGACCCGCGGCTCGGAATCGTCAGCGTCCAGGAGGTCCTCGGACCCGAGGGTGTCGCGGTCCAATGGCGCGCGGCGATGCCGATGACGTTGCCGGCGCTGTCGCGCACCTTGAAATGCTCGAGTAACGGAAGAGCCGTCGCGTCTTCACCGGGGATCGTCGCCGGCGCGGGGAATCCGCGGCTCCTGAGCCCCGCCGTGGCGGAACCCAACGCGTGGATGCGATCCGCGGGCAAGCGAATCACGAAGCGCTCCGCGCGGCCGCCGTTGGCGACGACAGACGTCTGGGAGGGCAGGCGCACGTGGCTCACCCAGGGCACGAAATGCGCCGCGGCCAAGAGGCCCGCAAATCCCACGAGCAGTCCGATGATGAAAAGTCGCTTCATTCCCGGCTCCGCCAAGCCCTAGTCATGCGTCGACACAATATTAAGTGTCGACGCGATGGGGCTTCCGCGCGGTTAACAGAATCACAGATTTGCAACGCTACCCTTCCCGGCCGAGCCCTCGGGCCCGCCAAGGGTCTCGGCGTAGCGCTTGAGATACTCGGCAAACGGCACGTCTGCTCGAGCCTCGAGCGCCTTGGTCTCCCCCAGGGAGCTCGTGGCCGTGGCATCCAGCATGGTTTCCTTGGCGGGGTCGAGCGGCAGCGACAGAAAGTATTGGTGGTGGCTACGCGCGAGCTCGAGCCCATACTCGAAAAAGCTCGCGTCAGTGCTCCTGAGCTCGGCGACCAGCTTCGCCGAGGGTGTCAATTCGGGATCCTCCACGGCCGCGCGGGCCGCGTCGACGGCGGCCGAATAGTCGCGTGAATCGCCGTCGAGCAGCGACGCGATCGAAGCCACATCACGCAACAACGCAAGCGCCGTAGCACGCAGGCCGGCGGGCCGTCCGTTTATCGAGAGCTGCAAACCCGGTCGTCGGCCCTCTCTCGCAACCCGCACGTCGCGCGCGTCGATCTCGACCTGCTCCGCTTGGGATATCGGCGGGCTGTCGGCAAGCAAGCAGTAGAGCAACAGCGCTTCAAGCACGCGCATCTGCGCTTGATTGACGCCGACGGGGTCCAAAGCGTTGAGGTCAAGCGTGCGTATTTCGACGTACTCGACGCCGTCTCGTCTCAATGCCGCGATGGCGCGGATCGTTCGATCTCGCGGCTTGGGCCGCACCGAGCTGTAGTACTCATTTTCAATTTGCAGAACATTGGCGTTCAGTTGCCGGAACTCGCCATCCACGAAGACGCCGATGTCCGCGTAGCGTGGGTCTGCCGTCGTGACGGCCGCGGTCAATCCGGCGACGTAGTCTCGCAGGGAATTCGCCGAGATGCTGAGCCTTGCCTGCGTCGAGTTTCTGTAGCCGATGTCGCTCATACGCAGCGAAGTGGCATAAGGACCGAACCATGTCGCTCTGTCGAGCTCCTGCAAGAGCTCGTGCCGCTCGGGTCGAAACGACTTGCAGAACGCCGGCGAGGCACCGAACAGGTAGACGACGAGCCACGCGCAGCGCCGGTAATTGCGCACCAGGCTCATCATTTGCTCCGACTTGAACGCCGCGAGCGGCGCGTCGGCGCGGCAGTACCCCCGGTATGCCTCCCAAAATTCCTGCGGCAGCGAGAAATTGAAGTGGGCCCCGGCAATGGCCTGCATGGCCCGGCCGTAACGAAACCCCAGTCCGCGCCGATAGATCGTGCGCATCTGCCCGGCGTTACTCGGCCCATAAGCCGCGATCGGGATCTCCTCGTTCGGGTTGATGACGCACGGCATGCTCGCGGGCCACAACAGCTCGCCGTCGAGACGGCGATGCACAAAGCCATGCAGGTCGCAGAGAAACTGTAATGTTTGCCAATTCGATGTGTACGGCGGAGTCACGAATTCGAGCAGCGCTTCCGAATAGTCCGTCGTCAGGTACGGGTGTGTCAGCGCCGATCCGATTGTCGGCGGATGGGGCGTCTTGGCGAGCTGCCCGTTCACGTCGACGCGTAGACTTTCTTTCTCGATCCCCCTCGAGCCGCGTCGCACTCGATCGGTATTGCCGGGCTGGCTCAGCCAACCGACATTTGCTTCCAGCAAGCTTGGCTCCTCTCTCGTGGGCGGTGCCGCGCAATGGCGTGCGCACGTCGTCCCGCTCGCCGGCATTATAGGCGCGTTGCTGGCGGGCGCGGCCCCGAGGTCGCGCCCATCGGGAGGCTCGTCGGCCCGAGGCGCGCGGTGCCGTTCCGGTATTCGAATTAGATGCGGACGGCCGCAGGCAAGACCGAGATCTGCTCCATCTCGTAGCCGATGATCTCGCGCGAGACGGGATCGCGAATCGCCTTGCCCCGTCTGAAACATCCCGTCGTGCGCGCGGTGCGCTCGAACTCTTCCGCGGATTCGATCGACTCGAGACTCACCCGACCATCCGCACTGCGGACGAGCCGCTTCGCGCCGCGCATGCATTCGCGGGAATTCCACCGGCGGCCGAGCGCCGCCTCGAGCACCAATGCGATCACCTCGCTCTTGTCTTCCATGCCCGAGCTCCGCACTGACTGCCTCGACATAAGCAATCTCCGTGCCACGCGTCCAACGGCGCCGACGCCGCCCCGCCGCGCTTGGCGCTCGCACTCTCGTGTGAAACGGCGCACAGTGACGAGGCGGGTCAGTTACCGACTCTGTGCGGCCATTCGCACTTCTTGATCACGCGGATCGCAGGTCCCCCCAAGTTCGGCTACCTTTGTCGCTCGCTGTCGGGAGAAGACAATGATGAATCCCTTGAAGAGACGCATTCAGGATTCCACGAGCGGTCCGACGACCTTCATCGCGGCATCCACCAAGATCGTCGGCACGATCAGCGGCAACGGCCCGTATGTGATCTGCGGCACCGTCGAGGGGGATTGTGACATCGACGGACCGTTGACGCTTGCCGTCGGCGGCAGCTGGCAGGGCACGTTGCGCGCGACGGATATCGTCGTCGCGGGTACGGTGCGAGGCGACGTCATTGCCAGCCAGCGCGTCGAGATTGCGGGAACGGCGCGCGTGACCGGGAGCTTATCGGGTCATTCGATCGCGGTCGCCGAGGGTGCCATCATCGAAGGCGAAATCAAGGTCACGAACGGCACGCCGCTCAAGTTCGAAGAGAAGCGGCGCGGATAGAGTTCTCGATCTCGGCCGCGATCCAACCGTCGATCCAGCTGCGGAGCCCCCAGCTATCTACGAATCCACAGTGTCCGCCCGAAGGCAGCAGCGTGACAGTCAGCGCCTCGCTCTTGGCGAGACGCTTAAGATCGTGGCTTGGATTCACCGGGTCGTCCTCTGCCGCAATCAAGCTCGCGCGAATTGCGAGTCCTTCGAGCGCCGACCCCGTGATCGCATAGCCCTCCAAGTAGCTTTCGAGATCCGGAAACTCCGTGTAACGGCGCACGAAAAAATCCGTCGTCTCGGTCAGAGTACGAAAACGCTCGAGGCTGCCGAAATCATACCGGTGTGGAAATGCGGCCGCCTTTGCACGCAGCGACCGCCGCCAGCGCCGCAGGAAGTAGTGACGGTAGAGCCACAAGCCTTGCTCGAGGGCGAGCATCGTGCTTTGCGGGTGCAGCACCGGGCACACGGCGACGACGCCGTCGAGCGCTATGCCCGCCTGCGGGGCGCGGGCGCCGACGCGCAGCGCAAAATTCCCGCCCAAGGACTGGCCGACCACGAACAGTCGCCGTGCCGCGTGGCGCTCGTGGATCGCCTTGACGGCGCTCACGACTTCCGCAATCCGGCACGAATGGAAGAGGTCCTCGTTGAGCGCATACGTATCGCCGTGATCACGAAAATTGAGGCGAAAAACCTCGAAACCGGCCTCGAAAAGCCGCGTGCCCGCAGAAAGCATATAACTCGAGTCGGCGCAGCCTTCCCAGCCGTGCAGCAGCACCACGAGACCGAGGCTGTCTGCGGCAGGGCGGCTGTAATACCCCAGTAAGCGCACGCCGTCGCCGCAGTCGATGAGCTCGGCCTTGGCCGCGGCGAGGAAGCCCGCGGCCCGCGCCTGGACCGCGCGGCGGCGCCACGGGAGCTTGCAAGCGACCGATTGGACGTGACAGTGGCGCAAGCCCGGTGGGGGGCGGAACTCCGCCGGCATTAGCCGCCGGTCGAGGCTCATAGTAAACTCCCGGAGTGCAGACTGGTCACCATTGCGACAATAACAAAAACACAAGACTACCGACTCCGGATGAGCATGTTCGGAACGTCTCTTAGGGTCTGGCTTGCGGTCTTAGGCGTCGTCGCGGGAATCGCGACGCTGCTCGCGCTCGCGCTCGCTATGCTCTCCGGCGCGACGCTCGGCCTGCCTCTCGTATGGCTGTTGATCGCCGCTGGGGTGGCGTTTCCGGCCCTAAGCCTCGCAGTGTTGTGGCGGCACTCGCAATCATTGCGCCGGCCCTTGAGCCGCGTCGTCACAGCCTTGAATCGCACTGCACAAGGCGACCTCGATTCCGACCCCAAGCTCGGGAACCTACCGGAGTCGCACGCACTGCGCACCGCCCTCGATTCCGTGCGGATGAGCCTCAAAGAGAGCCAGGTTTCACGCGACTACCTCGACGGGCTGTTGACGGGCATGAGCGAGGCCATTCTCGTCGTCGATGGCGACGGTCGCATCGAGCGAGTCAATGCCGCCGCCACGGCCATGCTCGACTACGCTACCGAAGCACTGCTCGGCATGAGCATCGACGCGATCATGCTCGATGCGGAGGATCAGCCGCCGGGGGCCGACGCCGTCTCGCGCCCGCGCGAGGGCGTATTCCGGCGCCGCGACGGCACGCACACGTGCGTCTCTTACACGGTCAGCGCGATTCGCAACGATCGCGGGCCGGGCCTATCTCTGCTTTACGCGGCCCAGAACATCGATGACCGCAAAAAAGTCGAGCAGCGCATTCGCTACCTTGCCCGCACCGATGCTTTGACCAAGATCGCGAATCGCATGCAGTTTCAACATCTGCTGCAGCAGTCCATCGCGCGGGCGAAGCGTAGCCGTCAGTATCTCGGGCTTCTTTACCTCGACGTCGATCGCTTCAAAGACATCAACGACACATTCGGGCATGCCGCCGGAGATACGAGCCTCGAGGTTTTCTCGCGCCGCATCACCGATGTGATGCCGGAAGGCGCGATTCCGGGACGATTGGCCGGCGACGAATTCTCCATCCTTTTGAGTCCGTGCGACAACCTCGAGAAAGTCATCGAGCAGGCGGCCGACGTCGGGGGCAGGATTTTGCGCGCCGTGGGCAAATCGTTCGAGGTCCAGGGCGAAGAGATATTCATGACCACGAGCGTCGGTATCGCCATATATCCGCGCGACGGCGACAACGTCGTGGACCTGTTACGCAAAGCAGATGCGGCGCTCTACCAGGCGAAGAAAGCGGGCGGAAACTGCATCGAGTTCTACTCCCATCACATGAATACCGCCGCCGAAGAGCGCCTCATGCTCAAGAACAAGCTGCGTCGAGCGTTCGAGCGCGACGAGTTGCGGCTGCACTATCAGCCCAAGTACGACCTGCGCAGCGGCCGCATCTCCGGGGCCGAAGCGTTGGTAAGGTGGGACTTGCCGAAGCGCGGTCTCGTATTTCCCTCGGATTTCATTCCGCTCGCCGAGGAAACGAACCTGATCCTGCAGATCGGGGACTGGGTTTTGAACCGCGTTTGCTCGGACTATCGCGACTGGCAGCGATTCGTTCCATCGCCGTGCCGCGTGTCCGTGAATCTCTCGTTGCGGCAATTGCAGCAGCAGAAATTCCTCGAGGGCGTTCGCAGCGCGTTTCGCACGCACGGCATCTCGCCGACCTGCCTCGAGCTCGAGATTACCGAAACGACGCTCATGGAAGACACCGACCGGACGATTCGCATCCTGGACGCGCTCTACGGCATGGGGCTGCACTTGGCGATAGACGACTTCGGTACCGGTTACTCATCGCTAAGCGCGCTGCAGCAGTTTCCAATCAGCACGCTCAAAATCGACCAGTCGTTTATCCGCGATGTCACGGTCGATCGCGACAATGCCGCGATCGTCAAGACGATCATTCAAATGGCGCATAGCCTCAAGCTCGAGGTCGTCGCCGAGGGCGTCGAATCCCAGGACCAGCTCATGTTCCTCCGCAACCAGCGCTGCGATATGGCGCAGGGGCACCTGTTCGGCGATCCGATGACTGCCGACGACTTCTGCGCGCTCCTGGTGGCGGAGGCCGAAGGCAGCGGGCGTTATCAGGCCCTGTTCGGCTGAGCCGAAGTGCTTGCAGCAAACACCGCTTGGCTTCCGCGCAAACGCTTGGGTATATTCAGCGCCAAATTACATAACAGGGGACTCATTAAATGAAAGTTTTCGCACTCGGTGCCGCAGCTGCCGTGAGCTTGCTCTCTCCGTCTGCCTTCGCCGCATGCGAACAACCGAGCATGGTTGCCGTTCCGGACGGCGCGACCGCGACGATGGAGGAATTGCTGGCCGCTCAGGGCAGCGTCAAGTCCTACATGGCGGAGATGGAAATCTATCTCGCGTGCTTGAACGAAGAGTTGGAGACGGCGGGCGAAGATGCCCCGGCGGAGTTCAAGTCGCTCATGGTGAATCGGCATAACGCCGCCGTCACTGAAATGGAAACGGTCGCGGCAGCTTTCAATCAAGAGGTCCAAGCCCACCGGAGCGCGCATCCCGAGCCCGCTGCGCAGTGAGCGCGTACGCTGCGCAGCGCCAACATCGTTACTCAGAGCTCTCGGAACTGTCGGTGTAGCTCGGAGCGCTCGTCGGTGACGATGCGCTCGAGGACCTTGACGCGGTCTTCGAGCTCGGCAAGACGCGCGGACATCTCGTCGCGAACCGACTGATCTATCGCTTCTTTCTCGCGGCCCCTTTGCTTCATTCGAGTCAAGGCCAGCGGAAACCCGAAGATCGACCCGAAGATGATGGTCAAGATCGCCAACACGAACAGCATTTCTAGGATCTGCATGCCCGGTACCCTCCGCCCCGTCGATTGATAAGCTTTGCTAGTCTTTGAGTCCGGCGAATTCCCGATCGAGACGGAACCGTTCGGAGGTCACGTACTTTTCGAGGCGCTGCAATCTGCCGTCCAGGTCGCGGAAACGGTGACGCACGCTGTCTAAGGTTGAATGCGGTTCGGCGCGCACGCGTCGGCCGAGAACGTCCACGGGTTCGCCGATCGGGCGCCGCGGGCCCGGCTTGAGCACGAGCGCGAGCACGAAGTACACGATGATCAACGTCGGGAAAATGAACGCCGCGATGGCGACGACGACGCGTGTCATCCCGAGGTCGAAGCCGAAGTAGTCCGCGAAGCCGGCGCAGACGCCGGCAATCATGCCGTCGCTCTTGTTTCGATAGAGCTTGCTGCGGCGCGGCTCTTGCGGATCGAAACCCGTGTTCCTGTTCATCCAACCCACTCCTCGGTTACAGCTTCTTGCGCCAATCAGGTATCTCGTCGTCGAGAATCGTTTCGAGCGCGTTCAACCGGCTGTCCATGCGCATACTGTCCTGCCACAGAGCCTCGAGAGTCTTCTGCTCCTCGTCGGTCAGTCCCTTCGTGGCCTTCCACTTAGTCGAGTAATGCATGATGACCATGAGCGGGAACACGATGACCATGAAAAGGATCGTGAGGACAAAAATTTGATCGCCGCCCATGTCGGTCACCCCGCCGTATTATTCTTGTGCACCGCTGCTTTTTTTGGCGCGTTTCGCTTTGAGAGCGCGCAGCTCCTGCTCGACGGCCTCGGTCGACTCGAGATCCGAGATCTCCTGCGCGAGGTCCTTCCGCCCGCCCATGTCGTAGGCCTCGACCCGCCCCTCGAGATCGTCCATACGCCGCTCATATTGCTCGAAGCGGATGAGCGCGTCGTCGATCCGATAGTCGTGCAACCGCTTGCGAACCTCAAGACGCCCGCTTGCCGTTTGGTGCCGGACGATGAGTGCCTGCTGCCGCGACTTCGCGTAGGCGAGCTTCTCTTCCAACGAGCTGATGTCGCCGTTGAGCTTGTCGAGGCCTTCGGCGACGGCTTTGAGTTGCTGCGAGAGGGCTTCGGCCGCCTTGGCGACCAGCGATTTCTCGGCCAGAGCCGCCTTGGCGAGATCTTCGCGGCTCTTGTCGAGCGCGAGCTCCGCCTTGCTCTGCCAATCCCGCGATTCCTGCTCGAGCGCCTGGAGCTTGCGCGTGATTTCCTTCTTGTCGGCGATGGCGCGAGCCGCCGCCGAGCGGACCTCGACGAGCGTATCCTCCATCTCCTGAATCATGAGGCGAACGATCTTCTCCGGCTCCTCGGCCTTGTCGAGGATGGCGTTGATATTCGAGTTCACGATGTCCGTGAAGCGCGAAAAGATACCCATGGCTGACCACCTTTTGCGTAAGTTTGATCCGGTTCACCCAAAGCACCTTTCGTGCCAAACGTGCCGACCTCCCTAAGTAATTGATTCGGGTCTGATTACAGCGCCAATGCAAGGTCTGCGCTCGAGCTCGAATTGGTGAAACCAGCCAAGTAATGGCGCAACTGCTCAACCGGTGGTAAAAAACGTCGCCATGAGTCCCGTGAGACCCGAAGGCTTGATCGGCGAAGCGCCGGCGTTTGTCGCGATGCTCGAGCATGTCTCGCAAGCCGCCGGGCTACCGAAGCCCGTGCTCGTCATCGGCGAGCGGGGCACCGGCAAGGAGCTCATTGCTTCCAGGCTGCACTATCTGTCGGCACGTTGGGATCAGAAGCTCGTCAAGGTCAACTGCGCCGCGCTGACCGAAAGCCTGCTCGAATCCGAGCTGTTCGGTCATGAAGCCGGGGCCTTCACGGGAGCTACTCGCCGGCACATCGGCTGCTTCGAGCAAGCCGACAACGGCACGCTCGTGCTCGACGAGCTCGGCACGATCCCGCTGCGCATGCAGGAAAAGATACTCCGCGTCATCGAGTACGGTGAGCTCCAGCGGGTCGGGGGCAGCGACACGGTTTCGACGGATGTTCGCGTCGTCGGCGTGACCAACGAGGACCTGCTGAACCTTGCCGCCACCGGCCGGTTTCGGCAAGACCTTTTGGACCGCCTAGCGTTCGACGTCATTCATGTGCCGCCGCTGCGCGCGCGCCCCGAGGACATCGAAACGCTCGCTTACCATTTCGCGGTCAACGTCACGAGCGACTTGAAGCGCGCGGTTTTCCCGGGCTTCAGTCCCATGGCGCTGGCGGCGCTCAAGAGCCACAACTGGCCCGGCAACGTTCGCGAGCTCAAGAACACGGTGGAGCGCAGCGTTTATCGCGCCGCGGATCCGAGCCTGCCGGTCGACCGCATCCTCTTCGATCCCTTTGCCTCGCCCTACTCGTCACGCCTCGCCGAGGCTCGCAACGAGATTCCGCACGCCGCGCCGACACCAGCGCCGGCAAAACCCGCTCTGCATCTACCGAACGATTTTCGCACCGCCGTTCGCACCTACGAGCGGGACCTTCTCAACTCGGCCTTGGCGCGCGCGCAGTTCAAACAGACGGCTGCGGCCGAGCTCCTGGGCTTGAGCTACCATCAGTTGCGCGGCTTACTCAAAAAGCACTCGCTGCCCGAGAGACAAGAGTCCGAGCAACCCTAGAGGCTCAAGGGCCTCGTGCTAACATTTTGAGACGATGACTACGGGAACGAAACCACCGCTGCGGGTCGCCATAACCGGCGCCGCGGGCCAAATCGGTTATCAGCTGGCCTTTCGCATCGCTTCCGGGCAAATGCTCGGGCGCGACCAGCCCGTGGCACTGCAGCTGCTCGAGATCACGCCGGCACTCGGCGCTCTCCAAGGCGTCGCGATGGAGCTCGAGGATTGTGCATTCGACACGCTGCAGGCCGTCGTGGTCACCGACCGGGCCGAAGTTGCATTTCGCGATGCCGATTTTGCGCTGCTCGTCGGCGCGCGGCCGCGCGGCCCCGGCATGGAGCGCAAGGATCTGTTGCTTGCAAACGCGCAAATTTTCTCGGCCCAAGGTAAGGCGCTCAATGCAGTGGCAATGCGCCGGGTCAAGGTGCTCGTGGTCGGCAATCCGGCCAATACCAACGCTCTCATCGCGCGGGAGAGTGCGCCGGATCTCGACCCGCGGAGCTTTACCGCGATGATGCGGCTCGATCACAACCGCGCCAAAGCGCAACTTGCCGCGAAGACGGGAATGCGCGTTACCGACGTGAGCAAGGTGACCATCTGGGGAAATCATTCGTCGACGCAGTTTCCGGATCTCAGCCATGCCGAGGTCGCAGGCAAGCCGGCGCTCGCGCGCGTGCCGCGCGAATGGTACGAGAAGGAGTTCATCCCCAACGTTCAGCAACGCGGCGCGGCGATCATCAAAGCGCGCGGTGCCTCGTCCGCGGCGTCCGCGGCCTCCGCGGCAATCGACCACGTGCGCGACTGGGTGGTGGGCACGCCCGGTCAAGACTGGGTCAGCATGGGCGTTGCGTCCGACGGAAGCTACGGTATCAAAGAGGGCGTGGTCTATTCGTATCCCGTGAGGTGTGCCGGTGGCGGCTACGAAATCGTCCGGGGACTTGCCATCGACGCGTTCGGCCGCACCAAGCTCGACGCGACGGACGCGGAGCTCCGCGAAGAGCGCGCCCAAGTCGCCGAGCTTCTTTAGGGCGGCCATTCGAGTCGCCGGGACACTCAAGTGGATACATTGATCTGGCTGCTCGTTCTCGTCGGCGCCCCGATTGCGCTCGCGTACCGTCGCACGGACTTGAAGAGCGCGACACTGATCTTGGGTCTCGTGCTTTTCATCTACAGTTGGCTCGGCGACGGCGGCTTTCTGTGGACGACGTTCCTGTGGGTCTTGTTCGCCAGTCTCGTCGCGCTGAACTTGATCGACTTTCGGCGGCGCTCCGTGAGCCTACCGCTGCTCGGGGTCTTTCGACGCATGCTGCCGACGATGTCGAAGACCGAGCAGGATGCGCTCGAAGCCGGCAATGTGTGGTGGGAAGGCGAGCTATTCTCCGGCATGCCGCACTGGCAAAAGTTGCTGCGCCTGCCGCTGCCGCGGCTCAGCAACGAGGAGCAAGCTTTCCTCGACGGCCCCGTCGAGGAGCTGTGCCGCATGCTCGACGACTGGCAGATTACGCACGAGCTCGCGGACATGCCCGCCGAAGTCTGGGATTACCTCAAGAAGAAACGCTTCTTCGCGATGATCATCCCGAAGGAGTACGGCGGGTTGGGTTTCTCGCCGCTCGCCTGCTCGATGGTATTGACCAAAGTGTCGTCGCGAAATGCGACCGCATCGTCGACGATCGGCGTGCCGAATTCGCTCGGTCCCGCGGAGCTCTTGCTCCACTACGGCACCGAAGACCAGAAGCAGCGTTGGCTGCCGGGACTTGCGAGCGGCGACGAGGTGCCGTGCTTTGCGCTGACCTCGCCGCGCGTCGGCTCCGATGCGACCGCGATCGTCGACACGGGCGTGGTTTGTCGCGGCACGTTTGAAGATAAGGACGTCGTCGGCATTCGCTTGAACTGGGAGAAGCGCTACATCACGCTGGCGCCGATCGCGACGGTACTAGGGCTTGCCTTCAAGCTCTCCGACCCCGAGCACTTGATCGGCGACCGTGACGAGTACGGGATCACTGCGGCGCTCGTCCCGACCACACTGCCCGGCATCGAGATCGGCCGCCGGCATTTCCCCATCAATATCCCGTTCCAGAACGGCCCGACGCGCGGCAAGGATGTCTTCATCCCGGTGGAATACATCATCGGCGGGCCGAAGATGGCGGGCGAGGGCTGGCGCATGCTGGTCCAGCAGCTTGCCGTCGGCCGCGGCATCGTGTTGCCGAGTAACGCGTTGGGTGGGGCGCTCGCGAGCGTTTATGCGGCCGGCGCCTACGCGCGCATACGCCGCCAGTTCGGTTTGCCGATCGGTAAGTTTCACGGCGTCGGTGAGGCGCTCGCGCGAATGGCGGGCTACGTCTATACGATGACGGCCGCGTCGCGCGTGACTTGCACGGCCTTGAGCACGGGCGAGCGGCCGGCGGTGCCCTCGGCCATTCTCAAGTACCACAATACCGAAATGGCGCGCGTCGTCGCCAACGACGCCATGGACGTGCATGGCGGCAAAGCGATCATGTTGGGGCCGAAGAACTATCTTGCGCGCAACTACGAATCGGTTCCGATCGCGATCACCGTCGAAGGCGCCAACATTCTGACGCGCAACCTCATCATATTCGGCCAAGGTGCAATTCGCTGCCATCCGTTCGTGCGCGCCGAGATGGATGCCGCACGCGACACGGATGCCGCGCGCGGCTTGGCGAGGTTCGACGAGCTCCTCTTCAAGCACGTCGGCTATGCGCTCTCGAACGCGGCGCGCTCGCTGGTATTGGCGCTGACGCTCGCGAGGTTTACCGACGTTCCCGCGGGAGGACGCACGCGGCGCTTCTATCAGCAGATCAATCGCTTCAGCGCTTCGTTCGCGCTCGCCGCGGATGCGGCGATGCTGACGCTCGGCGGCGAGTTGAAGCGCAAAGAGCTCCTGTCGGCGCGCCTCGGCGATGTTTTGAGCTATTTGTACCTGGCTTCGATGGTGCTCAAGCACTATCGCGATCAAGGCGAGCCCGAGGACGATTTTCCGTTGGTCGAATGGTCGTGCCGGACTCTGTTGTACAAAACGCAAGAACAGTTGCACGGACTGCTGCGGAATTTCCCGAACCGCATCGTCTCGGGACTGCTGCGATTCGCCGTGTTTCCTCGCGGCCGTACCTTTTCGGCGCCGTCCGACGAGCTCGGTCAACGTCTCGTCGAGCTCGTCATCAACCCGACGCCGACGCGCGGCCGGCTCGCCGATTGCGCGTACACGACGCTCGAGCCCGGTAACCCGCTGGGCCAACTTCAGCAGGCCCTGGAAATGGCCGAGCAAGTCAAGCCCCTCGAACGCCGCGTCTTCGACGCCAAGCGCGCCGGCGAGATCGAGAGTGAGGACACGCCCGGTCAAATCGATGAGGCCGAGCGCAAAGGCCTCATTACGCGCGAAGAAGCGGCCGCTATTCGCGCCTTCGACGCACGCGTCATGGAGCTCACGGGCGTCGACGACTTCGATCCCCGTGAGCTCGCACGCGAGCCTCCCGGGGGCGCCGTCAAATCGCGGGCGTCGCGCGGCAAGAAGAAGACTGGCCGCGCAGATACCGCCGGCGACGCAGGTGACGGTGCCGCGTGACCTTGGGGCGCGTCACCGACTCTGTGCTAGAGTGACGCGGACAATCGCAAGATTCTCGAGGAGACGTTCCATGTCGACGCGCTCGAGCCTGCTCACGTGCCTCGCGCTGCTGCTCACGGCCTGCGCTCCGCCGGAGGGCGAAACCGAATCGAGCGCCGTCGGGCCGCCGGCCGCGACGCCAGGTCCCGCTGCCTCACAACCCGCGGCAACCGGCTTGACCCGCAAGCCCGCTCCGGCCGGTGCACGCGCCTACATCATCTCGCCCGAGAACGGCGCGACCCTGTCGAACCCCGTCCGCGTCGTATTCGGCCTCTCCGGCGCCGGCATTGCGCCGGCCGGCATCGTCAAAGCCGACACGGGGCATCATCATTTGCTCGTCGATACGCCGGTGCCGCCGCTCGACCTGCCGATTCCGGCCGACGAGCGGCACGTGCATTTCGGCGGCGGGCAGACGGAAACGACCGTGACGCTCACGCCCGGCACGCACACGTTACAGATCCTGCTCGGCGATGAGCTCCATGTGCCGCACGATCCCCCGTTGCTGTCGGAGGTCGTGACCATCGAGGTGCAGTAGGGCAGTCGCCCGCGCCGCGAGATCCGCATCGTGTACACGGAATTCTTCGGGCTCAACGAGAAGCCCTTTTCCATCAGTCCCGATCCGAGATACCTCTATCTGAGCCGGCGACATGCCGACGCGCTCGCGCACTTGATTTACGGCATCTCCGAGAGCGGCGGCTTCATACAGCTCACGGGTGAGGTCGGTACAGGCAAGACGACGCTGATCCGGAGCCTCCTCGAGCAACTCCCTGCGAAGGCCGAGATCGCCCTGATTCTGAATCCGCAGCTGTCGAAGCAAGAGTTCCTGGAATCGATCTGCCAAGAGCTCAGGATTCCGCTGCCCGCGGAGCGCTCGACGAAAGCGCTCATCGACAGCTTGAACGTTCAACTGCTCCGCGCCAACGCGCAAGATCGGCGCATCGTCTTGATCGTCGACGAAGCGCAAACCCTGAGCCCCGAGTTGCTCGAGCAGGTGAGGCTGCTCACGAATCTAGAGACGGCCAAGAAAAAGCTGCTGCAAATTATCCTGATCGGCCAACCCGAGCTTCGCGAGATTCTCGAACGGCCCGAGATGCGTCAGGTCGCGCAGCGCATCACGGGTCGCTATCACCTGGAACCGCTCAGCGCTCAAGAGACTGCGGTTTACATCAAGCATCGTATGCGCGTCGCCGGCGCTCACAGAAACGTGTTCACACCCGCGGCTGTGCGGCGCATTTTCGGCGATTCCAACGGCATCCCACGTCTCATCAACGTGGTCGCCGACCGCGCCTTGTTGGCCGCGTACACGCAGGAGCGCTCGCAGATCGATCGCCGCCTCGCGCGTCAAGCCGCGTACGAGGTATTCGGCAAGCGCGCAACCCGCCGCTGGTGGCCGTGGGCCGCGGTCGCGGCCGGCGTCGCCGGGCTAGCGCTGACCACGGCGACGCAATACGACTTGCCGCGCGGCGATCTCGAGCTCCCCGCAGAGGTCGTGCAAAGCACGGCGGCTGCAGCGGCCGCGCCCAATTCCGCGGTCGACGTCGCGCTTCCGTCGCCTACGAGTGCCGAGGCGGCAGAGACGACCGCTACGCCGGCCGTCTCGTCGGTGCCGCGCCGGCGCCTGGCGACCCTGCTCGTCGACGCGGCTTTTCCGACCGACAGCATCAGCGCAACGCGAGCGCTATTTCAGCTTTGGAATGCGACTTACGAGCCGAGCCGCGGCACGGCGTGCTCGCAGGCCGTCATGCAGGATCTGCAATGCCTTTTCTTGAGCCGCGGCTCGCTCGGTGAATTGCGCACGCTCAACCGGCCCTCTATTTTGACGCTCGTCGACGCCAACGGCGATAAGCATCAAGTCGTCGTGAGCCGCCTCGACTACGACACGGCTGACCTCGCTACGGAAAATGGCAACGAGCGCGTCGACATCGTCGATCTCACTCACTATTGGTACGGCGAAACTTTGCTGCTGTGGAAGCCGCTTTTGGCGAGCCCGGAAGATCTTGCGCCAGGCTCGCGCAGCGAGAGCGTGCCGTGGTTGCGCGACGCCCTGCAACGCATCTTCGGCGCGACGATCTTAGGTGACGACCCCTTGTACTATGACGAGCAGCTCGCCGAGCGCGTCCGCGAGTTCCAGCGTGGGAATAGACTCACAATCGACGGCGTCGTCGGCGCACAGACGCAGATGGCCATGCAAACGGCGCTCGGCGAGCCGGGTATCCCCTTGTTGAGCGAGGCCGACTGACGTGTCCTTCATTCTCGACGCCCTGCGCAAGTCCGAAAGCGAGCGTCAACGCGAGGCGGCCCCCAGTCTGTCGCAGATTCCGATGGCCGTACCGCGCAGCGGTATGCCGCCCTGGGCATGGGCCGTCATCGCGGCTCTGGGGTTCTGCGTATTCGTGCTCGCCGCAGCCTGGTGGCAGAGCGCCGCGAACGCGCCCGAGGTCGAGGCCGCGGCGAGCCGTACCGAAGCCGCGCGCGGTACTTTGCCGGGCGCCGACTCACAGCAGAGCGCGCCCCCGGCGGGCGCGCTTGAACCTGCGCGCCCACCCGCGCAAGGAGCCTCGGGATCTTCCAGCGACGCGACAGGACGCACATTGCCGAGCATTGCGGAAGTGCTCGCCGAAGGCATGGCGCTGCCGCCGCTCGAGCTCCAATTGCTCTCCTACAGCGAAGACTCGGCCGAGCGGTTCGTGTTCATCAATGGCTTTCAGTATCGCCAGGGTCAGCGTGTCCAGAACGGCCCGCTGATCGTGAACATTTACTCCGAGGGCGTCGTTCTACGCCACGAGGGGCGGGATTTCGTGTTGCTGCCCGACTGAGGGCGGGACTTACGCCGGGTTCCGCCGCCTCACGAGCGCAGGCATGTTCCGCGGTGCAACAGCACCAATGCGAGCGCGAACAACCCGATGAACGCCGCGAGGATGACTACCAACGCGACTCCCAGCTGCACGTCCGCCGTGCCCAGCATGCCATAGCGGAACGCGTTGACCATGTAGAGAATCGGGTTCGCCAAAGCGACCTTCTGCCAAAACGTCGGCAGCTCCGCGATCGAGAAAAACACACCGCCCAAATAGGTCAACGGCGTGAGGACGAACGTCGGAATGATCGAGATATCGTCGAAGTTCTTCGCGAACAGCGCATTGATGAGTCCGCCGAGTGAAAACACCATCGCCGTCAGCAGGATCACGGCGAGCGTCACAACCGGATGCTCGACGTGCAGATCGCTAAAGAACAGCGCAACCACGGTCACGAGCGCCGCGACGAGCGCGCCGCGCGCCACGCCGCCGACCATGTACCCGACGACGATCGTCGCAGAGGACAGCGGCGCCACGAGCATCTCCTCGAGGTGCAGCTGCAGCTTCCCCGAGAAGAACGACGAGACGACGTTGCCGAACGAGTTAGTGATGACGGCCATCATGATGAGCCCCGGCGCAATGAACGTCGTATACGGCAGGCCGTCCATCTCGCCGATGCGGCGGCCGACCAGGCTCCCGAAGATGATGAAGTACAGTGTCATCGTGATGGCCGGCGGCACGACCGTCTGCACCCAAATCCTGACGACGCGCCGGACTTCCTTGCGGACGATCGTCGCCAGGCCGATCACGTTGGTCTTGAGCAAGCTCGGCGCGCTGGCGCGCGATGCAGACGAGAAGGCCGCGGGCGGAAACTCCTCGATCGCGCTCACGCTGCGGCGTCCTCGTGCTTATTCTCGACCAAGCGGATGAACAGCTCCTCGAGACGATTGGTCTTGGTACGCATGCTGACCACGTCGATGGCCATGGCGTCGAGCTCGGCGAACAGCCGGTTGAGCCCCTGATTCTTGGCGACCTCGACTTCGATCTCGTGCTCGTTGCGCAGCCTGACCGTGTAGCCATGGAGCACGGGCGCCTCCGCAACTCGGTCGCACAAGCTCAGCACGAACACCTCGCGCTGCAGCTTTCTGACGACGTTCGCCATCGTGTCGTTCTCGATGATTCGCCCCTCGTCGATGATGCCGATGTTGCGGCACAAGCTTTCCGCCTCCTCGAGATAGTGCGTAGTCAGTATGATCGTGACGCCTGCCGCGTTGATCTCCCGCATGAGATCCCACATGGAGCGGCGGATCTCGATATCCACGCCCGCTGTCGGCTCGTCGAGGATCAAAAGTCTCGGCTCATGAACGAGCGCCCGCGCAATCATGAGGCGGCGCTTCATGCCGCCGGAGAGCGTGCGCGCGATGTCGTCACGCCGGTCCCACAGATGCAGGGCCCGCAAATACTTCTCGGCGCGCTCCTTCGCCACGCGGGGCGGGATGCCGTAATAACCCGCTTGATTGACGAGCGTGTCGAAGTTGCGCTCGAACATGTTGAGGTTGACTTCCTGCGGCACGACGCCGATGCACGCCTTGACCGCTTCGCGGCGCCTGTCGAGATCGTGGCCGAAAACCTCGACCGTGCCGCTCGTCTTATTGACGAGCGAGGTCATGATGCCGATCACGGTCGTCTTGCCGGCGCCGTTAGGCCCGAGCAACGCGTAGAAGTCGCCTTCCTTGACGGTGAGGTCGATGCCTTTGAGGGCGGCCGTGCCGTTGCGGTAGACCTTGTGCAGGTCCCTGATGTTCAGTGCATCCATGTCGCGCGCGTGGGCCATACGGTCCGTCAACGGCGCGTATTCTACGCCCCGTTACCCCCGAAGAGATCAGGCCGAGGTTTGCTGCCCGAGCGCGTGCGGCAACGGGATCGGCGTCTGGAGCCGCGGTTGCAGGCCGATTAGCAGCAGTTGGCGGCGCGACTCCGGCCGCGTTTCGGTCAACAATTTCTGCCAAAGCCGTACGGAGTCCGGGAAAGCGCAGGTCACGAGCTGTCCGGACGCGGACAGGCGCGGCAGATCGGACAGCGTCGTCGCGCGCAAGGCGCGGAGATCTTGTTCCTCGAGGCCGAGAAACAGCCGGGCTGCGTATGGGCTGTGCCGGCTCATGCTCCAGGCGCTGTGCAGAATCGTCAGCTGCAACGCCTGCCGCGACGGATGGCCCCCGGAGCGCACATCGGGATCCATGACGCGCAGCGATCTCGCGGACGAGAGGCACAGTTGAAACAAAGCTCGCGGGAAGGCGGCGAGCATCTCGAGGCAAGCCGGTGGCGCCGCGGAGAGCAGCACGACGGCGGCCCGCCCGAGGCCGAGGCATTCCTCCCCGACGCGAGCTCGCGTTTGTAAGGAATCGAGAAACAAACGATTGAGCGCGCGGATTTCTTCGACGTGGTCAGTGCTCGCGAGGAATGGAGGCATGGAAGGACCTTTTTTTGAGTGTAGTTACCATATATGGTCCTAAATTACCATTAGTAGTTGATATAGGCTAAGGTCACGAATATCGCGGGTTAGGGGGGAAACGAGAGCCATGCGTGCGACCGACGATCGATATCGAGGAGAACAGGCTAAGTTCGAGCTTGCCGTGCGAATGATCAACCTCGAGGCACGAACCGGCACCATCCGCTACTGGACAGGCTTGAGCGACGACCGCATCCGTAAGCTCTACGCGTCCTATTTCAAGTTCGGCGGGCAACCCGTGCGCCGGCGCCGCGGCCGGTCGCCGACGCAAATCGGCCCGCTCGTGCGCAATACGGGCAGGGCGCTAGAATCCGGTGTGCTCGCGAACTTGCTGCTCGCCAACGGGCTCATCGATTGGGAGCGTCCCGGGTACCCGCCACTCAAGAATAACGTCGACCTCGGGCATAGATTTTGCGAGTGCTTCGAGACTTACTGCTTGCTCGTGCCGCGGCCCTTGTTGTCGTTCGAATGGAGCTGGAATTTGCTCGTCAGCATGCGCCGCGGGGAAGAGCTCGGGGTCGTGCGCTGCGCCGATTGCGCTATCTGCTACATTACCGACTTGCTGTCGCTGCCGAAGAGCGCCTGTCCGGGTTGCGCCATCATCGCGCAGTAACGCGCCCCGTCATGCGACCGGTGGCGCAAGGGTCTCGACGCTATGTGTCTCATTGCACTTGGCCTTCACGCTGCGCGCGACTACTCGTTCGTGCTCGCGGCGAACCGTGACGAGAGACACGCGCGTCCGACGGCAGCCGCCGATTGGTGGCCGAATCGACCGTCGATACTCGGGGGCCGCGACCTCGTGGCCGGCGGCAGCTGGCTCGCGGTCGATCGGCGCGCTCGCGTGGCCGCGGTCACGAACTACTTCGAAGCCGGGGCCGCGCCGGGCGTCGAGTCGCGCGGGCTGCTCGTAGCCCGCTTTCTGCGCGAAGGGACGGAAGCGCATCACTTCAGCGCAGAGCTCAAGCCCGCGCTCCAGCGTTTCGGCGGCTTCAATTTGTTGCTGTTCGACGGCCGGCGCCTGCAATACGCGAGCAATCGCGCGCCCGCCCGCGAGCTCGGCAACGGCATCCACGCGTTCGGCAACGCCGCTCCCGGCGCCGACTGGCCGAAGATTCGCCGCGCGCGCGCAGGCCTCGCGGAATGGCTTGCAAGCGGTGCCGCAATGGAAACACTGTTCGACTTATTGGCGGAGCAGACGCACGGCACGGCGGGTGCGGAAGCGCATCGCCGCTCCTTGTTCATTCGCGGCAATGAGTTCGGCACGCGCAGCTCCACGGTGCTGCTGGTGCGTCGCGACGGCACGGCGGTTTTCGTCGAGCGGCGATTCGACTGCGCGGGCGAATGGGATGGCGAAAGCCGCTACGAGTTCGAGCTTGAGAGTGCGCCCGACATCACCCGCGACGCGCTCACTGCAGACGCCCCTTGAGCCACACGCGGAAGTCGCGGATCTCAGCCGCACACAGCGAGTGCCCCATGTCGTAGGCCTTGAAAGTCACGTCGTAACCCAAGCTCGTGAGCCCGTCATACGAGGCGGCGGCGAGCGCCAACGGAATGACGGGGTCGGCGCTGCCGTGCGCCATCCAGATCGGCGTGCCGCGATTAGCCGGGGCTCGTTCGGTCGCAAGCGTCTCGGCCAGCGGCAAGTAAGTGGACAGCGCAAGCACTCCGGCAAGCGGGCGCGTCTCGCGCAGCGCGGTAAAAAGCGCAATCGCTCCGCCTTGCGAGAAACCCGCAAGCACGAGACGCTGCGAGGCAATTCCGCGCGCCTCCTCGCGGTCGATGAGCTCGGCGACGGCGGTGGCGCTGGCGCGAATGCCTGGCCCGTCTTCCGGGCCCGCTCGTCCGAGCGCCAACAGGTCATACCAGGCGCGCATCGCCAAGCCGCCATTGATCGTGACCGGGCGCACCGGCGCATGCGGAAAGACGAAACGCACGGCGAACGGCAACTCGAGCTCCGGAACGAGCGGCTCGAAGTCGTGGCCGTCCGCACCGAGGCCGTGCAACCAAATGACCGCGGCTCGAGCATTGCGGCCCGTTTCGACTTCAACCGTAGCCAACATATGCCCTTGTGTTCTTGCGCATACTGTGTATTATATGCGCAACTTTATGCAGCTCTAACCGATGCCGACCGCCACTGCCGAACAACAGCACGAGCGCCGCAAGGCGATCGCGCGCTTGCTGCACGAGCATGCCGTCACGCGGCAGTCCGAGCTCGTCGAGTTGCTGCGTGCGGCGGGTTTCCCCGCGACGCAATCGAGCGTGAGCCGTGACCTCAAAGACTTGGGTGCCGCGAAGCTCAAAGACGGCTACAGCTTGCCGGACGACGGCGACGACGGCAATGCCAAATCGTTGCTCAACGTCGCTGAGTTCATTCGCGACATTCGCGCGGCCGGCCCTAATTTGCTCGTCGTTACGACGGTCGTCGGCGCAGCGCAGCGCGTCGCCGTAACGCTCGATCGCATCAATTGGCCCGAAGTCGTCGGCACGCTGTCCGGCGACGACACGATTTTCATTGCGACGTCGAGCTCCACGCAGCAACGACGGCTGCGCGGGCGCCTCCGACAGAGTCTGAAAGGGACCACGACATGAGCACAACTACCGATAATCCGATCGTCCTCGCTTTCTCGGGGGGGCTCGATACGTCCTTTTGCGTGCCCTGGCTCACGGAGACCTACCGGCGCCCCGTCGTCACGGCCACGGTCAATACGGGCGGGCTCGATGCCGCCGCGGAGCGCTCCTTGGACGAGCGAGCGCGCAAGCTCGGCGCCGTCGATCACCTCATCGTCGACGCGCGCGACGAGTTCTTCGATAGCGTGCTCAAGTTTCTCATCATGGGCAACGTGCGGCGCGGTCAGATGTACCCGCTCTGCGTCGGCGCGGAACGCAGCGTTCAGGCGCAGCACTTGGCGAGAATCGCGCGCCGCCTCGGTGCGAATACCGTCGCGCACGGCTGTACCGCGGCCGGCAACGATCAGATTCGCTTCGAGGTCATCTTGAAGACGCTCGCGCCGAATCTCGAGATTCTCGCGCCCGTCCGCGATCATGCGTGGGCGCGCGCCGACCAAGTCGCTTTCTTGGAGAAGCGCGGCCTGCCGATACCCGCACGGGGCTCCGCCTATTCGATCAACCGGGGCCTCTGGGGCGTCACGATCGGCGGCACGGAGACACTCGATTCCGCGGGCAGCATTCCCGAATCCGCGTGGGTGTTAAGCAGCGGCGCGTTCGACGCGCCGCGCCAACCTTTGGAGATCGAGATCGAGTTCGCTCAAGGAGTACCGGTTGCCATCGACGGTGAGAAGCTTCCGCCCGTCGCGCTTGTCGAGCGCCTCGAAAGCATCGGCGGAGTGTTCGCCATCGGCCGCGGCATTCATCTCGGCGATACGATCCTCGGTACGAAGGGTCGCGTCGCGTTCGAGGCGCCGGCCGCGGAGATCCTGCTCCATGCGCACCGCGAGCTCGAGAAGCTCACGTTGACCGCCATACAGGCGCGCGTCAAAGAGCAGCTCGGTCATATTTATGGCGACCTCGTGCACGAGGGCAAGCAGCTCGATCCCGCCTGCGCGGACATCGAGGCGCTCTTGTCCTCTTCGCAACGGCGCGTCACGGGCACCGTGCGCTGCCAGCTTAGGCCCGGGAGTCTCTTCGTGCTCGGCGTGCGTTCGCCGCACTCGCTCATGGCCGCGAGCCGCGGCAAGTACGGCGAGTCCGCCGGCGAGTGGACGAGCGCGGACGCGATGGGTTTCTCACGCATCCTGTCCTTGCCGGGAATGCTGTATACGCGAGCGGGGGGTACCTGACATGCGTTCCATCTTGGTCGACAAGATCGCATCCGTTGCGCTCGCGGCTGAGTTGCAGCACGAGATACGCGTGAGCGAGGAGATTCCGTGCGAGGAAGGCGTGCTCGTGGCCGTCGAGATTCTGACGAGCAAAGCGCACTACAACCAACTCGAGCTCACGAGCGGCCGCATGGCCCAGGTCAAACGCGGCGACGTCATCGTCGGCGCGCTCGGCCATCGCAAAGCCTTGTTCGGCTACTCGGGCCACTTGCCGGACCACCTCGAGCCGGGCGACGTCGTGCAGCTTCTGAACTTGGGCGGCGTGATCGGTATCTGCGACTCGATCAACCCGTCGCACGGGCCGCCCTTCGATTGCCGCGTGCTCGGCGTCGTGCTGGATTTTCCTTACCTCGGCCAGCGGGTCGGCGTGCCGGCGCGCGTCGCCGGGCGCGAGCTCGTCGCGCGCAAGGCGCTCATGTCGACGGGCGTGCCCGTGGTTGCGATCGCCGGAACCTGCATGAACTCGGGTAAAACCGCTGCTGCGTGCGCGATCATCAGCCGCTTCCGGCACAACGGCCTCGTCGTGGATGCCTTCAAAGCCACGGGCGTGGCGCTCAGGCGCGACATCCTGGCGATGGAGGACGCCGGCGCGCGCAATACGGAAATTTTCACCGACTACGGCGTCGTTGCGACGACGTCCGCGAACGCGCCTGATCTTGCACGCAATTTGTTGGCGGACGCCATGGGCAAGAAGCCGGATGTGATCGTTTTCGAGCTCGGCGACGGATTGCTCGGCGCTTACGGCGTCGAAGCCATCCTGCACGACCCCGACATTCGCGCCCAGCTTCGCGCCGTCGTCTTGTGCGCCAACGATCCCGTAGCCGCCTGGGGCGGCGCGAAGCTTCTGCGCGAGGAGTTCGACATCGAACCGACGGTCATCGCGGGCCCCGCCACGGATAATCAGGTCGGCATCGATATCATCAAGAAACGCTCGAACCTGCCCGCCATCAACGCGATCTCGGCGGGTCCCGAGCTCGGCGACTTGCTGCAAACTTGCATCGGGCTCAGCGCGCGAAGCGCGAAGGCGGCCCCATGACCACGGACTTTCCCGTCATCGTGCTCGGCGGCTCGGGTTACGTCGCCGGAGAGATGCTGCGGCTCATCGTCCAGCACCCGCGGCTTACGCTCGGAGCGGCCGTGTCGACGAGCCAAGTGGGCGAGCCCATCGCCGCGGCGTTTCCCCATTTGGCGCCCGTCTATCCGGACGCGAAATTCGTGTCCTTGGACGGCCTGCTCGAGCGGCTCGGCGATCACGAGCATTGGGTCGCGCTGTCGGCGGCCCCGCACGGTGTTTCCGCGGCGTTGGTCGATCAATTGCTCGAGGCAGCGGAAGGGGCCGGCATTCGCCTGACCGTCGTCGACGCTTCGGCCGATTTTCGTTTCGCCGATGCCGCCCGCTTCGCCGAGGTTTACGGGCAGGCTCATCCTGCGCCGCAGCGGCTCGCGCAGTTCCGCTGCGCGGTCCCCGAGCACCTCGAACGCTTGGATACGCCGCATGCGGCGCACCCGGGTTGCTTCGCGACGGCGATGCTGCTCGGCATCGTGCCGCTGGTCCGCGCAGGTATCTGCACCAACACGTTCTACGTAAGCGCGGTGACAGGCAGCACGGGTGCGGGCCGCGCTCCGCGCGATACCACGCATCACCCGTTCAGGCACGGCAACTTGTTCGCCTATCAGCCGCTCATACACCGCCACGACCCGGAGGTCCGCGCGCTGACTCGCGCCGCGACGGGCGCCGACGTGCGCTTGCGCTTCGTACCCCAGTCGGGACCGTTTGCGCGCGGCATTCATGCCACAATTTTTGCGGAGAAGGATTCGCGGTACAGCGCCGACGACGTGGAAGCGGCGCTCCGCGACTGCTATCGGGACTCGCGCTTCGTGCGCGTGCAGTCGTCGCCGCCGCGCGTGAAGGACGTCGCAGGCAGCAACTACGCGGCGCTCAGCGCCGACTTGAGCGGCGACACGGTCGTCGTCTGCGCGGTGCTCGACAATTTGCTCAAAGGCGCCGCCGGAGGAAGCATTCAGTGGGTCAATCGATTGCTCGGCCTGCCCGAAACGACGGGCCTCGAAGCGCCGACTGCGGGGTGGGTGTGATGGACCGTCGAAATGGGAAGCTCGGGGCGCATCTAAGCGAGGTCTATTCGCTCCTGCCGTTCGAGCCTGTGCGCGGCGAGGGCGTGTACCTCTACGACAAGAGCGGACGCCGGGTCCTCGATCTCTACGGGGGGCATGCGGTCGTCGTGCTCGGCTACGGGCATCCGGAGCTCACGGCGGCCATCGCACGTCAAGCCCGCGAGATGGTGTTTCAAACCAACGCAGTGCCGCTCGCCGTCCGCGACGCGGCCGCAGAGAAGCTCGCCGATTTCGCGCCCGCCGCGCTCGAGCGCGTGTTCTTCGTCAACAGCGGCGCCGAAGCCAACGAGAACGCGCTGCGCATCGCGCTCAAGACGACGGGCCGGCCGAAGGTCGTCGCGCTCGAGCATAGCTTCCACGGCCGCACCGCCGCGGCGGCCGCCGCAAGCTGGGGGGCCGCCAAGAGCTGGTACGGTTTCCCGCGCTCGCCGATGGACGTCGTGTTCGTGCCTCGCGACGATGCCGCCGCGCTCGCCGCCGCCGTCGATCGCGAGACCGCTGCCGTGATCGTCGAGCCCGTGCAGGGACTCGCCGGCGCGTACGATCTGTCGCCTGCGTTTCTGCGTGGGGCTCTCGACGCGTGCGAGCGCGTCGGCGCGTTGTTGATTCTCGACGAAGTCCAGACCGGCATGGGGCGCCTCGGGCAACCGTTCGGCGCGCAACTCACCGGCGTCGTGCCGCACATTCTCACGACCGCAAAAGGTCTCGCGGGCGGATTCCCGGCCGGCGCCGTGCTCATGCGCCGCGAGATCGCCAAGGGCTTGCGCCCCGGCGAGCTCGGCACGACGTTCGGCGGCGGCCCGGTGGCATGCGCGGCCATGTGCGCGACCATCGATGCGATTCGGCGCGATGACCTCTTGGCACGCGTTCGCGACGTGTCGGCCTATGTACGCAGCACCTGCGTAGTCGGTCCCGTCAAGAGCATTCACGGCGCGGGACTCTTGCTCGGCTTGCGCACGCAACCGCGCGCCGCAGCCGTGCGCGATGCTTTGCTCGAGCGCAACATTCTTACGGGAACGAGCGCGGATCCGAATGTGCTGCGCCTCCTGCCGCCGCTCATACTGGAACGACGACATATCGACGACTTGGCCAGCGCCTTGGGGGACCTTGCCGATGTATCGCTTTAACGACCTCGCCGATTTTTCCTTCGAAGAGATCACCGCGCTGCTCGACTTGGCGGCGCAGCTCGATCGCCGTCCCGAGCCTAGAGCGCTCGAGGGCAAGGTGCTCGCGCTGTTGTTTTTGAGCCCGTCGCTGCGCACGTTGTCCTCGTTCCAAGCCGGTATGGCGCGTCTCGGCGGCGGCGCTTTCGTGATCTCGCCCGACATGTCGATTCACGGGATCGAGACGCGGCCGGGAATCGTCATGGACGGGGCCGCGGCCGAGCACATTCGCGAGGCCGTGCCCGTGATCGCGTCCTACGGCGACGCGATCGGCATACGCGCGTTTGCGCAGCGGCGCAGCCTCGCCGACGACCTCGCGGACAAGGAGTTCGAGGAGCTCGCCGTGCTCGCCAACAAACCTCTGATCAACATGGAATCGGCGATCCAGCACCCTTGCCAGAGCCTCGCCGACTGGAAGACGCTCGATGACTTGTTGGTGCCGCGTCAAGGCGGGCGCTTCGTGTTGTCTTGGGCCTACCATCCGCGTCCGCTGCCGCTCGCGGTGCCCGCGGCCACCCTGCACATGGCGGCGATGCGCGGCATGGACGTCGTTCTGCACCGTCCGCCCGGCTTCGAGCTGCCCGAGAGCATCATGCAGAAAGCGCGCCAAGCGGCCGACCTTTCGGGCGGCCAGATCATCGAGACGGCCGACCACCGCGAAGCGATGGAGGGTGCCCATATCATCTACGCGAAGTCGTGGACGTCGACCAAGTACTATGGCGATCAGCTCGGCGATCATTCACTGCGCGAGCCGCTCGTCGACTGGTGCGTGGACGAGCCGTGGTTTGCCAACGCGCGACCGGATTGCCGCTTCATGCACTGCTTGCCCGTGCGCCGCGGCGTCGTCGTCGCCGATCGCATACTCGACGGTCCGCGCAGCGTCGTGATTCACGAGGCGCGTAACCGCATGGTCGTGCAGATGGCCGTGCTTTATCGGATGTTGAAGGGGTGAACGCGATGTCCCGGCTCACAGGCAACGAACGTGCGATCGTCGTAACGGCCTTGCGGCATGCAGCGCCGTATTTGCGTATGTTCAAGCGCAAGGTGTTCGTGCTCAAGGCCGGCGGCGAGGCGTTCACGTCGCGCGAGTCGGCGCGATCGCTCGTCGAGCAGATCGGCATCCTGCATCAAGTGGGTATCCGCGTCGTGCTCGTGCATGGCGGCGGTCCACAGGCGACGGAGCTCGCTGCCCGGCTCGGGCTCAAGACCCAATTCGTCGAGGGGCGGCGAGTGACCGACGAGCAGGCGTTGCATGTCGCGACGATGGTGCTGAACGGCGAGATCAATACGCGTATCGTTGCCGCCTGTCGCGAATTCGGCGTGCCTGCGGTGGGCTTGAGCGGCGTCGATGCGGGGTTGATCAGCGCCAAGCGGCGGCCGCCGGTCCCGCGTGATGGGTCAGCTGAGCCTATCGACTATGGGTTTGTCGGCGATATCGAAAGCGTCGACGCGAGCGTGCTCGTCAAGCAACTCGACAACGATCTCGTGCCGATCGTAAGCCCGCTGTCCGCCGACGACAAAGGCACGCTCCTCAACATCAATGCCGACACCGTCGCGGCCGTGATCGCGGGCGCGGTCGGTGCCGAGAAGCTCATCATCGCGACGGGAGCGCCGGGAATCCTCGAGAACGTGGGCGACCCCCGCTCGCTGATCTCGTATATCGATCGCGCCGGGTTGAAAAGGCTGCGCGAGGAAGGCCGGCTCACGGACGGCATGCTGCCGAAGGTCGCCGCCATCGAGCGGGCGCTGGCCGCGGGCGTGCCGCGTGTGCACGTGATCTCGTACGCTTTGCCGGACAGTCTCCTGCTCGAGGTGTTTACGAACGAAGGCACGGGCACGCTCGTCGTCGACGACATCAAGCACTTGAGCCCGGCGGAGCAGCTCGGTCAGGATACCTGAGTCAAAAGCATGGCACGACTGTGGGACAAGGGCCTGCCGCTCGACGAGCGCATTTTGCGTTTCACGGCGGGAGAAGATCATCTCCTCGACGCGCGCCTCGTCGCTTACGACGTACGCGCATCGATCGCCCATGCCGAGATGCTCGCCGCGCAGGGGCTCTTGACGGCCGAAGACTCGGCCGCGATCTGCGCGGGTCTCGAGGCGCTCGGCGCGAGCCACACGGCCGGAGAGTGGTCGATCGCTCTCGACGACGAAGATGCGCACGGGGCTCTCGAGCGGCGCCTCATGGAACGAATCGGTCCCGCCGGCGGACGCGTGCATCTCGGCCGCTCGCGCAACGACCAAGTGCTCGCGGCGCTCAGGCTTTACCTCAAAGACGCCGTTCGCGAGCTCGCGGATCTCGCCGGGCACGTCATCGACGCGCTCAACGAGCTCGCCGCGACACAGGGCGAGGTCCCGCTGCCGGGCTACACGCACATGCAGCCGGCCATGCCGAGCTCCGTCGACCTGTGGGCGTGCGGCTTCGCCGCCGAGATCGCCGACGACCGCGCCGGCCTCATGGCGGCTGTCCGGCGAGCGGATCTCAACCCGCTCGGCTCCGCGGCCGGCTATGGCGTGCCAGGCCTGCCGTTGGATCGCGAAGCCACGCGGCGCGCGCTCGATTTCGCGGCCGTCCAGGAGCCCGTCACGGCCGTGCAGTTGAGTCGCGGCAAAGCCGAAGCGTCGCTGATCTTCGAGCTCGCCCTCCTCGTCGGCGATCTCGGCCGGTTGTCTTCGGACTTGATTCTCTTTTACACGGCGGAATACGCGTTCGTCTCGCTGCCGGACGAGATGACGACGGGCTCGTCGATCATGCCGCAAAAAAGAAATCCTGACATTTTCGAGCTGGTTCGCAGCGCACCCGCCACAGTGCATGGGGCGTTGGTGGAATCCCTCGCCATCACCGCCAAGCTTACTTCGGGATATCACCGCGATTTGCAGCGGCTCAAAGCGCCGTTGTTTCGGAGCATCGATTTGGCCGGCGCCTGCACGACCATCATGGCGCACGCGCTCGCAGGCGTGCGGTTTCGTCCCGAGAACATCGAGCTCGGCGACGAGCTCTACGCCGCCGAACGCGCCAACGAGCTCGTGCTCAAAGAAGGTTTGCCGTTTCGCGAAGCTTACCGGAAGATTGCGGCCGGGCTCGCCAAGAGAAAGCGATGAGGTACCGCACCAACGCTCGCGGGACACGCTCGCGCTCGTCTGCCGCCGCGTTGAGCCTCGCGGTCGCGGCCGGACTCCTGCTCGTGTCGGGCTGCGGCCAGACAGGTCCGCTGACGCAGAGGGAGTCCGCGTCGGCGCCCCCGCCCGGCGCCGAGCCCGACGCGGACGACGCGGAAAACCGAGACGCACGGGAAGATGAGCGCTAAGCCGCTCGTCCTCGTCGACGGGTCGTCGTACCTGTATCGCGCCTTTCACGTACCGAACCTGCAAAAGCTCAGCAACTCCGCCGGAACCCCGACGGGCGCCGTGCATGGGATTCTCAACATGGTCAACCGGCTCCTGACCGACTTCGATCCGGAGCGAATTGCCGTGGTATTCGACGCGCCCGGAAAGACGTTTCGCGACGACCTCTACTCCGACTACAAGGCGAACCGCCCTGCCATGCCGGACGAGCTGCGAGTGCAGATCGAACCCTCCGTCGAGGCCATCGAAGCGTTAGGAATCCCCGTGCTCAGGATCCCCGGTGTCGAGGCCGATGACGTCATCGGCACGCTCGCCGCCGAGGCGTGCACACGCGGCTTCAAGACGATCATCTCAACGACCGACAAAGACATGACCCAGCTCGTGAACGAGAAGGTCGAGCTGCTCAATACCATGGACGACCGGAGCTTGGATACCGATGGCGTGCGCGCGAGATACGGTGTCGGGCCGGAACAGATGGTCGACTTTCTCACGCTCGTCGGCGACAGCTCGGACAACATTCCGGGAATTCCCGGCGTCGGCCCGAAAACGGCGGCTAAGTGGCTCACCGAATACGGAACGCTCGATAACTTGCTGCTGCATGCCGGGGAAATCGGCGGCAAAGTCGGCGAAAGCCTGCGCGCGACCGTTCCGGATCTCCCGCTCTACAAAGTTCTCGTGACGATCAAGCGCGACGTCGAGCTGCCCATCGATCTCGGCGATTTGACGCGCAAGAGCACCGACGAGAATCGCTTGCGTGCCGTGCTCGAGCCTCTCGAGATGTACTCGTTCCTACGGCGGCATGCGGCGCGGCCGCCCTCGCAAAAGGAGATCTCGCGCAATTACGAGACCGTGCTGACCGAAGGCCAACTGCGCCGTTGGCTCGAGAGGATAGGGGCCGCCGAGCTCACGGCCATCGATACCGAGACGACGAGCTTGAACTACATGCAGGCGGAGCTCGTCGGTATCTCTTTGTGCGTCACGCCCGGCGATGCGGCCTACATTCCGGTCGCCCACTCCTATCCGGGCGCGCCGGACCAATTGTCGCGCGACGTCGTGCTCGAGCGGCTCAAACCGTGGCTCGAGGACGCGGCCCGTCACAAGGTTGGCCATCATTTCAAATACGATGCGCATATATTCCGCAATTACGGCATCGTCTTGGCAGGCGTGACCCACGATTCGATGCTCGAGTCGTATGTGCTCAATTCGACGGCCAGCCGCCACGACATGGATTCGCTCGCCGCCAAGTATCTCGACTTGCAGACGACCAAATACGAAGACGTCACCGGCAAAGGCTTGAAGCAACTGCGCTTCGACGAGGTCGAGGTCGCGACAGCCGCGGCGTATGCGGCCGAGGACGCCGATGTCACGATGCGGCTGCACGCGCGACTTTGGCCAGAGCTCAACGCCGTACCGGAGCTCGAGCGTCTCTACAACGAGCTCGAGTGCCCGCTCGTCGAGGTGCTGCGCAAGATGGAGTACACGGGCGTTATGGTCGATGCCGCCATGCTCGCGCGACAAAGTCGCGAGCTGGCCGAGGCGATGCTCGCGGCGGAGCATGCCGCGTACAAGGCGGCGCAAGGTCCCTTCAACATAGGCTCGCCGAAACAGCTTCAGGAAGTGCTCTACGACCGGCTCGGCTTACCGATGCTCGGCAAGACGCCGAAAGGCCAGCCGTCGACGGCCGAAAACGTGCTTCAAGAGCTCGCCGAAGACTATGAGTTGCCGCGCGCAGTGCTCGAGTACCGCGCGCTCGCCAAGCTCAAGTCGACGTATACGGACAAGCTGCCGCGCGAGATCAATCCGCGCACCGGGCGAATCCACACCTCTTATCACCAAGCCGTGGCCGCGACCGGCAGATTGTCGTCGTCGGATCCCAATTTGCAAAACATCCCGATTCGTCGACCCGAGGGACGTCGCATCCGGCAGGCTTTCATCGCGGCGCCCGGGTACCGATTGATCGCGGCAGACTACTCGCAGATCGAGCTCAGAATCATGGCGCATTTGTCCGAAGACGCGAGTTTGCTGCAAGCATTTCGCGACGAGCTCGACATTCATCGCGCCACGGCGGCGGAGGTTTTCGGCGTCGATCATGACGCGGTCACGGCCGACCAGAGGCGCTCGGCGAAGGCCATCAACTTCGGCCTGATCTACGGCATGTCGGCCTTCGGTCTCGCGCGCGAGCTCAAGATCGAGCGCGCCGAAGCGCAAGCTTACGTCGACCTCTATTTCCAGCGCTATCCCGGCGTCCGGAGCTTCATGGAACGCACACGGCAGCTTGCCCACGAGCAAGGCTATGTCTCGACGGTATACGGCCGCAGGCTTTACCTGCCCGAGATCAATGCGCGCAACGCGCAGCGCCGTCAGTACGCCGAGCGCAGCGCCATCAACGCGCCCATGCAGGGCACGGCAGCCGACATCATCAAGCGCGCGATGCTCGCCGTGGATGCCTGGCTCGCACGCGAGGGAGTCGATGGGCGGCTGATCATGCAGGTGCATGACGAGCTCGTCCTCGAGATCGAAGCTTCGCAAGCGAGTGTTGCAGCGCGGGAGCTCGCCGCGATCATGGAAAGGTCGGCGGATCTCACGGTGCCGCTCAAAGTGGAGGCGGGCATCGGCGGCAATTGGGACGAGGCGCATTGAATCCGGAACTTTTCCGCCGGAAGGCCGCCTAATGCGTCAGGTGCCCAGTGATTGGGCACCCCCGCTATTCCTCCCTGAAGCGGGATGGATCCCGGTTACCCCGCCGGGATTCGCCTGCCCCGGGCGCGTCCCCTAAACCCGCGCCCGGGGTTTCTTTTTTCGCGCACGCTTCACGTCGGCTGTAATTGCAGCCAAGCTTCGACGCGCCCCCGCGCTTCGGCGACGCCTTGCTTCGTCAGTGCCGAGAACGCGACGCACTCGAGACCCGCGAGATCGCGCTCGATGTGCCGTTGGCACGCGGTGGCCGCGCTTCGGCCGAGCTTGTCGATCTTGGTCAACAGCAACAGAATTGGAATGTCGAGTGCCTGCGCGAACGCGATCATCGCCGCATCGAGATCCCCGGGGCCGCGGCGGATGTCGATCGTGATGACGAGGCCCGCGAGCGACTCCCGCCTGCGAAAATAGTCTTCGATGAGGCTTTGCCAATGTCGTTGCGCCGCCCGCGGTGCGCGGGCAAACCCGTAACCCGGCAGATCGACAAGACGCCGGCCCGCGGCCACCTCAAAAAAATTGATGAGCTGTGTGCGCCCCGGAGTCTTGCTGACACGCGCAAGCTTGAGTCTGCCTGCGATGCAATTGACGGCTGTCGATTTACCCGAATTCGAGCGCCCGCTGAATGCGACCTCGAAATCCTCGTCGCGCGGAAAATCGCCGTAGTGCGCTGCGCTCTTGAGGAAAACCGGGGCAAACACCGCTCTACTTCGCAGTAGGCATCGCTGCTAAAGGCTGGGGGCTTTAGTGTACAATCGGGCGCGCTTTTGCGTGGAGGAATGTTGGAATTGCGCGTGCACGAGACGATGTGTTCCCCGACCCGGCTCGACCGGCGTGCACCGGGGCTTTTTGTGCTGTTGCTCGGTATGCTCGCTGCTCCGCTCACGGCGGCCCAGACAGGCTCCGTCGAGGCGGGCCAAGCGAAGTCGATGATCTGCGGATCGTGCCACGGTGTCGATGGCAACAGCGTCACCCCCGAGTGGCCGAGCCTCGCAGGCCAGCACGCAAGCTATATCGTCAAGCAGCTCGAAGCCTACCGTGCCGGCGAGCGCGAGGACGTTGGCATGCAGCAATACACATCGATGCTGTCCGAACAGGATATGTACGACCTCGCTGCCTACTATTCCGCGCAGACGCCGCGCCCCAACGGCGCCGACCCCGAGCTCGTAAGCCTCGGCGAAGACATCTACCGCGGCGGTCTTCCCGACCGGTCGATACCGGCATGCATCGCGTGCCACGGCCCGAGAGGCTTAGGTAACCCGCTCGCGGCCTATCCGCGCGTCAGCGCGCAACACGCGACGTATACGCTCAATACGCTGCGAGCTTACAGTGCGGGCGAGCGGCGCTCGGATGGCGAGCCCCAGACTATGCGCAACGTCGCCGAGCTGTTGCAGGAAAACGAGATGCGCGCGGTCGCAAGCTACGTCCAAGGCTTATACTGATGGATTAGCGGAGCTGTTGACGTGAAACTACGAATCCTGTTGACGGTCGCAGTGCTTGTTTCAGCCGGCTGCGGCGACGATCAGTCGACGGCGCCGCCGGCACCGGCCGTCGATGATTCACCCGAGGCGGCGGCTCAGGCGCCCGAGGCAGCTCCGGCCGTTGCTGCAACGCAACCCGCCGCGGTACCCCCGCCCGCCACGACGTTGCCCGCAGCCAGCGTGCCTGCACAGCGGGACTCGAGCACCGATGCATTGGCCGCGTTGGGCTACCAGGCCGGCGTCCACTACCAACGCCTGTCGCCGACCCAGCCGACGAGCTCCAGTCCGGATCAAGTCGAGGTCGCGGAATTCTTCATGTACAGCTGTGTACACTGCTACAACTTCGAGCCGTATGTGCAGCAGTGGCTGACCCGGAAGCCCGCGTACATCAACTTCATTCGCGTGCCGACGGTGTGGAACCCGCTTGTGCGGCTGCACGGACAAGCATTCTACGCGGCCGAGGCTCTCGGTAAGGGCGCCGAGATGCACACGCCGTTTTTTCGCGAGATGCACGTGACCGGCAATCTCCTGCAAACGCAGGAAGACATAGCGGAGTTCTTCTCCCGTTTCGACGTCGATGAGCAGGCGTTCGAAGGCGCTTTCAACTCATTCGCCGTGCACACGAAAGTGCAGCGCGCCGATGAGCTGACGCGACGCTACCGCGTCGAGGCCACTCCTTCCGTCGTCGTCAACGGCAAGTACGTTACGACCGCATCGATGGCCGGCGGCTTCGAGCAGCTCGTCGAACTCATCGACGCGCTCGCACAATCCGAGCGGCCGCTCAACTAGCACACCTCCGCGGCGATCAGAGCGCCTTGAGCTTCGCGCCCGCAGCGTCGAGCGTCCGCGACTCCTTGGCGAAACAGAACCGCACCAGCCGATCGGCCGGCGGATCCGCATAGAAGACCGAGATCGGGATCGTCGCGACGCCGTGGGTCGTCGTGAGCCATCTGGCGAACTCGACGTCGCCGCGATCGGAGATCGCCGTAAAGTCGGCTAGCTGGAAGTACGTGCCGCGCGCCGGTAACAGCTTGAATCTCGAATCGGCCAAGAGCGCTCCGAAGTAATCGCGTCTCTCTTGATAGAACTGCGGCAGCGCACGATAGTGCTCCGGCGCCTCCACAAGGTAGTCCGCAAAGGCGAATTGCAGCGGAGTGGCCGTCGCGAAGGTCACGTATTGATGGACGCGGCGTAATTCTTGAGATAGGTCCGCGGGTGCCACGCAATAGCCGACCTTCCAGCCCGTCGCGTGACATGTTTTTCCCAAGGAAAATATCGCGAACGTGCGGCGCGCGAGCTCCGCATGCGCGAGCGCGCTCGCGTGGGCGATGCCGTCGAACACGATGTGCTCGTACACTTCGTCGCTCAAGACCAGGCAATCGTGTGGACGCAGGAGCTCCGCGAGCTGATCGAGATCCGCGGCGGAAAGCACGGTGCCCGTCGGGTTGTGCGGCGAGTTGATGATGAGGAGCCGTGTTTTTGGGCCCAAGTTGCCGGCGATACGTTCCCAATCCATCGCGAACTGAGGCGCACGCAGCGGCACGTGAATCGTGCGCCCACCGGCCAACGTGATGGACGGCTCATAGGAATCGTAGGCGGGATCGAGCACGATCACGTCGTCGCCGGGCCTGACCACCGCCTGAATCGCGCAAAAAATCGCTTCCGTGGCGCCGCTCGTGATCGTGATCTCGCTGTCCGGATTGGGGCGCGCGCCGTAAAGCGTCTCGATCTTGAGAGCCACGGCCTCGCGCAAGCTGAGCACGCCGGTCATGGGCGCGTATTGGTTGCGGCCGTTACGAAGGTGGTAGCTTACGAGCTCCTGGAGACGCTCGGGAGGCTGGAAATCCGGGAACCCTTGGGAGAGATTGATGGCCCCGTGCTGCTCCGCAAGCCGGCTCATCACCGTGAAGATGGTCGTGCCTGCATTCGGCAGCTTGCTTCCGACCGGCTTCATTGATCGGATACGCTCATCATGCTCGCGAAGACGCTCATTGCCCTAGGAATTGCGCTTGTCGTGCTCGGCGTCGTCCTCAAGTACGCGCCGGGCTTGCTCGCATGGTTCGGCCGGCTGCCGGGCGACATCGCCATCACGCGCGGCAACTCCAGGGTCTTCATTCCCGTGACGTCCATGATCATCGTGAGCTTGCTCCTGACGATCATCGTAAATCTGTTCTTTCGGCGCTGATGGGCGCTCGAGTCTGCGTCACGGCCTCGAGGCGACGCGGTAGATAGCCGCCGCGATCACGGCGATCACGAGCAGCCCGACGACCGCGGGCAAATCGAACGGTAGCGCAATCACGTCCGGGTTCTCGGTGAGGACGATGGGCACGGCCATGAAGATGCCGATCAATGCCTCGCCCGCAATCAAGCCGGCCGCGAACAAGACGCCATTGCGCCGCCCGGTCCCGTCGCCGTCCGCGCCACGCCGGCGCCGTGCGCGCGCGGCAAAATGCGCGACCAAGCCACCCGCGAAAATGGGACCGGCGAGCTCGAGCGGCAGATAGATGCCCACGGCGACAGCCAGCACCGGCGCACGCCAAGCGGCTCTGGAGATCCTCAAGTACTCGTCGAGCGCGATGATGACGATGCCGATCGCGGCGCCGCAGCCGATCATGAGCCATGGCAGCTCCGCCCCCAAAACCCCCTGCGCGACCGATGCCATGAGCGCGGCCTGCGGGGCAAGCAGAGCGTCCGGTTGCTCGGGCGTCGGCGTCCCGATGCCGTAAGCCATCAACAGCAAATTCAGAATCGGGGCCATAACGGTGACGGCCGCGACGACGCCGAGAACTTGGCCGAGCTGCTGCCGCCATGGCGTCGCGCCGAGCAGGTAGCCGGCCTTCAAGTCTTGCAGCGTGTCGCCGCCGATCGCGGCAGCGCAGCATACGACCGCACCCACCATGATCGCCGCCGCCGCGCCCGTCGCCTGCTCCGCGCCGACCAGCAACATGAGGAGCGACGATAACAGGATCGTCGCAATGGCGATCCCCGAAACCGGGTTGTTCGACGAGCCGACGAGCCCGGTCATGTAACCGGAGACCGATGAGAACAGGAAACCGGTGATCACCATGACGATCGACAGCGCCAGAGCCACGCCGACCGTGCCGACGATGATGTAGTAGAGCGCAGAGATCGGCACGACGAACAGCACGATGCCGGATAGCACGAGACGCATCGGAGCATCGTGGTCAGTATGGTCGTAACCGCGGCTGCCGGCGGCCGGGCGACGCTCCAAGCCGCTGCGTACCCCCGACCATAGCGTGCCGCGCATCGAGATCAAGGCCCAGACGCCGCCGACGAGCATGGCGCCGACACCGAGGTAGCGAATTTCCGCGCTCCAGATGGCGAACGCCAGATCCGCGGCCGGGACGCCGGCCGCGAGCTCGGCCGCCAACGCCGGATTTCCGGACAGGAACAGCGTCGAATAGATGGGTATCGCGACGTGCCAGGAAATGACGCCGCCGAAAAATACCAGGCACGCGATGTTGAGCCCGACGATGTAGCCGACACCGAGCAACGCGGGGGAAAGATTGGTGCCGACGTACGCGATCGTGCTCTGACCTAGGTATCCAGCCGCTTGCGCGGTACCGCCCCAGAGTCGCAAGCCGGTCTCCGCGAGCTTCGTGACCGAGCCGACGACGGCCGCCCCGAGGAGCAGCGTGAGGCCGCGACCCGACGAGCCGGCCAACAGCACCTCGGCAGTCGCCGTTCCTTCGGGGAAGGCGAGCTTTTGCTCGACGATGAGCGAGCGCCGCAATGGGATCGTGAACAGCACGCCGAGAAGTCCGCCGAGCCCCGCGATCAGCGTCACCCAAACGTAGTCAAACATCTCCCAGTAGTTGAGCATGACGAGCGCGGGCATCGTGAAAATGACGCCCGCCGCGAGCGACTCGCCGGCCGAGGCGGTCGTTTGCACCATGTTGTTCTCGAGAATGTTCGAGTCTCTGAAGAGCTTGAGGACCGCCATCGAAACGACGGCCGCCGGGATCGACGCCGCCACCGTGATCCCCGCGAACATGCCGAGATAGGCGTTCGCTCCGGCGAGAATTGCCGAGAGTATGATCCCGAGCAGCAGCGCTCGGACCGTGAGTTGTGGTGGCGGCACGCCCGAGCCGGAAAACTCGCCCAAGTCGTCAGGCTCCGCCGGCGAGACGCTTCAGAGGTTTGACGAACAGCAACAACACGAGCCCCGATCCGACGGTCGTCAACACGATCTGCCAGTAAAGGCCCGGCATGTCGCCAACGGCGTCCGCATCGAACTGGCCGGCGAGAAGTCCCGCGATGACGTTGCCGAGCGCCGTGCCCATGAACCACATGCCCATCATCTGCCCCGTGAAACGGCGCGGCGCAAGCTTGGTCATCGCGCTCAAGCCGACGGGACTCAGCGCGAGCTCGCCCATCGTGTGCAAGAGATATGTCATGACGAGCCACGTGGGGAATACTTGCCGGCCGCTCGAGACGAGCACCGCGGCGCCGATCATGACCGCGAAGCCCAAGCCCAATATGATCAAGCCGAGAGCGAACTTGGCGGGCGTCGAGGGCTCCAAGTGACGACGCGCGAGCGCGATCCACAGCACCGAGTAAAACGGCGCGAGCAGAATGATGAATCCCGGGTTCAACGACTGGAACCAGCTCGCGGGGATCTCGAAGCCGCCGAACTCGCGCAGCGTGTAACGCTCCGCGAACAGATTCAACGATGAGCCCGCCTGCTCGAACCCGGCCCAAAACATCGCGCAAGCGAACACGAGCACGATGATCACGATGACGCGATTGCGTTCCACGCGCGTGAGGTGGCCGGTCAAGAACACATAAGCGAAATACGCAAGCGTCGCGACGAGGATCGCGACCGTCGTGCGTTGCGCCAGTTGCGTCGCATCGATCGCAATCGCGCCGCTCAATCCCGTCACGAACAACGCGGCGACCAGCACCAATACGACGGCTCCGACGAGACGCGCGCGGGCGCGTGTTGCCGCGGGCGCGGCGACCTCGGGATGACGGCCGGCCGCCCCGAGATCCGCGCGTGACAAGCGATACTGGATGAGCCCCAACAACATGCCGACTCCGGCCGCCGCGAACCCGATGTGCCAATTAGCCTCCGCCTGCAAACCGCCGATCGACAAGCGCCAGTTGCCCGCGGCCAGCCAGCCGCACACGAGCGGGCCTAAGAATCCGCCGAGGTTGATGCCGATGTAGAAGATCGTGAATCCCGAGTCGCGCCGCGCGTCGCCGGCGGCGTAGAGCTCGCCGACAATGGCGCTGATATTCGGCTTCAAGAGTCCCGTGCCGGCAATGACGAGCAGCAGGCCGCCGAAGAAGCTCGCCACTCCCGGGATCGCGAGCACGAAGTGGCCGCACATGATGAGAATGCCGCCGACCAACACGGCTCGTTGCGCGCCCCAGAGCCGGTCGGCGATCCAGCCGCCCGGCAGGCACACGAGATAGACCGCCGCCGTGTAGAGGCCGTAGATCGCCGTTGCGGTCCGATCCGTCAAGCCCAATCCGCCCGCACCGATTTGCTCGACCATGAACAGGACGAGCAGCGCCCGCATGCCGTAGTAGCTGAACCGCTCCCACATCTCCGTGAAGAACAGCGTGCGGAGCCCGCGCGGGTGGCCTACCCATTGCGGCAGGTCCTCGGCGACGGTTGCAGCGTCGGTGTTCATCGATGCACTCCTGCGATCACGGAAGTCGGCGCGTCATTCCGCTTGATCCGCTGCTTGCTCGGCCGCGACTTTTTCGGGAAGCATGAGTCGCGCCATGACGAGCCCCGTCTCGTAGAGAGCATACATAGGCAAGGCAAGCAGCGTTTGCGATATCACGTCGGGCGGCGTCAAGAACATGCCGATCACAAAAGCGCCGAGAAAGATGTAGGGTCGCACCCCGGCGAGCGTCTTGATCGACACCAAGCCGCTCCAAATGAGCATGAACGTTGCAATGGGCACTTCGAACGCGATGCCGAACGCGAAGAAAATCGTCAGCGCGAAACTCAGGTATTCGTTGATATCCGGCATGTTCGTGACGCTCTCGGGCGTCACGCTGATGAAGAATACGAACACGAGCCGGAACACCACAAAGTAAGCAAACGCAACGCCGGCATAGAAGAGCACGATGCTCGACGCGAGCAGCGGAATCGCGAAACGCCTCTCCTTGCGATATAGACCCGGTGCCACGAAGCGCCAGATTTGATACAGCACGATCGGCATTGCGAGGAACAGGGCCACGAACAGCGTCGTCTTGAACGGCGTGAGAAACGGCGTGGCGATCCCCGTGACGATCATCGTCGAGCCTTCGGGCAATGCTTCGCGCAGCGGCGCCGAGATCATCTCGAAGATCTCCTGGGCGAAGGGAACGAGGCACAGGAACACGACGAGGATGCCGAGCGTCGCCTTGACGAGGCGCTGGCGGAGCTCGATCAGATGCGAGATCAGAGTTCCCTCGGCGAGCTCTTCCTTGTCTTTGGGCTCGGGATCGTTGTTGCCGAGGTTCGGTTTGATCGCAGGCTCGGTCATCCTGAAACCGGAGGATCTTGCGGAGGATCTTTCGGTGGATCGGCGGCCGGACTAGCGGGGCTTTTCGGCGGCTCGGTCGCGGACTTGGATGGACCGGATGCAGGCGGCGGATTCGATTCTTTGCGTTTCCGGCTCTGCTCGATCTCGCTCAATGCGATCTCGCGCTCGAGTTGATGGCGCAGCTGGCTCGCCGTGCGGCGTGCGCGCCCGACCCAACGGCCGAGCTGCGTCGCGACCTTGGGAAGGCGCTCTGGACCCAACACGAGCAAGCCGATGACGAACAGCAGCACGAGCTCGCTGAAACCGACATCGAACATAGCGCGTCTCGAACGATTACCCGCGCCGTTCCGTATCCTTTTCCTCGGCGAATTCGGCGTCCTTATCGCCGCCGGACTCCAGACGCTTTTGCTCCTCCGCTTTCGCCGTCGCCTTCTTTTCCTCGTCCTGGTCCATGGCTTTACGGAAGCCCTTGATCGCTCCTCCGAGATCGCCGCCGAGTGTCTTCAGGCGCTTGGTACCGAAAACGAGCAGCACGATCACGAGAATGATCAGCAATTGCCAGATACTGATGCCGCCGAATCCCATCTGTTGTCTCCAAAGGTGCGGTCTAAGGAATCATCATACGTCAAAGCGAGGGGACGGACGTTTAAGCTACGCGTCGACTTTGAGCCAAAACGTGACGGGACCATCGTTGGTGAGCGCCACCTGCATGGCCGCGCCGAAGCGGCCCACGGCGACTCGGTCGTGGAGGGCTTCGCATTCGACGACGAGCTGCTCGAAGAGGCGTTTGCCGGCCCCGGGATCCGCGCCTCGCGAGAAGCTGGCCCGGTTTCCCGAGCTCGTATCGGCGACCAACGTGAATTGTGGGACCAGCAGTACTTCGCCGCCGATGTCGAGGACGCTCAAGTTCATCTTGCCGGCGGCGTCCGGGAATACACGATAGGCGAGGAGGCGTTCCGCAAGGCGCCGCGCTTGGGCCGCGCCATCCGTGCGCTCGACGCCGACGAGCACGAGCAGGCCGCGCCCGATGGCGGCGATGCGTGCCCCATCGACGGCAACGCTGGCTTTGCTGACGCGTTGCAGCAGACCGATCACTAGAATTCCCTCCTTATCGAGCTATCTGGTACGTCAATGTCCCACACGGGTGACGATACGCAGAAATATACGCATCGATTCTCCACTCTCCCAGCACTCGAGTACCCTCTGCCCTCCTTTCTGAAAGAACCCTGGACCATATTCGGGTTCGTGGGTTTCTTAGAGAGATTTGCCCAATTTCGTCGAGGTAAGTGGGACTTGCGTCTCAGCGCTGGGCGTCAGAGTTGCAATCTGATATTAGTACGCGCCTCGCTCAAGGAGACTACCCATACCATGAAACGCCGTGAATTTGTCAGCGGCCTCGGGGGAGCAGCGGCGCTCGCCGGCTGTGCCCGCGAACCGGCCGGCCAGGCAGCCGGCCCGCAGGACCAACAACGGTTCTCGTGGAAGCTCGTGACGACGTGGCCACCGAATTTCCCGGGTTTGGGCACCGGGGTCAACACGTTGGTTCGCTACATAGAAGAGATGAGTGGCGGCCGCATGCAGATTACCGTGTACGCGGCCAATGAGCTCATCCCGGCGCTCGATGTGTTCGATGCCGTATCGCGCGGCACTGCGGAAATGGGACATGGAGCCGCCTACTACTGGCGCGGTAAGACCGAAGCGGCCCAGTTCTTCGCCGCCATTCCGTTCGGACTCAACGCCCATGAGATGCACGGGTGGCTCTACTATGGCGGCGGCCTCGACCTGTGGCGCGAGGTGTATGCACGGTTCAATCTCATGCCGTTTCCCGCCGGCAACACCGGCGTGCAGATGGGCGGCTGGTTCAATAAGCGCATCGACACCATGGACGATCTCAAGGGTTTGAAAATGCGCATCCCCGGGATCGGCGGAGAAGCATTGCGGCTCGCCGGCGGGACACCGGTCACATTGCCTGGATCGGAGATTTTCACGGCGTTGCAGACGGGCAGCATCGACGCGACCGAGTGGGTCGGTCCATACAACGATATCGCGATCGGCCTGCATCAAGCGGCGCGCTACTACTACTACCCGGGCTGGCAAGAGCCGGGACCGACACTCGAGTGCATCATCAACGTCGGCGCTTGGAATCAGCTCCCAGAGGATCTCAAGGCAATCGTTCGCGTCGCCTGCCAGGCCGCGACGCTCGATATGACCTCCGAATATATGGCGCGCAACGCGAGCTCGCTGCGCCAGCTCGAGGCCGATGCCGCGGTCGAGATTTTGAGCTTCCCGCCGAGCGTGCTCGTGGGTCTCAAGGCATTGACGTTGCAAGTCATCGAAAAGCTCGCAGCCGCGGACCCGCTCGTGGCGCGAGTCTGGGAGTCTTACCGGCGCTTTCTCGATGAATCGGAGCCCTGGCAACGCATCTCGGAGCAAGCATATCTGGCGACGCGTACATAGCCGCGCCTACTGCCGCTCTGCTAACATTTGCTGGTTAATCACCGGAGTCATTGCTACACAAGGAGTATCGGGAAACTCATGAGAAAGAACTTAGCGCCGATTGCCGTTGTCGCCTTTTTGATAGGAAGCCAAGCGTGGGGCCAAGAGTGTTCCCTGACCGTCGAGGGCAACGACCAGATACAGTTCGTGCAGAAGGAGCTCAAGGTCAGCGGGAGCTGCGAGGAAATTACCGTCACGCTCAAGCATATCGGCCAGCTCGCGGCCAACATCATGGGGCACAATTTCGTGCTGAGCAAAACGGAAGATTACATGGCGCTGGCGCAAGCCGGCCAATCGGCCGGGCCGCCGAACTACTTGCCGGCCGGCGATGCGCGCGTCATTGCCACGACCGACGTCATCGGCGGCGGCCAGGAAACGACGATCACATTTGCCGCGAGCGGATTGGAGCCCGGGGGCGATTACACGTTTTTTTGCTCCTTCCCGGGGCATTTCGTGCTCATGAACGGCAAGTTCATCGTCGAATAGCTTTGTCGGTCTCTCGGCAATCCGGTGGGCACGCCGCGCCCGCTGAAAAAACGAAAGGTAGCGTATGGCCTTAGCCGTCGTGTTGGTCTTGTTGGTCATAGGCTCGCTGGTATTTCACTTCGCGAGCCCCTGGTACTTCACGCCGTTGGCGTCGAACTGGGACACGATCGATTTCACCGTCGACGTGACGTTCTGGGTCTGCGGCGTCGTTTTCGTCGCCGTCAACCTGTTCAGCGCCTATTGCCTCGTCAAGTATCGTCACCGTAAGGGCCACAAAGCCCATTACGAGCCCGAGAGCGGCAAGCTCGAGGGGTGGTTGACCGTCGTGACGTCGGTCGGCGTCGCGGCGATGTTGACGCCGGGGCTGTTCGTGTGGGCCAATTTCGTTCGTGTGCCGGACGACGCAATGCAGATGGAAGCCGTCGGCAAGCAGTGGCACTGGGCCTTTCGCTTTCCGGGCGCGGACGGCGCTCTCGGCCACAGCGACGTGCGCTTGATGACGCCCGACAACCCGCTCGGCCTCGATCCCGCGGATCCGGCCGCGATGGACGACGTCGTCGTCGCAGAACCGATCGTCCACCTTCCCATGGGCTCGCCGGTCGAAGCGCTGCTGCGCTCGAGCGACGTGCTGCACAATTTCACGGTCCCGCAGTTTCGCGTGAAGATGGACCTCGTGCCCGGCATGGTCACGTATCAGTGGTTCACGCCGACCGTCGCCGGAACCTACGAGATTCTGTGCGAGGAGCTTTGCGGCGTGGGGCACTTCGCGATGCGCGGCCGAGTCGTGGTCGATACGCCCGAGGATTTCGAGACGTGGCTCGCGACCAAGCCGACGTTCGCCGCAACGCTCGAGAGAGCGACGGGCAATGCCGCGGTCGGAGCCGCGACGTACGCGGTGTGCGCCGCCTGTCACGGCCCGCAAGGCGAAGGCAACATGGCGCTCAACGCGCCGAAGATCGCCGGCCTGGATTCATGGTACATACGCCGTCAGATCGCGAACTACCAGAACGGCATACGCGGCACGGATCCCCGCGACATTTACGGGATTCAAATGGCGCCCATGGCGCGAACGCTCGCCGACGCGCAGGCCGTGGAAAACGTGATCGCCCACATTGCGACGCTGCAAGGCGCAGCGCCCGAGCCGACCGTCATCGGCGACGCAGCACGCGGCCGCAGGATCTATACGACCTGCTCGGTGTGTCACGGTCCCGCGGGGGACGGCCGGTGGAGCACGAACGCGCCGCAGCTCGCCGGCATGAGCGACTGGTACCTTGAGAGGCAACTGGGCAATTTCCGCGAGCGAATTCGCGGCGGACACGAGGCCGATATCTACGGCGACCAAATGTACATGCTCGCTTCGATCTTGAGCGGCGAGGAGGCGATCAACGATGTCGTCGCCTACATCAATACGTTGCAGTAATCGAAACGAGACAGCGATCTCGACTTGAGGAATCTCCGACATGGCATACGTTGCAATAGCTGACCGCGACCGTCACCTCCACGATCCGGATACCTTCATCACGAGGTACGTCTGGAGCCAGGACCACAAGGTCATCGCCATCCAGTACGGCAGCGTTGCCATCGGCGCCGGCCTCGTCGCGCTCGTGCTGTCATTGCTCATGCGTTTGCAGATCGGCTTTCCGGAAACGTTCTCGTTCATAACGCCGTACAACTACTATCAGTTCGTGACCATGCACGGCATGATCATGGTCATCTATCTGCTGACCGCCCTCTTTCTCGGCGGCTTCGGCAACTACTTGATCCCGCTCATGTGCGGCGCGCGGGACATGGTATTCCCGTATATGAACATGCTGAGCTTCTGGGTCTACTTGCTGTCGGTCATCATCTTGATGGCGAGCTTCTTCGTGCCCGGAGGCCCCACGGGCGCCGGTTGGACGCTGTATCCGCCGCAGGCCGTGCTGCAAGGCTCGCCGGGCACCGATTGGGGTATCGTCTTGATGCTGCTATCGCTGGTCACTTTCATCGTGGCATTCACGATGGGCGGCTTGAACTACGTGACCACGGTCCTCCAGGCGCGCTGCAAGGGCATGACGTTGATGCGCCTGCCGTTGTCCGTGTGGGGTATTTTCGTCGCGACGATTCTGGGTCTGCTCGCGTTTCCGGCGCTGCTCGTTGCCGGAATCATGATGACGTTGGACCGAGTTGTCGGGACGAGCTTCTTCATGCCCGCCTTGCTCTCGATGGGCGAGGCGTCCGACACGCAGGGCGGCAGCCCGGTCTTGTTTCAGCACCTCTTCTGGTTCTTCGGCCATCCCGAGGTCTACATCGTCGCGCTCCCGGCTTTCGGCATCGTATCGGATCTATTGAGCACGCACGCGCGCAAGAACATTTTCGGCTATCGCATGATGGTGTGGGCAATCGTCGCGATCGGTGCGCTGTCTTTCGTCGTGTGGGCGCATCACATGTACGTGAGCGGCATGAACCCGTATTTCGGCTTCTTCTTCGCGACCACGACGCTCATCATCGCCGTGCCGACGGCCATCAAGGTGTACAACTGGGTCTTGACGCTGTGGCGCGGCGACATTCACTTCAACTTGCCGATGCTCTGGGCCACGGGGTTTATCTTCACGTTCATCCACGGCGGATTGACGGGCCTCTTTCTCGGCAACGTGACCGTCGATTTGCCCCTTTCGGATACCTATTTCGTCGTCGGCCATTTCCACATGGTCATGGGCGTATCGCCGGTTATGGTGCTGTTCGGCGCCATCTACCATTGGTTCCCGAAGGTGACGGGCAAGATGGCCAACGAGGTGCTCGGCAAGATCCATTTCTGGATGACGTTCCTCGGCACGTACGCGATCTATCTGCCGATGCATTATCTCGGGATTCTGGGCATGCCGCGCCGCTACTATGCGTACGGCCAGACCGACTTCATTTCGGAGTCCGCGCACGACGTCAACGCAGGAATCACGATCGCCGCGATCTTCGTCGCGACGGCGCAGCTCATCTTCCTCGTCAACGTCGTCTACAGCCTGTTGAAAGGCAAGACAGCCGACCCGAATCCGTGGCGCGCGACGACGCTCGAGTGGCAGACGCCGGATACGCCCCCCGTGCACGGGAATTGGGGGCCGAAGCTCCCCGTCGTCTACCGCTGGGCGTATGACTACAGCGTGCCGGGCGCGGATCAGGATTTCATTCCGCAAAATCACCCGACCAAGCCAGGCGAGGCGAGCGTCGGTTAGCCTTGAGTAAGCTCCCATGATGACGGGTCTCGCAATCGGCCTCTTGCTCGGCGTCACCGTCTGGTGGCTCATCGTGCAACGTCTCCGGGACAAGCCCTGGACCGTGCACGGCGTCATCTCGGGAAGCCAGGATGGCCTCACGTCGTCGGCGCCGAAAGTCGGCCTATATGTCTTCCTCGGCATGGTGGCGAGCCTGTTCATGATCTTCGCGAGCGCTTACGTCATGCGCATGGGTCACGGTCACGGCGAGCTCCAAGAGTGGCACGCCGTCAACGAGCCCGCGTTGCTGTGGCTCAACACCGCCGTGCTGATCTTGGCGAGCTTCGTCATGCAGATCGCGTACCATCGGGCCGGCCGGAACGAGGTCGAGGGCACAAAGCGCTACTTTTCGGCGGCGGGGATCCTCACCGTCTTGTTTTTGCTCGGACAGGTGCTCGCGTGGCGGCAACTCAGGGCCGGCGGACACTACGATCACACGAACCCGGCTTTTTCGTTCTTCGTGCTGCTGACGACCGTGCACGGCCTGCATCTCGTCGGCGGTCTCGTCGTGCTGACGCGCACCGCGGCGCGCCTATGGCACGGCCTCGAGAAGGCGAGCGTCGTCCAAGTGGCCGCCGTTCGCCAAAGTGTGCAGCTGTGCACGACCTACTGGCACTTCCTGTTGCTAGTCTGGCTCGGCTTGTTCGCGCTGCTTTGGTCCACGTAAGGAAAGGAGCTTGAGTTCATGGCACAAGACGGGGTAACAGCCGCCGCCCACGCGCCGGCCCCGGAGGGCTGGCAGAGCTTCGTCTCGGACTGGTCGTCCGACAAGCAGACGTTCCACGTCCCCTGGGGCAAGGCCATGATGTGGATTTTCCTCTTGAGCGACACGTTCATCTTCACGTGCTTCCTGACGGGCTACATGAACGTGCGCATCTCCTCGTCCGTGCCGTGGCCGAACCCGAGCGAAGTGTTCGCGCTCACGTTCTTCGGCCAGAGCATTCCGCTGATTCTCATCGCCATCATGACTTTCGTGCTGATCACGAGCAGCGGCACGATGGCGCTCGCGGTCAACTTCGGCTATCGGCGCGACCGCGCGCGCGCAGCGTCGCTGATGCTCATCACGGCGGCGTTCGGCGCCGTCTTCGTCGGTATGCAGGCGTTCGAGTGGACCAAGCTCATCACCGAGGGCGTGCGGCCTTGGACGAACCCGATGGGCGCCGAACAGTTCGGCGCGGCCTTCTTCATGATCACGGGGTTTCACGGGCTGCACGTCTCGGCCGGCGTGATTTATCTGACCATCATCGCGATGCGCATCGTCAACGGTTTCTACGAGCGCCGCGGCGGCAACTATGAGATCGTCGAGATCGCGGGGCTCTATTGGCACTTCGTCGACTTGGTTTGGGTATTCATATTCGCGGTTTTCTATCTGTGGTAAGGAGCCGAGATGGCGCACGTCGAGGGACAACAACATCCGCTGAAGATTTATTTCTGGATCTGGGGCCTGCTGTTTCTATTGAGCGCCTTTTCCTACGGAACCGACTTCTTGCCGGACGGATACTTCAGGCTCGGTCTCATCTTGCTGTTCATGCTGTTGAAAGCCGGCTTCATCGTCGCGATTTTCATGCACATGGCGTGGGAGCGCGTCGCACTGATCTGTGCGATCATCGGCCCCCCGACCGTGCTGCTCGTGCTCATCGGGCTCATGGCCGTGGAGGGCGATTACACCGTGCTGACCCGTCTCGACTTCTTCAGTGAGCCTCCGGCCCCGGCCGGGGTCGAGCACCATTAGGGGAGGGGACGAGACAGCATCATGCTGACTTGGCTCATCGCCGTCGCCGTGCTCGTGCTGATCTGGGGCCGACTGTGGATGCGCAATCTCGAGCTCGCGCTCGGCATTCTGATTGGATTACCGTTGGCATGGCTTGCTTCTAAATTTTT
>DATCIQ010000328.1:0-10023 GCA_036507635.1 Gammaproteobacteria bacterium
GAGCCGCCCGTCCCTTGCCGGATTGAATGTAGCCGGGCGGAGAACGTGTCGTGCTGTTATGATTTCTTGGATGCGCTTAGCGCGCAGATAGACAGACGACGGATGGGGTTACCGCAATCGGTCTTGAGTCGCCGTCGGTTCATGAGACACTCCGCGTATATCGGAGCTGCGCTCGCGATGCCGATAGGCATTCCGAGAACGGCTAGCGCGGAACTGCCGAGCGAATTGACAGCGTTGTCCGCCGTGCAGCTTTCTGCGGCGATCCGGGCGCGTCAGGTGAGCTGCGTCGAGACCATGCAGGCTTATCTTGGGCGTATCGAAAGATACAATCCGGTCTATAACGCGATCGTCAGTCTGCTCGATGATGGCACGTGCCTCGCAGAAGCACGCCGCGCCGACGAGGAGCTTGCGCGTGGCGAGTATCGCGGCTGGCTGCACGGCGTGCCGCATGCGGTCAAGGATCTTGCGGATGCCGAAGGCCTGCCGACGAGCCTGGGCTCGCCGATCTTTGCGGGCACGATGCCCGAGTCGGATTCTCTGCACATAGCACGCATTCGCGATGCCGGTGCGATCTTCATCGGTAAGACGAATGTGCCCGAGTTCGGCATGGGCTCGCAGAGCTATAACACGGTATTCGGCGTCACACGCAACGCGTACGATCCGTCGCTCACGTCCGGCGGCAGCAGCGGCGGCGCCGCGGTTGGCATGGCGACACGGATGCTGCCGGTCGCCGACGGCAGCGACATGATGGGTTCGCTCAGAAATCCCGCAGCATTCAACAACGTGATCGGTTTCAGGCCGAGCCAGGGGAGGGTGCCGGGCACATCGGCGGACCTCTTCTATAGCCAACTCCCGACGAGCGGGCCGATGGGCAGAAACACCGAGGATACGATCCGCCTCCTCGAGACGATCGCGGGCTTCGATTCACGTGCGCCGATGGCGATGCGTGACGCGCTGCCGGGCTTCGATGCGTATCGCGCGCCCGAGCTCTCGGGACTGCGCATCGGCTGGATGGGGGATTACGATGGCTATCTGGCGACCGAGCCCGGCGTGCTCGAGCTTTGCGAGCAGTCGCTTACTAGTCTCGAAAACCACGGTGTGCAGGTGGATCGCGTGCTCCCGGATTTCGACATGAACCGGTTGTGGCAGGCATGGCTTACACTCCGGCACTGGTCGCACGCCGGTCGCCAGTCCATGCTGGAAGATCGGTCCTTGCGACGGCAGTTGAAACCCGAAATGATCTTCGAGATAGAAGGCAGTCTCGATCTCACGGCGGCCGATATCGCGACGGCGTCGGTGACGCGATCTGACTGGTATCGCGCCGTACACACGCTCTTCGAACGCTTCGACTTTCTCGCACTTCCGAGCGCTCAGGTGTTTCCTTTTCCCGCCGAGATGCATTGGCCGAGTGAGATCAACGGTCACGCAATGGACACTTATCACCGCTGGATGGAAGTCGTCATCGGGGCGACGCTGGCCGGCGTCCCCGCGCTCAATCTACCGGTCGGCTTCGATGCGCGCGGCCGACCGATGGGCATGCAGTTGATGGGACCGATGGGCGCCGACCGGCCTGTGCTCGAGTTTGGGCTCAGCTACGAGCTCGTGACCGACCACCTCCAACAGCGTCCGAACCTCGTCGATAGGCTCGCATAGGACGTGCCGCGGCCGTAGGCCGGATACGGCGTTAACCCCGCAACAGGCTGAAGGCGCCGCTGATCGCGGATTGCGGGATGCTCGCGAGCGCAAGCCGTTCGGCTTGGTACGGATCGTCAATTACCGCGTCATCGCGATCGATGACGAGCGTTGCGCGGTGCGCCAGTGTGTACGGTTCCCAACGAACCAGATCGCGCGCGTTGGGATCACCGTCTCGGGCGAAGGCGAGCCAGCGATCGCTCATGTCATCTGCGAGGCGTTGCTGGCCGGATCCGGTGCCGACGCGGTCTCGTGACGTCTCGACGTTATCCCACACGAAGGGCAGGTCGACGCCGTGGGGACTCAGGTACTTGCCGTCATCGAAGGGCGGCCGCCACCTCCAGCGGTAGGAATAGACAGGCGCGCCGCCTTGCGCGGCTTTGCGTTCCGCGAGCTGCGTCGAGCGCTTCGTCGTCCACAGCCCCGTTGCAACGAGGATGAGAAGTTGCCCCGGTGTGGCGTTGGGGTAACCCTCCCGGTAGCCGGCGAGCACGGGGCCCGCCAAATCACCGAGCAGTCGCTCGAGACGTCGAGTCATGCCCCGATCGTCGGCGTCGAAAACGTCGTCGGAAGCCACCATGCTGAGCTCGGAGTCGGTGCCGCCGACTAAGATAGGCACTTTGCGAGCCGTGGGCGGTGCATCGGGCTCCCACAATTGACGGGGGACGGACCGGCCATCGACAGTCGGTGCGCCGCCGCCCCCGCCTGCAAGAACGGCTTCCATGGACAGCACGAGGATTTCTCGTGCGCGCGCCCGGTTCAATCCTAAGCGCCCAAGCGTCTGCTCCGCGGCACGCGCGGCTTCCTCGCGCGTGCGCAGCGTCAGTTGAGCGCCGCTCTGAATAATGGCCTTATGAAACAGACCGTCGGCGGCCGGCATCGCCAGCAGCTGACAAACGTCCGCGCCGCCGGAAGACCAGCCGAACAGCGTGACGTTGCCCGGATCGCCGCCGAAGTTCGCGACGTTTTCTTTGATCCATTGGAGCGCCGCGATGATGTCGAGCGCCCCTGCGTTTCCCGAATCCGCGTACTCGGCACCCAGAAGGTCCGCCAGATACAGATACGCGAACAGGTTCAGGCGATGATTGATCGTGATGATGACCGAGTCGCCGCGGCGAGCGAGACGCGTGCCGTCAAACGCGGGCTCGACACCGCTGCCTCTCGCCCATGCCCCGCCGTGCAGCCACACCATCACCGGCCGCCTGACATTGTCGTTCACACCGGGCGTAAACAGATTGAGGAACAGGCAATCCTCAGACATCGGCGGGCCGTCCGGATCGAGTGCGTTCGTCCATCGATTCGGTGAGGAAGAGTCGGCCGTGAGTTGAGGCGCAACGTTGCCGCCGGCAGCCACGTAGCCGTGCATCACACCGGTCCAAGGCGCGGGTGTAGCGGGCGGGCGAAACCGGTTCACACCGCCCGTCGGTGCGCCATAGCGCAGCCCGCGAAAGGTGTGGATCCCGTCTGCGACATAGCCGCGCACCTTGCCGTTGGACGTATCAACGATCGGGCTGAGTCTGGGCGCGACGGAACAATCCGCGGTGCCCGTGGAACGATCGATCGATGGTTGACCTGCCGCGGCGCGCTGGTTGGCCCACGTTTCATCGATTGACGCCATGCCCGCCAGAGCAATGGAACTTGCGAGTACTCGCCGACGGCTGATGGGTCCGATTCGATTATTGTCCGCCATCACTTGCTCCCGTTGTTCGCAACGAGGGCGCCCGAAAGACCTCTTGCCCGCCTACCATCGTAAGCAGCACTCGAGTATTGGATATTTCCTCCGGAGCGATCGCTGTCAGGTCCCGGTCGAGGACGATGAGATCAGCGAACTTCCCGACCTCGAGCGACCCCACATACTGATCCATGTTCAGCGTGTAGGCGGCATTGAGAGTCATCGCCCGAATCGTTGTCGCCAAGTCGAGACCCGGATCATCGCCTAATCGCCCCAGATCCAGCGCAGTCGGGTTGGTCCGCGTGATTGCGATCTGCATGGCCAACCACTCGTTTAGCGGATCAATCGGCCAATCACTGCCGAAAGCGACTCTCACACCGGCTTCGTGGAATTTGCCCGTCGTGCTGAAATATCGGAACCGCTCCGGGCCGAGAACGTCAGCCTGGAAGCTGCCACCCCTGGGCCGACTCCACTGGAAGGACAGCACGGGTGTTGCGTCGAGTTCCGCAAAGCGTTGGTAATCCCCAGGGTCCACCAACGAAGCGTGGGCCAGCGACGGGCGAAAATTCTTTTCTGGGTGCTTCGCGCGAACTTCCGCTATCGCATTGAGGGCAACGTTGACGGCTCTGTCACCTGTGGCATGCATGTGGATGTTAATATCGTTCGCAGCCAGCTCATCGAGTAGTGCAGAAACCGCTGGCGGCTCGAAGTAGGTCGGCCCATAGCTATCACTGACTTGCCAGTTAGGCTCCTCAGGCGTGCGTACGTTACGCCGATACGGCTCGAGCAGCGCCCCCGTTTCAGCCGGCCCGACAACACCATCCAGAAAAATCTTCGCAGTCTCTACTCTGAATCCGGGCGATTGGGCTTCCCGGGGCGTATTGAACCGGCTTCCCAACTCCTTGATGTGGGCAACGACGTCCCCCGGAGATTCAGCTGCATCGGCAGAGACGACGGTGGCTAACTGCGCGCGTACAGACAGTTGTCCTTCATCGTGCTTCTGCAGCAGGGCTGCCATGCCTCCCGGGCCTGCAGCCGCATCAAACACCGTCGTCACACCTTCTTCGCGCAACACCTGTAAAACAGCTTCCAGATAGACGAGATTTTGTTCATGCTGCGCAGCCGCAGAGGGCTGAGGCACTGCGGCTCTGACGTATCCTTGCGCGCCATCGTAAAAGATGCCTGTCGGCTCACCGGAGCCGTGACGATCGACCTTTCCGTCGACGGGATCTGTCGTGTCACTGGTAATGCCGGCAAGCTGCATCGCACGCGAATTCGCGACCAGGGCATGATACGTATACTCCTGGACAACCACCGGCCGATCGGTTGGCAATCGATCCAGAGCGGCAGCCGTCAATGGAGTACGGGACCATCCACGTACCTGAAGCCAGCTGTCAGCAGGTGCGTCCGGCTCCATCTCAATACAGGCCGTTATCCTTGATAACGCCGCTTCGACAGTATTGGGAATCAAATCTCTCAAAGTGCAGCCGAGCAACTCGGGTCCTGCGTTGGTCGGATGCATATGCCCATCCACCAAGCCCGGCATCAGCATCCTGCCATTGAGATCAATCACCCGAGTCGACTCGCCAATCAATGAGGCGAGTTGGCTATCGGAGCCAACCGCAGTGATTATTCCATCCTTGATGGCGATGGATTCGACAACGTCATCATTGCTGTTCACGGTGTGAACACGGCCGTTCTGGAAGACCGTGTCTGCGACAGCGACTTCCGGGTCGGCGTTCTCGCTTTCGACACAGCCGGCCATCACCAACGCCAGACAAACGGGCGCGAACCTGTGACCGAAGCTCGAATACGAGGATGAACGGCGCGAAGCTGTTTGAAGCATCATGACCCCCTTATAGGCAGCGGCGTCTACTCGCTGCACACGAAGCTGTCGGCGTTCTTCTCGTCACCGCCTTGATAGCGCGCGACGAGTGGGTGAGGGCACAAGGGGCGGGACGCGCCGGGGACGAAGTCGCCCGTCGCGACGATCCGGTCAGGCGCGCGCCCTTCCTCTACCCATGTGACGATCGCATCGAGCATGTCGAATCGGTCCGTGGCCTGTCCGCCGCCGCAGTGCGTCATGCCGGGAATGAAGAACAGCCGCACGGAATCCCGGATCGATGCACCCGTGTCGGCGACCACCTGGTCGTACCAGTCCGCCAATGCACCCGCCGCCATACCCTGATCGGACAGACCGTGATAGACGATCATCTTGCCGGTGCGCCCGAACGTCTCGAGGTAGGTCGCGTCGGCGTCGCCGATCGCCCAGGTCTGAAGCGTGCGCTCGGCGTCGCGATCGAAGTCGAAAGTCATCGGATCGAACGTCGGATCCGGCGGCGTGAGGGCATAGTAACGCAGCGTGCCGAAGCCGAGGTTGGCATCGGCCGCGTCCCACTCGCCCGTGCCAGAAGAGCCGAGGTGCATGCCTCTCCACGCGGGTCCGGCGATGCCCGTGTCGTAGGGGAACGTGCCGTAGAGCGGCTCGCCGTCGCTGGTCCGGGGGCCCGTGTGCAGGTCGCGCAGCGCCTCGACTTGGTCGCCGGAAAGGCAGGCGTCGGTTTTCTCGGCTTCGCAGACCAGCTCGCCCGGATCGAAGTCGCAGGCCAGCCAGTCGTTGATCATACCGTCGGCCAAGCCGTCGAGGTTGTCGCATTGTGCAAGGAGCGCGTCGGCGACCAGATCCAAATCGGAGTCCGAGAAAGCCCGTGAAATGATCGGCCGGCCGGTTTCATCCTGCGGCGCGATCCGGGCCGCCACCTGGATGTTCCAGGCCTGATCCATCGCGATCCGGGAGAGCTTGAAGGCTGGATCGCCCGCGACTATGCCGTCGAAGTGGTGGGGGAAGCGCTGGGAGGCCAGCATGCCCTGGCGTCCTCCGTTCGAGCATCCGAGGAGATACGAGTGCTCGGGCGCCGAGTCGTAGTAGCGCTCGACGAGCGCCTTCGCCTTGAGCGTGACCCGATCCATCGCATTGAACGCGTAGTCCAGACGCGCCTGCTGGTCGAGGGCGAACGTGGGGTCGAGAAACGTCGGGCTGCGATGTCCCCCGTCCGAAGACACGACGGCGAAGCCGCGCGCCAGCGCCGAGGGCCTCACGGAGCCGAAGATATCGCCCAATGCCGGGTTGAGCACGCCGTCGAGCCCGCCCCCGCCATGAAAAGCGAAGCGGCCGTTCCAGACCGTCGGCATGCGCAGGTCGAAGCCGATGCCGAAGCTGCGGCCGTCAGCGCCGAGACGCGGATTAAGCATGCCTTGGACGAGGCAATGCTCGGGAAGCGGCTCTCCCTCGCCACCCGCCGAAGGCGCGGGTCCGGCCGGAACAATCTCGGCCTTCTCGACGAGGAAGTCGGGTCTGGCGAGATCGGCGATCGCCGCACAGGTCGAGGTGTCCGCAGTCACTTCCGCCGCATGTGCGCCTCCGGAGAGGAGCGCTGCCGCGAGCACCGACGCGCGCGATAGGCCGGCCCGGTCAACCGGTCGGCGGCGCCGAGTCGCGCGGGGAAAGCGCATGGCTTTACTCACTTCGAAACCTCCGCGCTCTGACCAGGATCCCAGGCTGACGCAGCTGCCAGAAACGCGAACGTCTCTGCCGTTGCCCGTGTACCTTCCGGACTGCCGACCGGCACATGGCTGAGCTTGACGATGACCGTCTCGCTCGGCAGGTCGACATAAACGAATTGTCCCTCGCCGCCGAGCATCGTGTAGGCATCGGTGTCCTCTATCGTCCACCAGAGGTATGCGTAGCCGAAGCCCGGGCGCGCCGTGCCCGGGCCCGGCGTCGTGGATTCGTCGACCCACTGCGCCGGTAGAATCCTGTGACCGTTCGCCTGGCCTTCGTTGAGCATCATCTGGCCGAGACGTGCGTAGTCGCGTGCGACGGCATTGAATGCGCCGGCCGTGAACTCTTTACCGACACCGGGCGGACCGTCGAGTACGTAGAAAGCGTAGCTCTCCATCCCCGCGGGCTTCCAGACACGCTCACTGAGGTACTCACTGAGGGAAACGCCGGTCGTGCGACTGACGATTTCACCGACGAGTGCCGCCTCGACACTGTTGTAATTGAACGCCTGTCCTGGCGGCCCTGCACGCTCGAGGATTTCCTCGGCGGCAGACACGTAGCGGATTTCGTTGTCGACGAATGCGCCGACATGCGCGTCACGGCCCGGTCCCGGCACGAAGAAATTGTCGTCCCACGCAACGCCCGTACGCATCTGCAGCAAATTCTTCAATGTAAGCCCGTCGTAGGCTGTCCCTTGAAGTTCGGGCATATAGTCCATGATCGGGGCATCGACCGACGGCAGGCTGCCGTCCGCGATCGCGATGCCGGTGAGAATCGAATTGATGCTCTTGCCCATCGAGTACGAATTCAAGTGCGTTTCCGGCGTGGCTCGATTGAGGTAACTCTCGTGAACGATACGGCCGTGCTTGAGGATGATCAGCGCGTCGGTGAATGTTCGCGCGGCGAAACCTTCCGCCGCGAGGCGCTCACGTTCGAGCTCGTACGAAAAATCGAGCGCCTGCGGATCGTGCGGCAGCCGCCATACGCGCTCTCCGGCATCGACCCGCGCCGTATCGAACATGAGCTCGAACGTGCGGTTGGCAAGGACACTGACCGCGGGCTCGAACATGTGCAGACGGTATTCGCGCACTGCGGGCGACACCTGCGCATGTGAAGCCGGCAAGAGCAGCAGCGTCGCGACTGCAACCAGTGCCACGGCTCCAATCCTGCGCCTCGGACACATCGGTATTGCGGCGCGTAGCGCATCTCTATCGGTTCTTGCCGCGTGCTTCTTGAACCATCGTCCGCTGCGAGTCATAGCTTCGCCTCCCACTCGAGCACAAAAACATGGGGCAACCCCACGAGCACCGCAAGCAATAGCGTAAAACACCTATCGTCTCTCTTCAGTCGCCCCGATTAGCATACGACAGGTCCCGGTAACCGACGTCGCGGACCGTGGGCGCATGAGCATCCAGGCTCGAGTTGCGTTGCCGGCGTGCGGGCGACAATATGAATGACCTTCGGTTTCGATGTTTCTGATACGGGGAATGTCATGAATCGCCTCGCCTCCACGCTCGCGGTCGCCGCCGCCGCGTCGCTCGCGGCGGTCCCATCGCTCGCCCACCACAGCGCCGTCGGTCGCTACGACGCGGCCTCGATTCTCGAGGTCGAGGGCGAGATCGCTGAGGTGCGCTGGCGCAGCCCGCACATGATGGTGACGCTCGAAGCCGTGAATGACGGCGGAGAGCGCGCGGTCTGGAGCATCGAGGGCGCGGCGCCGTTGAATCTCGCGCGCACGGGCATCACGGCGGACCTCTTCCGGGTCGGCGACCGCGTGCGCGTTGCCGGCTGGCCGCCGGTGAGGGACAGGAGGGAGATGTTCATGCAGAACGTGCTCCTGCCGAGCGGCGAGGAGTTTGTGATGTGGGTGACGGCCGAGCCGCGCTGGTCCGCGGAGAGCCGAGGCGATTTCGCGCACTGGCGCCGGACCGAGGGCGATCCCTCGCGCCCCGAGCTTGGCCTCTTCCGGGTGTGGAGCAGCTCGCTCGCCTTGCCGATGCTGTTCGATCTCGGAAGTCGGAACGTCGACGGCTTTCCGCTGACCGAGGCGGCACGGGCGGCCGTCCGGGCGTATGCAAACGCCGAGACGAACCTCGCGACGCAGGGCTGCATCCCGAAGGGCATGCCGCTCATCATGGAGCAGCCCTATCCCATGGAATTCGTCCGCGACGGCGACGACATCGTGCTGCGCATGGAGGAGTACGACGTCGTGCGCACGATTCACATGGGCGAGGAGGCGGTCCCGCCTGACTGGCCGCGCTCGCCCTTCGGCTATTCCGTCGGCCGCTGGGAGGGCGAGAGCCTCGTCGTGACGACCACGCATCTCGATTGGCCTTGGTTCAACCAGCAAGGCATTCCGCAAAGCGAGGATGCGGTGCTGGTCGAGCGCTTCACGCCTTCCGGCGACGGGAGCCGTCTCGACTACGAGCTCACCTCCACGGATCCCGCGACCTTCGCCGAGCCCGTCACGCGCCGCAAGCAATGGCTCTACCTTCCCGACCAGCAGGTGCGCCCGTACGAATGCGAAGCGGTGACGGAGGAGTAACCGGACGCGGAAGGGCTTTCGCCGTCACGGCGCTGGCCCTGCTCTGTCTCGCGACTCACGCGCAGGACGTTGATCCGGAGCGACCCAACGTTCTGATGATCGTCGCGGATGACTTGGGCTATTCGGATCTCGGCGCCTACGGCGGTGAGATCGAGACGCCGAATCTCGACACGCTCGCCGAATCCGGGCTGATGTTCACGCGTTTTTACGCGAACGCTTCGTGCTCGCCGACACGCGCGATGCTGCTGTCGGGCACGGACAACCATGTCGCCGGCGTCGGGGACGGCCGGCCGCAACTGCCGTTTTAGAGAGAGCGCAAACAACAAGAGGAGGGGGAGGACTCATGCGCACCTGGACCAGCATACTCTGCACGCTCGGACTCGCAGGCGGAGTCTCTTCGGCATCGACCGCCCAGGAAGTTCTCGTCATTGGCCGGGAGGGGAACCGCTGTGCGGAGGATGCAGCTTGTTTCAATCGCATACACCCTGAGATTCCAATGGCGGCGCGGGCTGAGCCCGGACAGACGATCGTTTTCAGGACGCGGAACGCCGG